>NZ_CP032707.1:2492500-2792500 GCF_003627995.1 Brevundimonas naejangsanensis | reverse complement strand
ATCGCCTTCGACGTTCAGGCGGTCTGCTCGGGCTTCGTCTATGCGCTGAGCGTGGCCGACGGTTTCGTCGCCCGGGGCCAGGCCAAGTGCGCCCTGGTCATCGGCGCGGAGGAAATGACCAAGCTGATGGACTGGACGGACCGCACGACCTGCGTCCTGTTCGGCGACGGCGCCGGCGCCTTCGTGCTGGAGCCCGGCGAAGGGCAGGGGACCAAGGCAGATCGTGGCGTGCTGGGCTTCGCCCTGCGCTGCGAGGGCGCCAAGTCCGACATGCTCTACGTCGACGGCGGCCCGGCCACGACCGGCACGGTCGGCCATCTGCGGATGCTGGGCAATCAGGTGTTCCGCCACGCCGTGGTCAACATCGCCGAAGCGATCACGTCGGCGGCCGAGGTTGCCGGCGTCGATATCCCCGAGATCGACTGGTTCGTGCCGCACCAGGCCAATCAGCGGATCATCAAGGGCGTCGGCGACCGCCTGGGCCTGGACGAGGACAAGGTCATCTCGACCGTGGCCATGCACGCCAACACCTCGGCCGCCTCCATCCCGCTGGCGATGGACGTGGCCATCAAGGACGGGCGCATCAAGAAGGGCGATCTGGTCCTGGTCGAGGCCATGGGCGGCGGCCTGACGTGGGGAGCCTGCGCCTTCCGATTCTAGATTCGTATTGAGGACTTTGATTTCCGGCCGTTTTGCCCTTCAATGACCCGCCGATTGATTGCGGGGAGATGCAAGTGGCCGGACATCAGACCCTTACCCGGGCGGATTTGTGCGAAGCGGTCCATGAGGAGGTCGGGCTGTCCCGGCAGGAATGCTCCGGACTGGTCGAGCGCACTTTGGACCTGATCGTTGATTCCCTCGAGCAGGGGGAGACGGTCAAGCTATCGGGCTTCGGCGTCTTCCAGGTCCGCGAAAAACGCGCCCGCATGGGCCGCAACCCCAAGACCGGCGAACCGGCCGCCATCAACCCCCGCCGCGTCATCAGCTTCCGCGCCTCCCAGATCATGAAGAGCCGGGTGCACGACGCCGTCGTCGAGACCTGAGACCCTTGGCCAAAAGCCCCAACGCCTTCCGCACCATTTCCGAAACCGCCGAGGAAGTCGGCGCCCCCCAGCATGTGCTGAGGTTCTGGGAGACGAAGTTCGACTTCATCGCGCCGGTGAAGCGGGCGGGGGGGCGGCGCTTCTATCGTCCGGACGACGTCATGGTGCTGAAGGCCGTGCGGCGGCTGCTGCACGACGAGGGGCTGACGATTCGCGGCGTCCAGCGGCTGGTGCAGGAGCAGGGCCTGGTCCGGCTGACGGCCTACGCCGATCCCGTCGCCATGCTGGAAATCGATTCGGGCGAGCGATCTGAACCGACGATGGAAACGGGGGCGAACCCGGGCGTCTCGAACCGCCTGGAAACGGTGCTGGGCGAACTGGAGGCGGCCAGGGCCCGATTGGAGGCCGTTCTGCGACGCTAAGACGGAAGTTGTTGTCGATAGAGCGTTTTAGGGTTTGCGGAGCACCGAACCGCCGTCTATAGGGAGCGCCTTCGGAGCGTGGCGCAGCCTGGTAGCGCACTTGACTGGGGGTCAAGGGGTCGCAGGTTCGAATCCTGTCGCTCCGACCATTTTCCATAGGAAAATCGGTTGGTTGAAGGGGTCGCTTTCGAGCGGCCCCTTCGCAATTTGGCCGCTTGATCACAAACTTGGTCACAAATGGACGGCGCCGTCGTCGGCGGCGTCGCAGTTTTGGAGGGCGCGAGCGCGCCACCTCCTGACTGACTCATTGCGGTCATTCCCCTGGTCCGCGTCCGGGCGCCGCACTGGCGCCATGCCGGTCCGTGCAGGCCGATGCGGCCTTGGAGGACCTGGTTTCCCGTACGGCCCAGGCCCATGCGCCCCGGCTTGCGAAACCGGGCAGCAGCGGATGCGTTCCGCCTGGGTCTTGTGGGGTAGCCCCGAGTGGCGCCGGCCGATGGTCCGGACGAACTCGTGGCGACGATGCCAGCGCCCGGATCGGGGATGTCATGAGCATGATTGACGCGCCGCTCTCCGCCCTGGGCCTCGATGATGCCGAAGCCGCGAGACGTCTCGTCCGGTTCGGGGCCAACGAGATCAGAAAGGCTCGCGACCGAAACCTGTTGGACATCCTTCTCGGGGCTGTTCGCGAACCGATGGTGCTTCTGCTGCTTGTGGCGACGGGGCTCTACCTGCTGTTTGGTCACCGCGCGGAGGGGTTGTTCCTGGCCGCCGGGGCCTTGATCTCGATCAGCCTGACGGTCGGCCAGGAAGCTCGGAGTGAAAGGGCGCTCAAGGCTTTGCGCGCTCTGGCCGAGCCCTACGCGCGCGTCATCCGTGACGGACACGAGCGACGCCTTCCGGCGCGAGACCTGACGCCGGGAGACCTCGTCCTGGTCGGCGAGGGCGAACGGGTCCCGCGGATCTGCGTCTTGTGTCGTCCCTCGTCGTCACCGTGGACGAGTCCCTTCTGACCGGAGAGGCTGTGCCGGTCACCCGCATCGGGTCAAAGGCCGCCGTCGGCGATCCATCCGCGCGCGCTGTCGGGGGCGACGGCGGCCCCTGGCTGTTCGCCGGTACGCTGATCGTGGCGGGGCACGGCTTGGCCGAGGTCGTGGACACGGGGCCGCGCACGGCGTTGGGTCGTGTCGGCGAGGCGCTGGGCGAGGAGGGGGAGCCGCCCACGAACCTTCAGCGGACCACGCGGCGTCTGATCGGCGTGGCGGGACTTCTGGCGGTGGGCTTCTGCGTCGTCGTGGCGGTCCTTTACGGGGCGACGCGCCAGGACTGGCTGGAGGGCGCCCTGGCCGGGCTGACGCTGGCGATAGCCCTGATCCCTGAGGAATTTCCGATGGTGCTGACGGTCTTCATGGCTCTGGGCGCGCGGCGGTTGGCGCAAAAGCGCGTTCTGGTGCGGCGGACGGCCGTGGTGGAGGCCCTGGGGGGAACGACGCTTCTGTGCGTCGACAAGACCGGCACCCTGACGGAGAACCGCATGCGACTGGCGGCGCTGTGGCTGGATGGCCGTCGCAGGGATGTCGAGGGGGCGCTTCAGGACAGGGCGGCCTGCGCGTTGCTGGAGGCGGCCGTGCGAGCCTCCGCCCAGCGGTCCAACGATCCGATGGACAGAGCGCTGTGCGAGGTCGCCGGCCTGGGGATTGACGCAGGAGAGCCCATTCGCGTCTGGCCTCTGGCCCCCGAACGGCCGGCTTACATCCAGCTGTGGCGCGAGAGCGACGGGTTTGTCGCGGGCGCCAAGGGCGCGCCCGAGGCGGTCTTCTCGCTCTGCGGCCTCGGGGGAGACATAAAGCGACGGGCGGCCGAAGCGCAGGAACAGATGGCGGGGCAGGGGCTGCGCGTGCTGGCGGTCGCCGACTGGCGCGGATCCAGCCCCTTGGCAGCAGAGCCCGACGTCGCCGGCTTTCGCTTTCTCGGCCTTGTCGCCTTCGAGGACCCCCTTCGATCGGAGGTCCCTGGAGCCCTGCGCGTCGCGCAGGGGGCCGGCATCTCGGTCGCCATGATCACTGGCGACTATCCCGCAACGGCTCGGGCCATAGCGGGCCAGGCGGGCATCGACCTGTCGGCCGGCGTCCTGACGGGAGCCGAGATTGACGCCTTGTCGCCGGAGGCGCTGCGCGAGCGGCTTCGAAAGGTGCGGGTCTTCGCCCGGATCCGCGCCGAACAGAAGCTCGCCCTGGTCGAAGCCTTTCAGGCCCACGGCCACGTCGTGGCCATGACCGGCGACGGGGTCAATGACGCCCCTGCGCTGGAGGCGGCCCAGATCGGCATCGCCATGGGGAAGCGAGGCTCCGACGTGGCGCGCGAGGCGGCGGATCTGATCCTTCTCGACGACAGCTTCGGCGCCATCGTCGACGGCGTGGTCCTGGGGCGTCGCATCTACGCCAATCTGAGGAGGGCTATGGTTTATATCACGGCCATTCACGTCCCCATCGCCGGACTGGCGCTGGCGCCGCTGCTCATCGGCTGGCCGCCTTTGCTAATGCCCATGCACGTCGTCTTGCTGGAACTGGTGATCGATCCCGTCTGCGCCCTGGCCTTTGAGGCAGCGCCGGCAGAAGCCTCCGCCATGAAACAGCCTCCGCGCAAGCCGACGGAGCCCCTGTTCGGGAGGCGCCAGATCGTCGGCGCAGCCCTGGCGGGGGCTGTCATTCTGGTCGCGCTGCTGCTGCTCTACGGCGGGGCGTCCGCCGTCGCCTCTACAGACGAGGCGCGCGGCGCGGCGTTCACCGGTCTTATCGTGGCCAATCTGGCCTTTGCTTTCGCCGCCTCGGCCGTCCCGGGCCTCGGCCTTCTGGATCGCTCACGGCGGCCTTTCTGGATCATCTGCGCATTGGCGCTCGCGGTTCTGTGCGGCGTGCTGGCGGTTCCGGCATGGGGTGAACTGTTCGGACTGACGCTTCCGCCGCCGCCCTTGCTCGCCCTCGCCCTGCTGGTCGGAGCGGGCGCCGGCGGCATGGCCCTCCGGCTTTCGCCGCATGACCGCCTCTAGGCGGCGATCGAAGCTTGCAGTAACGATGTTGTCTTTAGGCGGCTGTCCTGCGGCGAGGCGATGCGGTGTCGGACACTCGGCATTCCACAGGTTCGGGCGTCGTGTTCGCGGTGCGGGGCCTGTGCAAGGTCTATGCGACCGAGGCGGGCGAGGTGCACGCGCTTCGGGACGTCGATTTGGACATCGTCAAGGGCGAAACCCTGGTGTTGCTCGGCCCGTCGGGGTCCGGAAAGTCGACCTTCCTCAACATCCTCGGCGGGCTGGACGTCGCCACATCGGGTTCTGTCCGCTTTCGCGACATGGAGCTGACGCGCGCGTCCGCGGGACAGGTCACAGCCTATCGCCGGGCATCGGTCGGCTTCATCTTCCAGTTCTTCAACCTGGTGCCCAGCCTGACGGCGCGCGAGAACGTCGCTCTGATCACCGAGATCGCCGACGACGCCATGAGCCCAGAGGAGGCGCTGGCCCTCGTCGGTCTGTCCGACCGGCTCGACCATTTCCCCGCCCAGCTTTCGGGGGGGCAGCAGCAGAGGGTGGCCGTGGCCCGGGCCATCGCCAAGCGGCCCGCGTTGCTGCTCTGCGACGAACCGACCGGCTCGCTGGACAGCGAAAGCGGCGTCCAGGTGCTGGAGGCGATCCAGGCAGTGGCCAGGGACGTCGGCGCCACCACCATGATCGTCTCGCACAACGCCGGAATCGCGCAGATGGCGGATCGGGTGATCCGGTTTCGTGATGGAGCGATCACCGACATCGTGGTCAACGCGCGCAAGACCGCGCCTCGGGAGATGAGCTGGTGAAACCGCGCGCCCTGGACCGCAAGCTGGGGCGCGACCTATGGCGCATGCGCTGGCAGGTGCTGGCCATCGCTCTGCTGATCGCCTGCGGCGTGTCCGTGGCGGTGATGGCCTTCTCGGCCCAGCGCGCCCTGGAGCAGGCGCAGGCGGACTTCTATCGCGAGACCCGCTTCGCTGACGTCTTCGCCGCCGCCAAGCGGGCGCCGCTGGCGCGCGAACGGGACCTCGCGGCCATTGAAGGCGTGACCGCCGTCGATGCGCGCATCGTCCAGAGCGGCCTGATGGACGTGCCGGGCTTGTCGCGTCCGGCGATCGCGCGACTGATTTCCTTGCCGGACGATCCGCGACGCTGCCTGAACTGCGTGCAACTGGTCGCGGGGCGGATGCCCGATCCAGCTCGGATGGAGGAGGCAGTCGCGCTCAGGGCGTTCATGGACGCGGCGGGCGTCAGGCTGGGTGATCGGCTCAGGGCGACCATCGGCGGGCGCGTCGTGTCCTTCGTCATCGTGGGGGCCGTGCTGTCGCCAGAATACGTCTATGTGCCGGCGCCCGAGTCCTTCATGCCCGACGACGCGCACCAGGGCGTCCTGTGGGCGCCGCGTCGCGCGGTCGAGCGGGCGACCGACATGACGGGGGCGTTCAACGCCGTAGCGCTGACCGTGGCGCCCGGCGTCTCGCGGCCTGGGGTGCTGCAAGAGGTCGACCGGGTGCTGGCGCCCTATGGCGGACGCGCGGCCTACGAGCGGACGGATCAGGCGTCGCACGCCTTCCTGACGGCCGAACTGAAGGAGCTCTCCATCTCGGCTTCGGTTCTGCCGCCGGTCTTCCTGATCGTCGCGGCGGCGCTGGTGCATCTGGTCGTGTCGCGGCTGGTGGACGCCGAACGTGAACAGATCGGCCTGCTCAAGGCCTTCGGCTACAGCGACCGCGAGGCGGCCGCCAACTATGTCCGCATGGCCGCCGCCATCGGTACGGCGGGGGCGCTGGGCGGCGGGTTGATCGGCGGCGGGTTCGGCGCCGCCATCGTGGACCTCTATCGCGACTATTTCCGCTTTCCTGAACTGCAGGTGCGGTTCAGCTGGATGGCCTTCATCGGCGCGACGGCGGTCTCGATCGCGGCTGCGATGGCCGGGTCGCTGGCCGCGGCGAGGCGGGCGACCGCCCTATCGCCGGCCGTGGCCATGCAGCCGCCCCGGCCGGCATCCTTTCGACGGGGGGTTCTGGACGACCTGTTCCGCGATGCGCGGATCGATCAGGCCACCCGCATGATCGTGCGCAATCTGGAGCGGTTTCCTGTCCGCGCCGTCCTGACGACCCTGGGGCTGGCGGCGGGGCTGGTCCTGCTGATCGGATCGCTGTTCCTGTTCGACAGCCTCGACCGGGTGGTTGAGCGAAGTTACTTCCGCTCCCAGCGCTGGAGCGAATCCGTCGGCTTCGCGGAGCCGCGCAACGTCGAGGCGGTGAACGCGCTCGCGCGACTGCCCGGCGTTTTCGCCGCCGAGCCCGTTCGCGTCGTGGCGGTTCGGTTCAGGT
Source organism: Brevundimonas naejangsanensis (assembly GCF_003627995.1). Classification (NCBI taxonomy): domain Bacteria; kingdom Pseudomonadati; phylum Pseudomonadota; class Alphaproteobacteria; order Caulobacterales; family Caulobacteraceae; genus Brevundimonas; species Brevundimonas naejangsanensis. The sequence continues at coordinate 2,785,659 of NZ_CP032707.1, read as the reverse complement.
CCGGCGGGCGCGAAGAGATGACGCGGATCGTGGGGCTGGACCCGGACGCCATGCTGCACCGGGCGCTCGGGCCGAGCGATCGCGTGGCGGCGCCGGCGGGACGGGGGCTGGTGCTCGACGAGGCGCTGGCGGCGCGGCTGTCGTTGAAGCCCGGCGACCGCGTCTGGGTCGAGATCCTCGACGGGCGAGGCGGCCAGGCCCTGTTGCCGATCACGGGCCTGGCCCGCGATTACAGCGGGGCGACGGCCTATATGGACCGCCGGGCGCTGAACCGGCTGATGGGCGAGGGCGATGTCGCCAGCGGGGCCGAGCTGCTGGTCGCCGCCGATGCGCGCGGGGCCTTTTATCGGGCGATCGAGGCCGCGCCCCAGATCGTCGGCTCGTCTTCGCGCGACGACACCGTCGCCGCCTGGCGAGCGGTCATGGCCAAGTCCTTCAGCACCGCGATCCTGTTCTACCTGGGCTTCGCCGGGGCCATCGCCTTCGGCGTCGCCTACAATATGTGCCGGATTTCCTTGGCCGAGCGAGTGCGCGATCTGGCCACCCTGCGGGTGCTGGGATTCGATCCGGCGACCTGCGCCTATATCCTGCTGGGCGAACTGGCCGTTCTGGCGCTGCTCGCTGTTCCGATCGGCGTGCTGGGCGGCTACGGCCTGTCTCACGGGCTGGTGGCCGCCTATTCGCGCGAGGACGTCCGCTTCCCCGCGATCATCGCCGCCGACAGCTACGGCGCGGCGATCGGGGCCTATCTGATCGTTGTCGCCCTGGCCGGGGGTCTGGCGGCGCGGCGCATATGGACGTTTGATCTGGTCGCTGTCCTCAAGACGCGGGAGTAGGCCGATGGCTTGGCTGAACAGGTTCTCCGCAAAATGGCCGAGGTGGGCGCTGGGGGCCCTGGTCGCGGCGACGGTCGTGGCGGTGTTGGGCCTTCTGCTGGCGCCGCATCCCGTCGCGGTGGACGTGGACGTGATCAGTCGCGGCCCCATCGCCGACGCCGTCGCCGCCGAAGGCGAGGCCCGGGTGCACGAGGCCTATCTGATAGCGGCTCCTGTCGCCGGACGGCTGGAGCGGATCGATCTTCACGTCGGCGACCGGGTCGTGGCCGGCAGGACCCTGGTGGCCCGCATACGTCCCGCCGCGCCGGACCTGCTTGACGCTCGCTCGCGGGCTCTGGCGCAGGCGTCGGTCTCGGCGGCTACGGCGGCCCTTTCGTCGGTTCAGGCGCAGCGCGATCAGGCCGCCGCCCAGGCGCGCAAGGCCGAGGGCGATCTCGCCCGCGTCACCACGCTGGCCGAGCGCGGTTTCGCCTCGACCCAGGCGCGCGACGCCGCCGAAGCCGAGGCGCGAGCCGCCCGCGCGGCGGTGCGCGCCCTGACGGCGCAGGTGGACGTGCGCCGGTCTGACCTCGCCGCCGCCCGCGCCGCCCTGGTCGGTCCCGACGCCGCAGGAAGCGGCCTGGTCGCCGTCACGGCGCCGGCTTCCGGCTATGTCACCCGCGTCCTGCAGGAAAGCGCTCGGCCCGTCGTGGCCGGCGCGCCCCTGATCGAGGTCAGCGACCAGAGCGGGCTGGAGGCCGCGATCGAATTCCTGTCCCAGGACGCAGTGAAAGTCCGTGAAGGCATGGAGGCCGAGGTCTTCGACTGGGGCGGACCGGGGGCGATCCCGGCCGTCGTGCGGCGGGTCGAACCCCAGGGCTTCACCAAGGTGTCGGCGCTGGGCGTCGAGGAGCAACGCGTTGTCGTCGTATTGCAGTTCAAGGGTGATCCCGAGACCTGGTCATCGCTGGGGCCGGGGTACCGCCTCTCGGGCAGGGTCTTCCTGCGACGCGCGCCGGACGCGATCAAGGCGCCGCTGGGCGCGCTGGTGCGTGACAAGGGAGGGTGGGCTGTCTTCAAACTGGTGGCCGGGCGTGCGCGCCTGACGCCGGTCCAGGTCGGCGCGCTGACGGACCGTGAGGCCGAAGTCGTCAAGGGCCTTCAGTCTGGCGAGACGGTCATCGTCTTCCCGTCAGACCAGGTCCGCGACGGCGTGCGAGTCAGGCGGCGATCCTGATGCCGACGCCTTCCGCCCCCCCGAGACGAGTCAGTAGGCCGCTTCAAGGGGAAGGCCCGGGTGGAGCGGGTAGCGCTTTACCCCGATCCGCACCGTCGTCGAGGACCCGCTGTCGAGAGCGAGCGTCAGTCGTTGGGCGGTTTGGCGAATCTCGCAACGGATCTGACGGCCTTGCCACAGAAGGCTGAAGGCCAGCCGCGTCCAGCCCGCGGGAAGGCGCGGGGAGAGGATGATCTCGTCATCATCGAAGGCGACGCCCGCGAAGCCGAAGATCACCGTCATCCAAAGGCCGCCCAGCGCGCCGATGTGAACGCCGCCGCCAATGGCCGCCGCCGCGTCCGAAAGGTCGATCGCAGCCGTTCGGCGGAAATAATCGAGCGCCTTGTCCGTTTCACCGAGGCGGGCGGCGACGAGCGCGTGCAGGGGAGGGCTCAACGAACTGCCGTGGCCGCAGCGGGGCTCGTAGTAGAGGAAATTCCGCTTGCCGGCGTCGCCGGGGAAGGTGTCCGGCAGCAGGGCCAGCAGGGCGAGGACATCGGCCTGTTTGATCACCTGACTCCGGCGCGTTCGCTCGCGTCCCAGGACGACATCCATGGGAACGCTGCGGCCGACGTAGCGGGACAGATCGATCGGCTCCAGTTCAAAAAAACCCGCGAACTGCTCGAACAGGCCTGTCTTCGGGTCGTACCCGGTCACGATCGCGTCGGCCGTTTCGCGCCATCGCAGCAGTTCGGGCTCGTCCAGCCCCAGCCTGCCCGACAACTCGGACCAGCGTCGCGGCCATTTGCGGCGCAGCAGGTCGGCCGTCTGCAGGGCGGCGTGGATGTTCCATTGTCCCATGACGTTGGTGAAGGCGTTATCGTCGATCGTCTCATGATATTCGTCGGGGCCGATCACCCCCCGGACGTGGCGCCGCCCGTCGGGCTCCAGCACGGCCCGCGCCGCCCAGAAGCGGGCGGTCTCGAACAGGATTTCAGCGCCGGCCTCGCGCAGGAATTCATCGTCGCCCGTGGTGCTCCAGTAGCGCCAGACGCCGTAGGCCACGTCGGCGCTGATGTGCTGCTCACGGACGCCCGTCAGGATGCCGAGGACGTGGCGGTCAGGGGCTATGGCGTAAGGGGGCGTCGCCTCCTCGCCGTCGCCGGCCGACTCCCAGGCGTAGAGCGCCCCGGTCCAGCCCAGAGACGCGGCCTTGGCCCGGGCCGCGTCCAGCCCGTGGAAACGGTACATCAGCAGGGCTCGCGCCGCCTCCGGCCAGGTGTGGCAATAGAAGGGAAGCAGGAAGATCTCCGTGTCCCAGAAGACGTGTCCGCCGTAGTCGCCGCCCGTGAGCGCCCGCGCGCCGATGGAAACCCGGTCGTCGGCGGGGTTGGCGGCGCTGTTGAGATGATAGGCGGCGAAACGCAGGGCGCGCTGCGCGTCGGCGTCGCCGTCGACCTCGACGGCGCTGCAGGCCCAGCGTTGCGACCAGGACGCTTCATGATCCGCCGCCACGCCCGCCGCGCCGCGGTCGCGGGCGCGCCGAAGGGCGGAGCGCGCCGTCGTGGCGGCGTCGCCGTCGCCCCTGGAGCGGGCCACGCTGACAATGCGTTCGAACTCCACGACCTGTCCCGGTCGGGTCGCCCAGGCCCAGGACGATCGGAGCGGCCCTGCCTGGCTCGGCGGAGAGGCCTCCCCGTCGATCTTCAGCGAGGCTGCCGCCGCGATGGCCAGGGCGATCCCTGACCTGCGCGTCCGCCAGGTCATGAGGTCCGGCAGCGCAGATTGCGGCGTCAGGTCGTGATTGACCCCTTCGAGCGAGGCCTCCAGCGCGATCGCCTCCTCGCCTTCGAGAACGTCCATGCGGATCAGTTGGAGTCCGACCTCGCGATCGCTGAGCGAGACAAGGCGAAGGGTTCGGACACGCATGCGCAGGGCGCCCGCGCCGTGTATGCAGTCGCTGAGGACGAGCCCTCGCCGCATGTCCAGATCCATCGTGTGAGAGGGCACGTCGGCCGGTTCCTCGACGAAGCGGACTCCGGCCACATGAACCTGGACCTGAAGCCAGTCGGCCGCGGGCAGGAGGACCGGCACGCCGCCAGCCTCGCCGGTCCGGTCGAAAAGACCGGCCACATAGGTGCGCGCGGGCGTCACCCATAGCCGGCCCCGGGTGAAGGCGCGCTCGCCCCTGACGCCGAGATGACCGTTGCTGATGGCGAAGCGCGTCTCTCGGCTGCTTTCACGAAGGGGATCGTATCCGCTCTCTGACAAGCGCCAGGTCGGATCAGGGAAGGGCGCAAACATTCCCTCCGGGATCGACAGGTCGCTCATGATGCAGACTCCGTCCAATGGCCCGTCGTCAGATCGTCGATGGCGATGTCGTCGAGGCTGGCGACGACGCGGTGCGCCCCTGCGGTGCGCAGGCCGGCGGCGTCGTTCAGCCGCGCCAGGCCCAGAGCCAGGGCGCCGGCCGCCCGCGCCGCCTGAATGCCCGCCGTCGCGTCCTCCACGACCAGGCAGGCCTGCGGCGGCGTCTTCAACTCATCTGAGGCGCGCAGGATGATCCAGGGATCCGGCTTGCCCGGTCCTTCATCGCGTCCGTTCAGATTCACCGCGAACCGGTCCAGCAGGGCGCCTCCGTCCAGACGTTTACAGACCCTCAGCATGGCGTCGGCGTTCCGCGAGGCCGAAACGACCGCCATGGGCAGGCCCGCCGCCGCGGCGCGCTCGACGAACCGCAGGCCGTCAGGAAAGGCTCGGACGCCTCCCGCCTGAATCAAGGCCTCCAGTCGCGCCTGCTTGCGAACGGCGTAGGCGGGCGCCTGGTCCTGCGCGTCGGCGACGCCGAGCGCCCTGAGGGCGGAGAGCGCACCTTCGGCGCGCGGTTTTCCCGCCACCTGGTCTTGGTACAGCTGGGTGGTGAAACGACCGGGATCCGCCAGCCCCGTCAGGGCGTCACGCCAGGCCTGCTCATGCGGCGACGCCAGCAGAACGCCATCCACATCCAGGATCAACGCCCGCACCTTTGGTGTTTTGACGCTCACCCTTTCGCTCAAAGCGGGGCTTCCCCTAGATCGGCCGGCGCGGCTGGCCGCCGCAGAATGATGTAGAAGGGCGTGCGCTGCGCTGCCTTGACGACGGTCAAGGACGTCCGCGACGCGCCGTGGTCGGATCGTCGGCTGATGATCGCCATGTCCCTGTCCGCTCCCGGCTCCCAGCTCGTCGAAGAGGTCCGCCCGGATCCCACGCCTGGCCCGGGCGAGATTCGACTGCGCGTCAGGGCCTCCGGCGTGTGTCGCACCGATCTGCATGTCGTCGACGGCGACCTGCCGCCGCGACATCGGCCGATCATTCCCGGCCACGAAGTCGTCGGCGTGGTGGACGCCGTGGGCCCGCAGGTGGCGAGCATCCGGGTCGGCGACCGTGTCGGGGCGATGTGGCTGGCCAAAAGCTGCGGCCGGTGCCGTTACTGCCGGGAAGGCGAGGAAAATCTCTGTGACGATCCTGCCTTTAATGGCTGGACTCGCGACGGGGGCTATGCGGACACGATGATCGCCTGGGCTGACTTCTGTCTGCCCATTCCGCCGTCCCTGAGCGACGTGGAGGTCGCTCCCCTGTTGTGCGCCGGCCTGATCGGATTTCGGGCCTGGCGCAAGGCCTGCGCTGATCGGCCCGTGCGCCATCTGGGGCTCTACGGCTTCGGCGCGGCGGCGCATCTGCTGGCGCAGCTGGCGATCTTCGAGGGCCAGTCCGTCTATGCCTTCACGCGCGACGGCGACACGGCCGCCCAGGATCTGGCTCTGGCGCTGGGCTGCGTCTGGGCGGGCGGTTCCGGCGCTGCGCCGCCCATGCCCCTGGACGCGGCCGTCATCTTCGCTCCGGTCGGCGATCTCGTTCCCATCGCGCTTCGCGCCGTGCGCAAGGGCGGCGTCGTCGTCTGCGGCGGCATCCATATGACCGATATTCCGGCCTTTCCTTACGCCCTGCTCTGGGAAGAACGGCGGCTGGTCTCTGTCGCCAATCTGACGCGCCAGGACGGGAGGGACTATCTGCCCCGCGCGGTTCTTGCGGGCGTTCGGGCGCATGTGACGACCTATCCGCTGTCCCAGGCCAATCAGGCGCTCGACGACCTGCGGCGCGGCGCCTTTTCCGGCGCCGGCGTTCTGGTTCCCGGTCGGATCTAGGCACTGACATGACAATCAAGGACTACGTCCGTTGGTTCGACAGCCTGGGTCTGGAGGACGTGCCGCTGGTCGGCGGCAAGACCGCCTCGCTGGGCGAACTCGCGCAACTGCTCGGTGGCGAGGCCGTGACGGTTCCCCAAGGCTTCGCGATCACCGCCGACGCCTATCGCGACGCTCTTGACGCCGCCGCGGTCCTGCCGCAACTGAAGGCCCTGCTCACGGGCGCGGATGCGGGCGACATCGGGGCCTTGCAGGTCGCGGCGGCCAAGGCGCGCGAGATCGTCTATGCGGCGACCGGCGGCGACGCGCTCCGCCGCCAGATCCTCGGCGCCTATCATCGCTTGCTGGACCAATGTGGGGAGGACGTGACCGTCGCCGTGCGCAGTTCGGCGACGGCCGAAGACCTGCCTACGGCGAGCTTCGCCGGCCAGCATGAAAGCTTCCTGCACGTGCGGGGTGATGAAGACCTGGTGGAGGCCTGTCGTCGCTGTTTCGCCTCCATCTTCACCGATCGGGCCATCGTCTATCGAAACGACAACGGCTTCGACCATTTCAAGGTCGCTCTCTCCGTCGCCGTGATGCGGATGGCGCGCGCCGATCAGGCCTCGAGCGGCGTGATCTTCACCCTCGACACCGAAAGCGGCTTTCGCGACGTGGTCTATGTCACCGGCGTCTACGGCCTTGGCGAGAGCATCGTGCAGGGGCGAGTCGATCCGGACGAATTCTACATCCACAAGCCGACCTTCCGGCAAGGCTTCAGGCGAGTGCTGAGCCGCAGCCTGGGCGCCAAACAGGCGCGCATGACCTGGCGACGTGGCGGCAAGGCGCGAGGACTGGCAACGCGGAGAACCTCGCAAACCGAACGGGCGCGGTTCTGCCTTACGGATGTGGAGGTGCTGCAACTGGCCGACGTGGCCCTGAAGATCGAGGATCACTACTCTGCGCGGGCCGGGCGGGCGACGCCGATGGACATCGAATGGGCCAAGGACGCGGATGATGGGCGGCTCTATATCGTTCAGGCGAGGCCCGAGACGGTCGCGTCGCGTCTTGGGGCTGAGATCGAGACCTACAGGCTGACCGGCAAGGGCGAGTTGCTGACGTCAGGCAAGGCGGTCGGCGAGAAGGCGGCCAGCGGGGTCGTCCGGATGATCCGCAGCGACGCGGACCTGAAATCGTGCGCGCCCGGCGACGTTCTGGTCGCCACCTCCACCAGCCCGGACTGGGAGCCGGTGATGAAACAGGCGGCGGCGATCGTCACGGATCGGGGCGGACGCACCTGCCATGCCGCCATCGTCGCCCGTGAACTGGGGGTGCCGGCGGTCGTGGGGACGGGGGATGCGACCCGACGGCTGATCTCCGGGAGCCGGGTGACCGTCGCCTGCTGCGAAGGCGAGACGGGTCATGTTTATCAAGGCGACGTCGCCTTCGCCGTCGAGCGGCTCGAGGGCGCGGCTCTGATCCAGCCGAAGACCGACATCATGCTGAACCTGGCGCATCCGGATCAGGCCCTTCACGCCGCCCGGCTGCCGAGCGCGGGGGTCGGCCTGGCGCGGCTGGAGTTCATCATCGGTGAGCGGATCAGGCTTCATCCCATGGCCGCCGCGCACCCCGAGCGCGTCACCTCGGTTCGCGACAGGGCGACGATCGCGCGGCTCGCCAAGTCCCACGCCTCTGCGCGGGACTATTTCGTGGAAACCCTTGTCGAGGGCGTAGCGATGATCGCGGCGGCCTTCTATCCGCGTCCGGTCATCGTGCGGCTGTCGGATTTCAAGACGAACGAATACGCCAGGCTGCTCGGCGGGGCGGCCTTCGAGCCGGTCGAGGAGAACCCGATGCTCGGTTTCCGGGGCGCATCGCGCTACGCTCATCCGCTTTATGCCGACGGTTTTGTGCTGGAATGCGAGGCCCTCGCTCGCGTTCGCCGGGACTTCGGCCTGACGAACCTCAAGGTGATGGTCCCCTTCTGCCGGCGCCTGGAAGAAGCCGGGGCCGTGCTGCAGGCGATGGCGGCCAGCGGCCTGGAGCGGGGCAGGGACGGGCTCGAGGTCTATGTCATGTGCGAGATTCCCAACAACGTGATCCAGATCGACGCCTTCGCCAAGCTGTTCGACGGGTTTTCGATCGGCTCGAACGATCTCACCCAACTGCTGCTGGGCGTCGACCGTGACTCCGAAGTGGTGGCCTTCGACTTCGACGAACGGGATCCCGGCGTGCTCGAAATGTTGCGCCAGGCCGTCGTGGGCGCACACCGCAACGGCCGTCACGTGGGAATCTGCGGCGAGGCGCCGGCGACCTATCCGGAGGTCGCGGTCTTCCTGACCGACCTGGGCGTCGACTCCATCAGCGTCAATCCCCAGAGCCTCGGGCGCACGCTTGAAGCCGTTCTGCAGGCTGAACGCGTCGGGTCTCGGGCGTGACGGAACGGATGACCTGGGGCGTGCCCTTATGCATCATGCAGCGCTCGCCGGCGGCTGGTTCGTCGGAGGGATGAATGGCTACAGACGGGTTGCGGTGATAGCGTTTTCAGACGGAAATCAGGAGAGTGCGATGAAGGGTTTTGTCGACGACATCGACCGGCTGACGGTGGAGAACACGGACTTCCGGCGGGTGCTTTACACCGGCAAGCACCTGCAACTGGTCCTCATGGCCCTGCGACCGGGCGAGGAAATCGGCGAGGAGGTCCACGACGACCACGACCAATTCTTTCGCATCGAGAAGGGGGCAGGCGAAGTCTGGATCGACGGCCAGCGGACGGCGATCAAAGCTGATGACGCGATCATCGTGCCGGCGGGCGCCCGCCACAACGTCGTCAACACCGGCGAGGAGTCACTGAGCCTCTATACCGTCTACGGCCCGCCGGATCATAAGGATGGGATCGTGCGGGCAACCAAGGCGGAAGCCGAGGCCAGCGAAGAGCACTTCGACGGAACGACGACTGAGTAGGGACGCGATGTCACGCGCGTCTTGAGTGGCCAAGTAAAGGGATGTCAGTTTTGGGGGCTCGGGCTTGCCTCATGCAGACTTGGCTAGGCGCAGGGCGATGCGTTTCCGCAACTGGGCGCGTATGACATTCCCATCGAGATGAAACCGATCGATTGAGCCGTAGCCTTCAATCGCCAGGGCGGCGGTGATGTCGCCTACCTTCAAGCAGGCAGGATCGCTTTCCGCGATCTGGAAGGCTCGCTCGACGATGTGGGTAATGGGCATGGGAATCCCTTCTCTCGCTGGAGGCTGGGGCTTGTTTTCCCCGCCGGGCAGGTTGGCCTGTGGTGCCGGAGGAGACGGCCGGACGTGAAGCTTCCCGGGGCGGAAAGATGGTGACGATGTCGCCTATCTTTGGCGTGGTTTTCGTGGAGGCTGTATCACGTCCAGTTGTTGACCATGGACGAGCAGGACACGACGGCCGCCGCCAGGAGCACGGCGAGACCTGAACCCACCCTGGTGGCGAGGCCGCTCATATTGCCCGATTGAGGAGTGCTGGTCGCAGGGAGCGCCATCATGACCTTCCATTTTTCGGCCGCACAGTAAGCCAGCCGCTGGTCGGTTTTTGATCGACAGACTGCATATGGGCAGTTCAGCGCCCCTTGCGAGCGCGGCCGTTCGCACCTTGACGTGACTTCGACTGCTGGGACCAGGTCAGGTAATCGGCCGGCTTGATTTCGGAAAACCTAGGTGGGGAACGCGGGGCGCTGATGATGGGGCGTCGCGGGGAACCCGAAGGTCGTCAAGTGGTCAGTCGGCCGCAGTCATTCGGTCTAGTACAGCTCTGTGCCTGATGCTGACCGGCACGATCGTGCCGTCGAACAGTTCCAGGGCGAAGGACTTGGCGCGGCGGATTATCGTGCGAACGGCATCCAGGCGCACAAAGGCGGAGCGATGAACGCGCACAAGGCGCGGGTCGGTGATCTGCTGAGCAATGGCGGCCATCGTCATGCGCAGCAGGAAGCTGCGCTGCGCGGTGTGCAGCAAAACGTGGTCGCGCGCCGCCTCGATGCGGAGGATGTCCGTTTCCATGACGCGGATGCGACGCCCAGCGCGCGTAGGGGCCCAGAATCCCGTCGGCGCAAGCACAGGTTCGCTACCCTCGACTGACGCCCTCATCTGTTGAGACCGCACGCGGTCGACCGCCTGGCGCAGACGATGCAAGCGCACAGGCTTGAGCAGATAGTCGACCGCCTCCAGGTCGAAGGCGTCGACCGCATGATCGGCATGGGCTGTTGAAAAGATGACAGCCGGGACGTGTCTTCCGTGGGCGGCCTTGAGGTCGAACGCAGCCTGCAGCCCGTCGCGGTAGGGCATGTGAATGTCAAGGATGACCAGGTCGGGGCGCAGGCGAGTGGCTGCGTCGATGGCCGCATCGCCGTCCCTAGCTTCGCCCACGATTTCGACGTCCGGAATCTGGGCCAGCTGCGCACGGAGCAGGTCCAGCGCCAAGGGCTCATCGTCCACGATCAGGATCTTCATGTTCAAGCCCCCCCTTCTGGAATGGTCGATCAGATTTCCTGGCGGATCAACGGCAGGAGGACGGTCGCTACGTGGGTCCGTGGTCCAGCTTCCGTCATCAGCGCGCCAGCGGCGCCGTAGAGGATCTCGAGCCGCTGGCGGATGTTGGCCAGGCCGATGCCGCTACGCGGCCGGGGTTCGGCTCGCGGCCGTGACCGACGGCGCGGGCCGTCCGACTGGTTCATCACCCGGACGGACAGCGACTGGCCCTCTTGCTGCGCCACCACATGGATGGCCGTGGCGCCGGCGTTGCCGGCCACGCCGTGCTTGACCGCGTTCTCGACGAGGGGCTGGAGGATGAAGTTCGGCACCAGAGACTCCGCCAACGCCTCGGGCAGGTCGATCCTGACGCTCATTCGATCGCCGAAGCGAACGCTTTCAATCTGTAGATAGGCTTCGACGGTGGCGATCTCCTCGGTCAGACGCACCAGGCCGTCCGGCTCGGAAGCCAGTGAGGCGCGCAGGAAGTCGGCCAGGCGATTGATCATCTCCTCCGCGTCCTTGTTGCGTCGAGTGACCACCAGACTGGCTATGGCGTTCAGGGTGTTGAACAGGAAGTGCGGGTTCAACTGCAGCCGCAGGGCCGCCGCTTCCGCGCGGTGGGCGGCGCTCTCCGCCTCGATGGCGCGGGCTTCCTGTCGCCGGGCCGCCTCGTTGATGTCCGTGGTCCAGAACAGGGTCGAGCTGAGGCACAGGGTCCACAGATAGAGCAGCGCCACCGAGAAGACGCGCGGCGGAACGAAGAGGCTGGCCCATTCGCGCCACGCCGGGACGATCGTCTGACCAAGCCAATAATGATAGCCTAGGTCCACGGCGGTGATGGCGACGGTGGCGCAAAGCAGCGCCGCCGTCATGCTCGCCCAGCGCACGGCGACGCGGCAGCCTCGCCCCCAGACGAAGACGCGGTGCACCAGCACGGCGACGGTGATGCCCGCGAGGAAAAGGGGCAGTTGCGAGAGCAGGGCCAGGGGGAAGCTCGCCCGCCCCTGGACGCTCATGGCCAGGGCGACCAGCAGATAGCCGAAACCCCAGACCACGACGGAGAGCCTCAGACCGTGCAGGGCCTCGCGAATCTGGCGGCTGGACGGCGACATCGAAGGCTCCTGATCGATGGGAGAGCCAAGGATGCCTGTGTTCGGCGAACGCCCCAAGTCATCTTCGTCGTGAAATGCGGCTCATTCGTCGCGTCGTCGGTCGGGCCGTCGCAGGCGCGCGCCCGTCGGCGGCGCCGTCGTTGACCGGACGGAGCCGGGCCCAACTGATGGCGTGGCCGTATCGAGCGCCGTGGGCGGCGCGACCGGCATGGAGGGTAGGGCATGATGAGATTTGCACTCGCGGGCGTTCTGGCATGCGGCGCCGCAGCTGTTCTGGCGGGGGCGACGCCCGTTCAGGCCGAGGTCGTCGCCAGCGGTTTTCGCGCGGGCCAGTGCCTGGACATGCGTAATGGAACAGAGGCGATCCTGTGGGGCTGCCACGGCGGTTCGAACCAGAACTTCACCTTCCGCAGCGGGACCTACGGTCAGTTGATGGTCGGCGGTCGCTGCCTGGCCACCAGCGGACAGGCCGGCTCGGGCCTCGTCGCCACGAGTTGCTCCGGCGGCCGCAGCCAGATGTGGACGCTGACCAGCTCGGGCGCTCTGCGTAACGAAGAGGGCTGGTGCGCCGATGTCGAGCGAGGCGGCGGCCAGGGCGCGCGCATCATCGCCTGGACCTGCTCGGGAGCCGCCAACCAGCGTTGGGGCCTGGCGCGCTACATGAGCGCCGTGCAGGCCGCCTCGCAAGGCATGCTTAATGCTCAAGGGGCCGAAGCGGCGCGATCAGCACGTCCCGGCGTATCGATCAGCCGGTCGGGCGTGGTTGCCGCGGGCGGGAACAACGTCGTCGCGGCTGGCGGCGCCAACGTCGTGGCGGCCGGCGGCGGCAATGTCATCATGCCGGTCGCCGGCGTGGTGGCCGCCGGCGGCCTGAACTAGGGCCCGCCAAATGGGCGCTCTGGTCATACTCATCGGCCTGGCGATCATCGTCGCGGCCTGGACCGTCAATCTGCGCACCCGCCGCAAGGCCGACGGCGCCCGCGCCTGGCCCCAGGCCAAGGGGCGCATAACCGCCAGCGACCTGATCCATAAGGTCGAGACCGACGCGGACAATCGGGCGCAGGACATCTTCTACATCCGCCCGACCTACGTCTATGAAGTTGACGGTCGCGCCCTGACGGGGGACCGCATCAGCTTCGGCGTCTCGTCGCGATTTGAATCACGCGAGGCCGCCGAGGCCCTGGCCGAACGTTATCCTGTCGGCCGGGATGTCGCCGTCCTCTACAATCCGCGCAAGCCTCAGGAGAGCGCGCTGGAGAGCGCCCGGCCCAATTTCGTGACGCCGGTTGTGCTGACCCTGGTCGGAGGCCTCTTCGTCTTCATTGGCCTGGACTTGTTGTGAGCCATGACCGCGACCAGGCCCTACCGACTAATCTTGATGTGGCGAGGAGACGGCCATGCTGCGAACTACCTTCCCTGCGGCGGCGACCGTCGTCCTGCTTTTTACGAGCGGCGCCGTCCAGGCCCAGGCGGGACGGCCGCTGGGACCGAACAGCGGCGCCATGACCCTCGCGGGCGAGATGCGTGATAATGACGGTGGCCAAGGCGAGTTCAGGATCAGCGCCGTCCTGACAGGCGGCAATTTCCGCGGAACCTTACGCCTGACCCTCGACGGCCAGACAGTCGAGGCGCCGTTGATCCCCGCGCGTAGCTTTCTTGAGAACGGCAAATGCTATTTTCGCGCCGAGAGCGGCCGCGCGCGCGCTGACCTTGGCGGGCCATGCGACACGGCCTCCATCCGCGGCACGTTCGAGACTTTCATTCCAGGAAAGGGCCTGAGCAACGGGGCCATGAGCGGCCGGGTCCAGAGCGCCGCTGCATCCGCCGCTCCTGCCGCCGCTCGTTCGGGCGTCCTTCCAGCAGCCCGGCTGACATGCGCCTATCAAGACCGCCGCATCGGCGTGGGCATGGGCGAGACCACTCAGTACAGCCTGGCCTACAGCAACATGGCCTCCCTGACGCTTGATCCGGCCGGGACCTATCGAACTGCCTCGGGCGGAGGCCGTTTTACGCGCACAGGCGACAAGATACGGCTGACGTCCGGCGCCTGGGCGGGGGCGGTGGGCACGTTGGAGCCTGATCGGTCCGGCGAGCCAGCCGTCGTCTTCCATATCGAGGAGAACCGCCGGGCGGACGGGGTCCATATCGTCGATCCCTATACGACGCGGTGCACCCGGGCGCGCTAACGGGTGATCTCGTCGACAGCCCATGGCGGAGTTTGGGGCGCGGTGGTTGCGCGCCGCACAGTCTGGCCAAGCGGGCGCCGTCTGAGTTTGTCGTTTTCTTCACGCCCAGGGGAGGGCGCGCATGGACCAGGATGAGGACTTTGGCGCCTGTGATGATCCCATCTATCGGGCAGGGGTCCTCATGGGTCGCAACCAGGCTTTGACGGATGTGATGGAGCGATTGCTCTCGCCAGAAGCCGTCACGGCTGGAAAAGCCGTTCGTGCAATATGGAAATGGGTTCATCAGACCCAGGAAGAGTTGCGAACAGAGATGCGTGTCGTGTTCGCAGATTTAGATGCGGACGATGAAGTCGACGCATGATGGAAATGCTCACCGAAAGTGGATGTTCGCATGAAGACGTGAATGTCGGCTTTCTGGCGATCAGCCAGAGTCCGCCTTGGCGAAGAAGAGCCGTTTTTGGCGTAGAATGAAAAGCAACAGGAGCGCTCCCAATGGAAGGTTGGCCATGCGTCAGGCTGACCTTTCGTCTAGCTCTGCCTGGCTTCAAATCGCTTCTTTACTTCATCGATTAACGGACGGCGCTGCCGAGTAATCTGCTGCTGCGCTGGGAAATGGCAGCGCATGCCCATATCTGCACAGTCGATCGTTTGGACCGGCAGGAGTATCAGGCCGTGTCCCATGTTAAGCTACACGAGATTACAGCGAAGAATACGCCCGTAGGGCAGAACCCCATTACGATGACTGCTCATGTCGTTGGCCTTTTGCCTCATGGCGGGCGGCGTGTGCGTCTAGCGAACGAACACGAGCTAGACGTCCTTAGGAGGGATGGGCGGCAATCGGAAGTCAGCTTGATCGGTGACGTGGTTCTCATCTCATTGGGACCCGGCCAACTCCATGGCTGGCGACTGATCTAGGCCAGCGATGGTCCGCAAGGGGCGGGTGCGGCCGTTGGCGTTTGAAGGTCCGCTTTCAGACCGTTGGCGCCAACGCATCGGCCTCAATTCGGGCGCCCGACGTCCACGGGTCCGACTCGCAGCGGCGCGTGCCGACCCTTCACGAACCGGGAAGACGCTTGATGTCGATTCCGCCCTCCCGCAGGATGGCCTGTACGCTATCTTCCCCCGCTAGGTGGAGCGCGCCGACGGCGACGAAGACGGTTCCGCTGCCATCCAGAAGGTCCGCGATCTGGCGGGCCCAGCGCTGATTTCTCTCTACGATCAGTATCTGGTAGAGGCGCTCATTGCCCTCGCGCATCGGCTTCAGGGTGATGTCGGCGATAGCGTCCACGTCCCCGGCCGCCCAGGCGTGCGCCAGCCGATCCAGCTCGACCGGCGGCTTATGGAAATCATCGAGCGTCTTTTTCAGGAAGGCGATCTGACCTTCCTCGGGGAAGCCCGCCAGCATCCGCACCTGTTGTTCCGGGGTCTCCAGTCCTTCGATCGGCTTGGCGTCCGCCCTGGCTTGGGCGCGCAAGAGGACGTCGACGCCGGCGCCCGGCGCATAGCCGTTGCGCACCAGACCCGCCGAGGACAGCATGACGCCCGCCAGCCACGGCCGCATGATGTCCATCTGCGCCGCGCTGCCGCCGATGGCGGCGGCGGCGGCGTCGAGGCGTTGCAGCTCTTCCGACGACAGCAGGCTGGACAGCGGCCGGTCGGGCGTCAGTCCGTAGCGTGGGATCAGGGGCGCCACGGCCGCCTGGTCCTCTGGATCAGCGACTTCCAGGATCAGCCGGGTCGAGGTTGTGAAAGCTGCATCGACAGGTTCGCTGCGCCACGCCTGCTCCGGTTTTACGAAGTGGATCGTTCCGAAGAGATAGATCGTGGAGTCATGGTCCCGCACGACCCAGAGGGCGGGGGCGGGTGCAGTGGGCTGGGCGCTGGCCGGCAGCGGCGCAACTGAAAGGCCGACGGCGACGGCCAGGGCCAGGAGGCGCAGGCGGGAGAAAGGCGGCATCAGGCGTTCCTTCAGGCGTGAGGGATCGCACGCGGGCAAGCCGCGCGGCGTAAGGCTGGTGAAGTCAGAAGACGAAAGGCTTGGCGTCAGCGCCCGGCGGGCGCGTCGGACGCATCGGGAACCGACGCCTTGCAGGCGAGAATGGCCTGGACGGCGACAAGGAAGGCGGCGCCGAGGACCGTCAGGGACAGAGGTCGCGCCCAGGATTCGGGGGCCGTCACCCAGAGCGCGCCGATGACGACGCCGGCGAGCGTCACGGCCCAACCCACCCGGCGCAACGCCGCCTGGACGCGACGTTCGGCGGCCAGAGAGGAGCGGGCGCGCTTCAGCTGTTTGGGCACGCCGTTGCCGATGGCGGCCAGGACGAGCCCCGAGGCCGCCATGACCGCGCGTGTCCCCGCATCACCATCGATCAGGCCGCTTTGGCCCGCGAACTTGAGGAAGGCGGCCGACGCAAGAATGGCGACGGCCACGCCGATGGCGGTCGCGGGCTTATGCAAGGTCATTTCGAGGATCCGTTCTTGGGCTGTGTGTCAGCGGTCGATCCCGAGAGGTCGATCCCGACAAGCTGGCTGAAGGTCAGCAGGGCGTCTTCGAGCACGGAGAGCTGCAGACGGTAGGTGATCGTCTTGCCCTGCTTGAAGGCGTCGATCAGACCCGCTTCACGCAACACGTTGAAGTGCGCCGACATGGTCGGCTTGGACACGGCGAACTGGTCCGCCAGTTCGCCGGCCGTCATCGGACCCTGCCGGAGCAACTCAAGCACCCGGCGGCGGGTCGGATCCGCGATCGCTTTGAAAACCGTGTTCATGGAAAGACAATTAGCTAATTATCGAAACGAGTCAACCCCAGGCGTTGCTGGTTTTGCGCTGAATGAGGGTTTCATATGAAAACTTTGTCATGACAGAAGCTTAAGCAGCGCCACCGACAGAGCGCCGTTATCACGGTGGCGCTTGCCCGCTTCAGAAGCGGGTTTTCACGCAAGGCGCCATCATGAAATCGCATATTATCGCCGCCGCCCTCCTGAGCCTCCCGGGGAGCGCCCTTGCCCAGCAGCCCGCCCGAGAGGTGTCGATCCGGTCCGGCGACGCAACGCTTTCCGCTCGGGTCCTGGAGGGTGTTGGAGAGGGCGCTCGTCCGGCGATCATCCTGTTCAACGGCTTCCCGGCCGGGCCGGGCATTCCGCGTATCGCCACCGAGCTCCAGGCTGGCGGCTACACGGTGCTTCTGCCCCAGTATCGCGGGACAGGAAGCTCGGGGGGCGTGGTAAGCGTCCGCAACTCGCGCGAGGACGGCGCCGCGGCCGTGGCCTGGTTGAAGGGGGCGGAGGCCGAGCGCGTGGATACGGCTAGGATCGGAGTCCTCGGCGTCAGCTACGGCGGCTGGGTGGCGCTGCAGACCGCGGCTTCGGACCCCAGCATCGGCTGCGTCGTGGCGCTGGTGCCCGCGGACATGGGCGTCATCGGCGCGCGTTGGGCCATCGACGCCGAGTATCGCTCAGCCTGGAAGACGGATCTCGACGGCATCGCGGCCGAGCCCGCCGCCGCGCGGTTCGGGCCGGGCGGGGTGGACGCCTTCATGGCGGAAGCCGTCGCCGACGCTGACCGGCACCGCCTGGCGGCGAGAGCGTCGGACCTAACCGCGCATCCGATCTTCATCGCGGGCGGGCGCCGCGACCCCGCAGCGCCCTTCGCCGAACACTATGCGCCGCTGGTCCAGGCCCTTCGAACGGCGAAAGCCCCTTTCACGGCGCTGGAGTTCAACGGCGGCCATAACCCTTCCGAAGCCGCGGCCGCGGCCCGGAGCTTCATCGAGAGAAGCTGCTTCGTCGCGTAAAGCCCAGGCCAGATCGCGTTTAGCGATATGGCCGAAAGTGTCGGAAGATTGGGGTTTGCGCCAGTCGATGGCGGCGCTAGCTCTGCTGCATGAGCTCGCCCGTCCATCCAAAGTTGTCAGTGCAAATCCTCGGGTTCGACGGGGTGCAGGCGCTGGATCTCGTCGGCCCCCTGGAAGCGCTCGCCAGCGTACGGGTGGCGGGTCATCCCGCGTATGACATCCGCCTGGTCGGGCTCCATGGACGCCGCTTCTCGTCGGAGACCGGGATCGTCTTCGAAGCGGATTCCGACCTTTCGGAGCGTGCGACTGCCGACACCATCATTGTTCCCGGAGGCTCCGGGCTACGGAGGCCGGATACGCTGAAGGCGGCAAGCAGCTGGGTTCTGGCCCAGGCCTCAAGCGCCAGACGCATCGTTTCGGTTTGCACCGGGGCCTATGCCTTGGCGGCGGCCGGTGTGCTGGATGGTCGTCGCGCGACGACGCACTGGCGCTTCATCGCCGACCTGGCGCAGCGATACCCCTCGATGGACGTCGACCCCGACGCCATCTTCATCAAGGACGGGCCAATCTACACGTCGGCGGGGATCACGGCCGGGATCGACTTGGCGCTGGCGCTCGCCGAGGAGGATTTCGGGCCGACCGCTGCGCTGGATGTGGCTCGTGAGATGGTGGTTTTCCTCAAGCGGCCGGGCGGGCAGGCGCAGTTTTCCCAGCCCCTGTCGATGCAGATGAGGAGCGGCGACCGCTTCGCCGATCTGATCGCCTGGATGGCGGCCAATCCCGGCGCGGATCAGTGCGTCGAGGTGCTGGCGGCCAAGGCATCCATGAGCGTCCGGACGTTTTCGCGCCGGTTCAAGGAACAGATCGGCCGGTCGCCGGCCCGTTACGCCGAGGATCTGCGGCTGGACGCGGCGAGGGCGCGTCTGGAAAGGCGGCATGAGCCGATCAGCGTCATCGCAGCAGACTTCGGCTTCGGCAGCGACGATGCCTTCGCGCGCGTTTTTTCTCGCCGGTTCGGCGTCCGGCCGAGCGACTATCGCGATCGTTTCCAGACGAAGGATGAGACATGATCCCAGGCACCCGACGATCAGTCATTTTGGGAACCGCCCTGGCGCTGGGAGCGCCCGCCGCAGCCCTGTCCGACGCAGGCGCGCCGTCTGGAGGCTATGTCTGCGCCGCTTGCGGCTGCGCCATGGACGGGCGGTTGTTCTCCTCGCCGGGCGTCTGCCCCGCCTGCGGCATGGAGCGCATTCCCGCGGCGGCTGCCCGAGGCGAGCCGGTCGCCGATTTTCCGCCGGTGCAGTTGGAGATGCGCGTGCCGTTTCCGCCAACAGCGGTTCCCAGCGCCGGTCGCGAGCATCTGATCTATGAGTTGCATCTACGCAACTTCGGGAACAGGCCGTTGCCTCTCAGCGGGCTCGAGATTCTTGACGCCAACACCAAGGCGATCGTGGCGGGCTTTGAGGGGGCGAGCCTGGAAGCGCTGATCAGCCCGATCGGTCTCGGCGCCCTGATGGTGGGCGAAGGACTGATGCTCGGCAGCGGCCGCAGTTGTGTCGTCTTTCTGCGGCTCGCGAGCGCCGGCGCAGCCCCTGCGAAGTTGCAGCATCGGATGCGCTCGGGCGGAGAGTTCACGACGGGCCCGGCGATCGACGTCGCCCCGAGCCAGACGCTGAGGCGGCTGGGACCGCCCGTGAAGGGGAGCGACTGGGTCGCCACCAATAACGCAGGGGCGGACGACCATCACCGCGTCGGCTTGCTGGCGGTGGATGGGGCCGCCCGCATCGCGCGGCGCTACGCGATCGACTGGAAGCGGCAGCGAGGCGGCGCATGGTTCGACGGCGATGAAGCAGACGTGCGCGCCTACCATGCCTATGGCCAGGCGGTACTCGCGGTGGCGGATGCGACCGTCGTCGTGGCGTCTGACGGATTCCCCGACAACAGGCCGCGCACCGATGAAGGCTTCGCGCCTGTGCTGGAGATCACCATGCATTCGGTCGGGGGGAACGTCGTGACCCTCGATCTGGGCGACGGGCTGTTCGCCTCCTATGCGCACCTGCAGCCCGGAAGCGTGAAGGTCCGGGCGGGCGACCGGGTAAGTCGGGGCCAGGCGCTGGGCGCGATCGGGAATTCCGGCGACAGCCGCTGGCCGCATCTGCATTTCCAGGTGACCGATGGTCCAAGTCTGCTTGGATCAGAAGGCCTGCCCTACGTCATCGACGCCTATGGCGAAGTCGTCGGCGATCGGAGAGAGCAGCGACACGGCGAGATGCCGATGCGCCAGGCAAGGATAGATTTCGCCTGACCTCGATCGTGCGAAAACAGTCTGTCGCTCCTCTGAGGGTTAGCAGCAACTGATACGGCCGGCGAGGGCGACCTCGCCGGCCGTTCTGCTGTCTAGCGCGCGGCATCGTCCTGCGGCGGGCGCTCGGCCCAGCGCAGCAGGGGGATGAGCGGCAGGCCCCAGCCGATGCCCGCGACGGCGAAGAAGATGAGGTCGATCCACCAGGCGTCCGGCAGCCGGTCGTGCAGCGTCACCGCGCCCCAGACCCAGAAGGCCAGAAAGAAGACGACGCCGAGCGTGGCGATGAAGCGGCGGGCGCGGGGCGGCATCAGCGCTTGCTCCGGAACAGGAAGAAGGCGAACAGCCCCAGGACGGCGGCGGCCATGGACCAGGGCAGCCATTCCCAGTCCGTCAGCACGGCCACCGCGAACACCCGCACCGCAAGGAAGGCGCCGCATGCGGCGCTGACCAGGGCGACCAGGACGGTCGCGCCCAGGCCGCGGCGACCCGTCACCAGGTCGGCGATCCAGGCCAGGGCCAGGGCCCCGGCCAGGGCGATGGCGATCTCGACGTATTGCACCGGACGGCGCTCCCTTGATTGTTGTGCGACGCTTTGGCGTAGAAACCGACTCGATCTTGCCACGCGGGAGGGGCATATCCCTCGGTTCCGCCGCCCGCGAAAGAGGCGGCAAGCATATCGGGGCGAACGGCAGGCGTCGAATGAAGCGTATTGGTGAACTGGACCACAGCCGCGCGGTGGCGCTGTGGCTGTTTCTTTGCGCGGCCATGGTGTTCGCCATGGTCGTGATCGGGGGGGCGACTCGCCTGACGGGCTCGGGCCTGTCGATCACCGAGTGGAAGCCCATCATGGGCGCCCTGCCGCCGCTGAGCCATGCCGAGTGGGGCGAGGCCTTCGACAAGTACAAGGCCATCCCTCAGTACGCCGAGGTCAACGCCGGCATGAGCATGGCGGAGTTCCAGTACATCTTCTGGTGGGAATGGGCGCACCGCCTGTTCGGCCGCCTGATCGGCGTGGTCTTCGCCGTGCCCTTCGTCGCCTTCGTGGCCTTCCGCGCGATTCCGCGCCGCCTGATCGGTCGCTGCGTGATCCTGCTGGCGATGGGCGGGCTGCAGGGGCTGATCGGCTGGTGGATGGTGTCCAGCGGCCTGGCGGAGCGCGTCGACGTGGCGCCCGAGCGGCTGGCCACCCACCTGGGCCTGGCCTTCCTGATCTTCGCGGGCCTGATCTGGACGGGCCTGGAGGCGTGGGCCGGTTCGGACTACAGCCGCTCGCCGCGCGGATGGAGCTGGGGCGCGGGCCTGCTGCTGGCGGGGGTCTTCGTCCAATGTCTGCTGGGCGGCCTGGTGGCCGGCGCCAAGGCGGGCATGATCTACACTGACTGGCCGATGATGAACGGCGCCGTATTCCCGCCGGTCGCCTGGGCCCAGGGAGGCTTGGCCTTCCTGCACGACCAGGGCCTGGTTCAGTTCAACCATCGCATCGGCGCCTATGTGCTGTTGCTCGGCGGGACCTTCTACGCGGTCCACGCCCTGCGCGGGCGGCTGGGCGAGGGGCTGGGCGCCGCCGCACTCGTCCTCGCGGGCGCGCTGTGGCTGCAGGCGGGGCTTGGGGTGGTCACGCTGATGCACGCCGTGCCGGTGACCCTGGGGGTGCTGCACCAGGCCGTCGCGGCCCTGGTGCTGGCTGCGGCCACGGTGAACCTGTGGCTGGTGCGGCGCTCGCGGCCGCGGATGTTCGTGTCGGGGCTGCGGTAAAGCCTGATTGGCCTTCTCCCCTTGTGGGAGAAGGTGGCTGGCGCAGCCAGACGGATGAGGGGTTGCGCTGCCATCAACCTCGCTGCCTTCGTTCGACTTCGGAGAGACCCCTCATCCGGCCCTGACGGGCCACCTTCTCCCACAAGGGGAGAAGGAACGCGTTTGCCCGCCGCGCGAGACCGCGGCCCCGGCTCGGCCTCGCTGCGCTCGTTGGCCGGGGTGACGAGTCATACGGCCTCACCCCGCCGCGCAGGCGCGGCAGGTCGAGAGGGCTGGGCGGGGCGCCGGGTCTTCGCCCGGAGAAGATGAGTTTTACCGTTTCGACGAAGGCCGACGCCCCGCGCGAAGAGTTGTTCATGAGCTCGGGGCAGGCGCCGTTGTTCGCGGCTACTCCCGGCGCCCATGACGGGCAGGCTGCACCGGCGTGCAGTCCTGGAACGGTCCGCGTAACCCCCGCGACCCTGGCCGGAACCTCTCTGGCGGACGGATCGAACGCCCCGTCGCTAGGCCCCTGCGGCGTCTTGTCTTCTCGTGCTCTACCGCGCGTTCGCGCTGCTTGAGAGCATTTCACGCTTCGTCCTGAGACGTCGCGTGGAGAACCGCCTGTCCGATCCGCCGCCGCCTTCCGCTGGGCTCCCGCCCTTGTCCGGTGCGCGCGAGGGAGGACGAAGCGATCCGACAAGACCCCCGTTCTCTCCGCTCCCGCCGCCGCTTCGGTTCGCCGGCCGAGCGAGCCCTCCCTTGCGACGGGACAGGGGAAACGTGGCATGGGCGGCGGGTGCGGCGAGTTGATGGGGGCGAGGGTCGCGCAAAGGCGGGGATTTGCCGGGATTGCGGCGCCGTGATGTGAAAGCGCGCGTCTTATCCTTCTCCCCTTGTGGGAGAAGGTGGCTGGCGCAGCCAGACGGATGAGGGGTTGCGCCGCCATCAACCTCGCTGCCTTCGTTCGACTTCGGAGAGACCCCTCATCCGGCCCTGACGGGCCACCTTCTCCCACAAGGGGAGAAGGGGAAAAGCCATGGGTCAGCCGATCTTCACACGCGTGGCGGATTCCGGCAGGTCCTCGCCGAAGGCGCGCTGATAGAACTCGGCGATGGTCGGTCGTTCCAACTCGTCGCACTTGTTCAGGAAGGTCAGGCGGAAGCTCAGGGCCACGTCGCCGTCGAAGATGATGGCGTTCTGGGCCCAGGTGATGACCGTACGCGGCGACATGACGGTGGAGATGTCGCCGTTCATGAAGGCGTTGCGGGTCATGTCGGCGACGCGGACCATGGCGGCGATGCGGCGCTTGCCCTCGGCGTCGTTCCACTCGGGCACCTTGGCGGCGACGATCTCGGCCTCGACGTCGTGGTCGAGGTAGTTGAGGGTGGTGACGATGTTCCAGCGGTCGAGCTGGGCCTGGTTGATCTGCTGGGCGCCGTGGTACAGGCCCGTGGTGTCGCCCAGGCCGACCGTGTTCGAGGTGGCGAACAGGCGGAACCACTTGTTCGGGCGGATGACGCGATTCTGGTCCAGCAGGGTCAGGCGGCCCTGGGCCTCCAGCACGCGCTGGATCACGAACATGACGTCCGGGCGGCCCGCGTCGTATTCATCGAACACCAGGGCGACCGGGCGCTGCAGCGCCCAGGGCAGGATGCCCTCGCGGAACTCGGTGATCTGTTTGCCGTCTTTGAGGACGATGGCGTCCTTGCCGATCAGGTCGATGCGGCTGACGTGGCTGTCCAGGTTGATGCGGACCAGCGGCCAGTTCAGGCGGGCGGCGACCTGCTCGATGTGGGTCGACTTGCCGGTGCCGTGATAGCCCTGGACCATGACGCGACGGTCGTAGGCGAAGCCCGCGCAGATGGCGATCGTGGTCTGGGGATCGAATCGATAACTGTCGTCGATCTCGGGCACGTGGCTGTCACGCGTGTCGAAAGCGGGCACGACCATATCGGAATCGACGCCGAACGCCTCTCTCAGCGTGACCTTGCGGTGCGGTTCCAGGGTGACGAGCG
Source organism: Brevundimonas naejangsanensis (assembly GCF_003627995.1). NCBI lineage: Bacteria > Pseudomonadati > Pseudomonadota > Alphaproteobacteria > Caulobacterales > Caulobacteraceae > Brevundimonas > Brevundimonas naejangsanensis. Next base: position 2,761,811 of record NZ_CP032707.1, on the reverse strand, counting down.
GATCGGGGGAAGCGTCGAGCGGAGAGGTCATGAGCAGAGCGATTACCGCAGGCGGATCAGGTGGTCGAGGGGGACGCGCCGCTCATGGGCTCAGACGGCGCTGAGAGCGACATCCACATTGCCGCGCGTGGCGTTGGAGTAGGGGCAGACCTGATGCGCCTTCTGGATTAGGTCGTCGATCACAGTCCGTTCAAGACCATGGTCGGAGACGCGCAGCACCACGTCGAGGTTGAAGCCCTCGCCCCGGGTGTTCTTGCCGATGCCGATCCCTGCGGCGACCTTGGTGTCGGGACCGACCGGCGTGCCGGCCTTGCCGGACACGAGGCGAAGGGCGCCGAGGTAGCAGGCGGCGTAGCCGGTGGCGAACAACTGCTCGGGATTGGTTCCGTCGCCGCCCTTGCCGCCCATTTCGGGCGGGACGGACAGGCGCACGTCGATCTTGCCGTCGTCAGTGGATGAACGGCCGTCTTCTCGGCCGCCGCCGGAGGCCGTGGCGCGGGCGCGATATATGACTTCCATCTGTGGACTCCTTGCCGAAGCGCGAAAGGACCAGGACGGAACGTCCTTCAGAAACAACGGTTCTGTGATTCGGAAAATCCACAAGGGGGTGTTAATAGATAAGGCATCACTCCCGTCGGGGGAGAGGCCATGGACACGCACACGCAGTACTTCTGCTACGTTTATGATGCGCCCGGACGAACGCCCCAGATGTTCCCTCTGGAGGCCGACAGCTTCACGGAGGCCATCCAGGAAACTCGACGCATGATGCGGGACGAGACTGGAGACCAGACGTTCGCCGAAATCTGGGATTCGTCGGCCAACAGTGAGGCCATGACGCGGGTCGAGCCCGTGTCCCGGCCGGGCGGCCTGTTGAGGTCCGTCAGGCGTGGCCGGCCTTTTTCAAGGTTTTCCAGGCTCGGATGACGCTCTGAAGCTTGGCCTCGGCTCCGCGGTCGCCGCCGTTGGTGTCGGGGTGGAAGCGCTTGAGCATCTCATGATAGCGCGCCTTGATGGCGGCCTTGTCCGCGTCCGGCTCCAGACCGAGATCGGCCAGGGCGGCGCGCTCCAGCTTGCCTAGTCGATGACGAGGATCGTCCTGGGCCGGATCGACTGCGTGAACCCGGCGTCCGAACAGGCCGAAGCTGTCGCGCCAGGAGCCCGCGCCGGAATTATTGCTCGTGCCGAATTTGGCGGCGAAGGCGGCCGCCTCGCGCGTCTGGGGACCAGCCTTCATCTGCCAGGTGGGACGGCCGCCGGTCATGGCCTCATTTTCCTGGGCGGCGCGAATCTGGCCCTCGTTCATGCCGGCGTAGAAGTTCCAGCTCTTGTTGTACTGGCCGGCGTGCTGCTGACAGAAATCGTAGAACTCGTTCAGCTGCTCCCGCGACTTGGGCGCGCGCGCCGTGGCGGGGCGGGTGCACTCGGCCCATTCGCAGGACTTCTCGCCGGGCTTCAGGCGCAGGACGTCCTCGGCCGCGTCTTCTTCCTCGTCGGGACGCGGCGGCTTCACGCGGATGTCGGTGAAGCGAGGCTTGTATTGAAAAGACGCGGACATCGACCGAAGTGTAGGGCCGAATTGGACAGCTTCAAGGAGTACCCATGTCTGAAGGGCCGATAGCGACGATTATCCGCCAAAAACTGACGGCGGCGTTCGCCCCTCGGCGCCTGGAGCTGGAGGACGACAGCTGGAAGCACGCCGGCCATCATCATGAGGGCGGAATCGACGCCCGCGACGGCGGCGAGAGCCATTTCCGGCTCACCATCGTGTCCGATGCCTTCGCCGGCCAGAACCGAGTGGCGCGCCAGCGGGCCGTCAAAGTCGTGCTGAAGGACGAACTGGCCGGCCCGGTCCACGCGCTTTCGATCCGGGCGCAGACGCCTGAAGAGGCCGATTCCTGAAACGCCACGGGACGGCGGGCTCGAGCGACCGAAATGGGATTACGTGGTTATCCCCATTCATATCGTCTTAGAACCTTTCGTCCTAGCGTCCCCGCCCGAAGCATATTGGAGCGGGCGGGGGCATCGCGATGGTAGGATCTGACGGGTTCGCAAAGGGGATGGACGGAGCGCAGGCGCCGGGCGAGGCGGCTCAGGCGCTGACGGCCATCCTCCAGACCCACTACCTGCGCTATCTCATCATCGTCAGCTGGGCGCTGGGCCTGATCGCAACGGTCGGCCTGGCTCATGGCCTCCTGTGGTTCGTGGCGACCCTGGCCGCCGGCGCCCTGCGCGGCGAGGTCGAGAAGCGCGTCAGCCAGAGCGTCGGAAACGGCTGGGGGATGGTCTTCCCCGCCGTGGCTACGGGCACGACGGCGGTCTGGGCCGTGGCGCCGCTGCTGGCCTGGTTCTCCCATGCGCCGTTCGGGCGCGAGCTGGCGATTGCCCTGCTGATTTCCGGCTATGTGCTGGTGTTCGCCCAACTGCGGAGCTCGCCGCGCCAGGCTTTGCTGATTTCGTCGCCCTATGGCGCGGCGGCGGCGATCATCGCCGTCAGCCTGATCGGCGACCCCGTCTTCTGGCCTTTCGTCGCCCTGGCCCCGTTCACGGCGGCGAGCCTCTTCGTCCTCGTCACCATGACGATGCTGCGCGAGGAGCGCATTCGCGCCTTCCAGGAGCACCAGGCCCATCTGATCGAGGAACTGGGCGCCGCCCGCGACAAGGCAGATGCCGCCAATGAGGCCAAGTCGAACTTCCTCGGCGTCATCTCCCATGAACTCCGGACCCCCATGAACGGCGTGCTGGGCGCGGCCCAGTTGCTGAGCGCGACGCGGCTGGAAGGGGCGCAGCGCGAGTATCTGGCCATCATCCGCAACTCGGGCGACAACCTGCTAAGCCTGCTGAACGACATCCTCGACATGACCAAGATCGAGGCGGGGCGGATGAATTTCGAGACGGTGGACGTGAATCTGGAGGATTTGCACCGCCGCATCGTCGGACCGTTCGAAGCCCAGGCCGAGGCCAAGGGGCTGGAGTTCATCACCGAGTTCGAGGGCGACATTCCGGCCGTGGTGCGCGGCGATCCCCTGCGGGTCTGCCAGGTGGTGCAGAACCTGCTGTCGAACGCGATCAAGTTCACCGACCAGGGCGCGGTGCGCTTCGTGGCGCGCGGTCGCCGCATCTCCGAGCGCCGGGTGGCCTTCGAATTCGCTGTGACGGACAGCGGCGCGGGCATTTCCGAGAGCGACATGGGCCAGTTATTCCAGCCCTTCACGCAGGTGGACGCATCCTCGACGCGTCGTTTCGGCGGGACGGGCCTGGGGCTGACGATCTCGCGGCGCCTGGCCAATATCATGGGCGGCGAGATCTTTGTGACCTCCAAGCTGGGCGAAGGCTCGACCTTCACCTTCGCCGTCGAGGGCGAGGTGGTGGCGTGGCGCGGGGCCGAAACGACGGCCGCCGATGACGCCGACATGGCCGGCGGCGACGCGATGGAAGTGCTGGTGGTCGAGGATCACCCGGTCAACCGCATGATCCTGGAAGCCTGGATGGGATCGACCGGCCGTCGGACCAGCACGGCCGAAAACGGGCACGAGGCGATCGAGGCCGCTTTCGAGCAGCAGTTCGACCTGATCATCATGGACGTCAACATGCCGATCATGGACGGCCTGACAGCGACGCGGCTGATCCGCGAAGGCGGCGGGGCGAACGCCGAGACGCCGATCATCGTCCTGTCGGCCTCCGCCCGCAACGAGGACCATGAGGCGGGGCTTGCGGCGGGCGCCGACGCCTATCTGAACAAGCCGATCGATTTCCGCAGCCTGTCGGCGCTCATGGGGCACGCCAAGGGCGGCCGGGGTGCGCTGCGGCGTCTGGTCGCGCAGGCGGCCGAGAGCGAGGCGGCGGCGGCCTGACCCGGCGAACGGGCGCAAAAGCCTGGGCGATAAGGGGCGGCGAGGGAAACCTGCGCACTCTTCGCCGTTGTGCTGTGAAGCCTGATGCGCTGGAGCCGGATTGCGTCCCTTCGCCGAACTGCTGGATCGCCTGTCGCTGACGACTTCGCGCAATGCGAAGCTGGTCCTGCTGCGCGATTATCTTAAGACGACGCCCGATCCTGACCGAGGCTGGGCCCTGGCGGCCCTGACGGGGGAGCTGAGCTTCGCCACGGCCAAGCCGGCCATGATCCGCAAGGCCGTCGAGGCGCGGGTCGATCCGGTGCTGTTCGGCTGGTCCTACGACTATGTCGGCGACCTGGCCGAAACGGCGGCCCTGATCTGGCCGCGCGATCCGCAGCATCGCGCCAACCGCGAGCCTGAGCTGGGCGAGGTGGCCGACGCCCTGATGCACGCCGGCCGCGCCGAGGCGCCGGCCCTGATCGAGGGCTGGCTGGACGCGCTGGAGCCCAAGGGGCGTTGGGCCCTGCTGAAGCTGGTGACCGGGGCCTTGCGTGTGGGCCTGTCGGCGCGTCTGGCGCGCACGGCCGTAGCCATGATGCGACCCGCCGCCGTTCCCGAACCGCCCAGCCCTGAAGGCGGCGAGGCGGCCGAGGCCCTGGCGCCGGTCACGGTCGGCGAGGTGGAGGAGGTCTGGCACGCGCTCAAGCCGCCCTATGAGGACCTGTTCGCCTGGCTGGAAGGGCGAGCCGAGCGCCCCAGTCCTGATGCGCCCGGCCGGTTCCGGCCGGTCATGCTGGCCGTGGCCCTGGACGAGGGCCTGGACCTGCCGCGTCTGGACCCGGCCGACTTCATCGCCGAGTGGAAGTGGGACGGCATCCGCGTCCAGGCGGTGCGCGAGGGCGGGGAGACGCGGCTGTATTCGCGCACCGGCGACGAGATTTCGGCGGCCTTTCCCGATGTCATGGCCGATCTGGCCTTTGAGGGCGCGGTCGACGGGGAGCTTCTCGTGGTGCGCGACGGGGTGGTGGCGCCGTTCGGCGACCTGCAACAGCGGCTGAACCGCAAGACGGCCGACGCCAGGCTGATGCAGGCCTATCCGGCGGGCATCCTGGCCTACGATCTGCTGGCCGAAGGGGGCGAGGACCTGCGTGCCCTGCCGCTGACCGAGCGTCGAGCGCGGCTGGAGCGGCTGGCGGCGGCGCATCCGGGCCAACGGCTCGGCCTGTCGCCGCTGCTGGCGCACACGACCTGGGACGAACTGGCCGCGCTGCGGGCCGATCCGCCGGTCGGGGCGGCGGCCGAGGGGCTGATGCTGAAGCGCCGCGACAGCCCCTATGTGGCCGGCCGTCCCAAGGGGCCGTGGTTCAAGTGGAAGCGCGATCCGCACGTCATCGACGCCGTGCTGATGTACGCCCAGCGGGGCCACGGCAAACGCTCGGGCTTCTACTCCGACTACACCTTCGGCGTTTGGACGGGCGAGGGGGCGCTGACCCCCGTGGGCAAGGCCTATTTCGGCTTCACCGACCAGGAGCTGAAGCAGTTGGACAAGTTCGTCCGCGACCACACGGTCGAGCGGTTCGGGCCGGTGCGCGCGGTGCGGGCCGAGCGCGATTTCGGCCTGGTGCTGGAGATCGCCTTCGAGGGTCTGCAGCGTTCGACGCGGCACAAGTCGGGCGTGGCCATGCGCTTTCCGCGCGTCAGCCGCATCCGCTGGGACAAGCCGGCGCGCGAGGCGGACACCCTCGATTCCGTCCTGGACCTGCTGGACGCCATCGAACGCGGCGGCGGGCGGGTCAGCGCAGGCGAAAAAGCTTGACCGGCGGGCTTCCAATCACAGGCCCACACGTTAGACCCTGACCATGCTCATGAGCCTGGCATCGACGACTCACCTTCCGACCGGGACTTCCCTGGCCGAGCCGCTGGCGCAGGTCATGGCCGTCGGCGAGCAGAAGCTTACGACCAACGCCGCCATCCTGGCCAAGGCCGCCGACATGCTGGGCGACTTCGCGGTCAACCTGACGGTGGCGGCGATCATCTTCGTCCTCACCCTGATCGCCGCGCGCTGGGCCTCGGGCGCGGCGCGGCGCATCCTGTCGCGGACCCGGGCCGTGCGGCGCGACCCGACGGTGCTGGGCTTCATGGTCCAGATCGTGCGGGTGGTGGTCATCATCGTCGGCATGATCGCGGTGCTGCAGCGGCTGGGAGTGCAGACCACCTCCATCATCGCCGTGCTGGGCGCGGCCTCCCTGGCCGTCGGCCTGGCGCTGCAGGGCACGCTGTCGAACGTGGCGGCGGGCGTCATGCTGCTGATCCTGCGGCCCTATCGCGTGGGGGAGTCGATCGAGGTCGGCGGCGCGGGCGGCACAGTGCAGAAGCTGGACCTGTTCACGACCCAGCTGATCAACGGGAACAACCACAAGATCGTCATCCCCAACTCCAAGGTGCTGAGCGACGTCATCGTCAATGTGACGGGTCAGAAGACGCGCCGCATCGAGATCAAATTCAACGTCGGCTACGGCGAGAACCTGAAGCAGGCCTGCGAGATCCTGGCGGCCGTGGCGCGGCTGAACGACAAGGTGCTGCCCGAGCCGGAAGTCTGGACCGGGGTGACGGCCCTGCTGGACAGCGCGGCGCAGATCACCCTCCACGCCTGGGTCCAGAACGCGGACTGGTGGCAGACCCAGGCCGACCTGATGCAGGCGGGCAGGGAGGCGCTGGACGAGGCCGGGATGGAGATACCGTTCCCGCATCAGGTCGCCGTGCCCTACAAGAACGACCAGACGGCGGACGCCCTTGCGGCGCCGGCAGCGGGGAAAGACTGACGCGGTGCGATACGATTTCGGTTCCGACAATACGGCGGGCATGGCGCCCGCGGCCCTGGACGCCCTGATTGCAGCCAATCAGGGCTTCGCCCGCGCCTATGGGGCGGACGAGACTTCAGCGCGCGCGGCGGATCTGATCCGCCAGACCCTGGACGCCGACGCCGAGGTGCGTTTCGTCTTCAGCGGCACGGCGGCCAACGCCATCGGCCTGTCCATGCTGGCGCGGCCCTATGAGGCGGTGCTGGCCCACCACGCCGCCCACGTCTGCACAGACGAGACCGGGGCGCCCGGCTTCTTCGGCCAGGGCGTCGGCCTGATCGGCCTGCCGGGCTATTCGGGCAAGATCGACGTGGCGGCCCTGAACGCGGCCCTGGACGAGCCGGTCGTCGGCCATCGCCAGCCGGCCGCCGCCCTCAGCCTGACCCAGGCGACGGAATACGGCGCCGTCTATTCCGAGGAGGAACTGCGTCACCTGATCGAGCCCGCCAAGCTGGCGGGCCTGGGCGTGCACATGGACGGCGCGCGGCTGGCCAACGCCGTGGCGGCGGGCTTCGATCCCAAGGACATTCCGCGGCTGGGCGTCGACATCCTGTCCTTCGGCGGGGCCAAGGCGGGGGCGAACTGCGTCGAGGCCCTGGTGATCTTCGACAAGCGCCTGACGCGCCGCATCGACAACCGGCTGAAACAGGCGGGACAGACGGCGTCCAAGGGGCGGCTGCTGGCGGCGCCGATGCTGGGCCTGCTGGAATCCGGCGCCTGGGTCGAGGGGGCGGCGCACGCCAATCTGATGGCCCAGCGCCTGGCCGACGGCATCGAGGCGCGGACCCCCTTCGTCCTGGCCCACCCGGTGGAGTCCAACACCGTCTTCGTACGGATGTCCGACGAGGCCCATGCGCGGCTGAACGCGGCGGGCTGGGCCTGCTATCAGTTCGACGACGGTTCGGTGCGGTTCGTCTGTTCCTGGGCGACCGAGGAGGCGTCGGTGGACGCCCTCATCGACGCCGTGGCGTGTCTGGACTGAGGTGGCCGGCGCGCTCCGGCCCGGAGGAATGATGGCGGCGGAGCGTAAGAATGCGTGGTGAACGTTCGGGCCGTCGCGGCGACGTCGCGGCCAAGGCCCTGAATGGGGGCGTCGACGCCTCGCGGCAGGAGGCGCCGCCGACGCTGCGGGCCCTGGCCAGCCTGATCGGCGTCGTGGCGCGCTCGGACGCGCCGCAATTGCCGTGGCGGGTGACGGGCGCGATCCTGCTGACCCTGGCGGGCAAGGTGCTGGGGGTGCTGGCGCCGCTGGTGCTGGGCGCGGCGGTCAACCATCTGGCGGCCGACCAGGGTCCGGCGGCGGCCGTGGGCTGGGGCTTCGCGGCCTTCGCCGTGGGCTGGGCCGTGGTGCGCTTCCTGTCGGCGGCGACGCCGCAGTTGTCGGACGTGGTGTTCGCGCCGGTGCGAGCGGCGGCCCAGCGCAAGACGGCGGCCGAGACCTTTGCTCATGCGCTGAGCCTGTCGCTCGATTTTCATCAGACGAAGCGGTCGGGCGCCCTGTCGCGGACCATGGATCGCGGCTCGCGGGCGGTCGACTTCCTGCTGCGCATCCTGATGTTCAACCTGGGGCCGACGGTGCTGGAGCTGGTGCTGGCGGCGGCGGTTCTGGGCGGCAAGTACGACTGGCGCTTCGGGGCCGTGGCCGTGGGCGTGGTGCTGGTCTATGCGGGCACGACCTTCTCCATGGCCAACTGGCGGCTGGAGCATCGCCGCGCCATGAACGCCGCGGACAGCGAGGCGGCCGGCCTGTCGGTCGACGCCCTGCTCAACTACGAAACCGTCAAGTCATTCGGCGCCGAGAGCCGGGCGGCCCAGGCCTATGACCAGTCGCTGGCGACCTACGTTCAGGCCTCGCTCAAGGCCAACACCTCCCTGGCCGCGTTGAACCTGATCCAGGGCCTGATCATGAACCTGGGTCTGGGGATCATGGCGGTCATGGCCGGGTTCGAGGCGGCGGCCGGGCGCATGGGGCCGGGCGATGTGACGGCGGCCGTGCTGATCATGATCTCTCTGTATGCGCCGCTGAACATCCTGGGCTTCGCCTATCGGGAAATCCGCCAGTCCTTCATCGACATGGAGGAGATGCTGAAGGTGACGCGTCAGGCGCCCCAGGTGGCCGACGCGCCCGACGCCGTCGACCTGCCGCGCCCCGAAAGCGGGCGGGGGGCCGAGGTCGTCTTCGATCATGTCGGTTTCCGCCACGACGCGCGGGCGGCGGGTCTGGACGACGTCAGCTTCATCGCCCCGGCCGGGACCACGACCGCCCTGGTCGGGCCGTCGGGGGCGGGCAAGTCGACGATCGGCAAGCTGGCCCTGCGCCTGCTGGACCCGCAGGACGGGCGGGTGCTGATCGACGGGCATGACGCGCGCCAAGTGACCCAGGCCTCGCTGCGGGCGGCGGTGGCCCTGGTGCCGCAGGACGTAGCCCTGTTCAACGACTCGATCCGCGCCAACATCGCCTTCGCCCGACCCGACGCCGACGACGCGGCCGTCTGGGCGGCGGCCGAGGCGGCGGAACTGGCCGACTTCATCCGCGACCTGCCCGACGGCATGGAGACGCGCGTGGGCGAACGGGGGCTGAAGCTGTCGGGCGGCGAGCGTCAGCGCGTGGGCATCGCCCGCGCTCTTCTGGCCGATCCCTGCATCCTGATCCTGGACGAGGCCACCAGCGCCCTGGACAGCCGCACCGAGGCGGCGATCCAGAAGACCCTGCGACGCGCCCGCGCGGGCCGGACGACCCTGGTGGTGGCGCACCGGCTGTCGACGGTGGCCGACGCGGACCAGATTCTGGTTCTCAAGGCCGGCCGCATCGTCGAACGCGGCGCCCATCACGAACTGGTGGCGCGCCAGGGCGGAGAATACGCGGCCCTGTGGCGCAAGCAGACGCGCGGGGCGAAGACGCAAGCGGGGTAGGGGGCCGAAAAGCTAGGGCTGGGCGTCGGATTCCGCGGCGCCGGGCACCTTGGCCTTCAGCACGTCCTTGAGACTGTCCAGCACCTGGGCGCGGGCGTCGGCGGCCTCGGGCGGCAGGGTCAAGAGCAGGCGCAGGGCCTGGGCGTGGACGGTGACGACGCGCCAGTCGAAGGGGCGGTCCTCGGGCGCGGCGTCGATCAGGTCGCACAGATTGGCCGCCGCCGCGCACAGGTCGTCGAGGGCGAAGGGACTGGCGGCGTCGATCACCGCGCTGGCGTGGGCGTAGGCCTGATCCAGGGCGCGCTCGTCCGCAGCCGCCGGCGCGGGCAGGGCGGCCAGGGCGGCGACCTGCTCGGCGATGATCTCGCGGCTGCGGGCTTCCAGCCCGGCCAGGTTGGCGCGGGCCTGGGTCAGGGCGACGCCGACGCTGACGCCCCCGGGCTGATCGACCAGGGTGGACAGGCGGCTGCGCCGTCGGTTGTGAGTGATGACGGTCATAGTTCGATCGCCGCCTTGCGTTCGTCTTCGAAGGCGGCCCTGCGGCGTTCTTCGGCGCGGCGTTCAAGGCCGTGCCAGGGCTCGTTGCGGAAGCGCCGGTCGGGGCCGAAATAGTCGCCGACCTCGAGGAAGGGGCGCGTGTCGCGCGCCACCCAGACGATGCGCTCCAGAAGGACGCCCGCGCTGAACGGCTTGGTGATCAGGAAGTTGGCGCCGCAGTCGCGCGCATCGGACACCTTCGAGCGGCGCACGTGGGCGGCCGTCATGATGACGGGGGCGTAGGCGTTGGGCTCCAGCCCCGAGCGGCGCAGCCATCGCACGAACTCATAGCCGCTCATGCCCGGCATTTCGCAGTCGACCAGGATCAGGTCCACCGGATGGTTCTGCAGGATGGCGATGGCTTCGGCCGCGCTGGCGCAGGCGTGGCGCACCTTCATGCCGAAGCCGAGCAGGGCCTGGGCGGTCAGCTCCAGCGAGAAGGGCGAATCGTCGATGACCATGGTCATCGCGCCGTCGAAGTTGAAGACCGCGCTTTCGCGCAAGGATTCGCCGACCCCGTTCATGCCGCGCATGGGGGCCTCCCGGCGCAAGACGAAGGAAGCAGGACGAATCGCATGGCTAAGCTTCGGCGGCGAGACGCCGCCGTGCAATCGCGATCAGCCCAGTCGGCCGATGGCGTAGAAGCGGTCGGCGCGCTGTCTCTTCAGTTGCTCGGCCGACAGGCCGGACAGGGCCTTCAGCTCTTCTTCCAGCACCTGGCCGACGTTGCGGATCGCGGCCTCGCGGTTGGCGTGGGCGCCGCCCAGGGGCTCGGGGATCACGCGGTCGACGATCTTGAGGCCGATCAGGTCGGGGGCGGTGATCTTCATGGCCATGGCCGCATCCTTGGCCCGCGTGCCGTCGCGCCACAGGATGCCGGCCGCGCCTTCCGGCGAGATGACCGAATAGATGGAGTGCTCCAGCATCAGCACGCGGCTTGCGGCGGCGATGGCGATGGCCCCGCCCGAGCCGCCTTCGCCCGTCACCGTGGCGATGGAGGGCACGCCCAGGGTCAGGCCGCGCTCGGTCGAGCGGGCGATGGCCTCGGCCTGGCCGCGCTCTTCGGCGCCCAGGCCCGGATAGGCGCCGGCGGTGTCGACGAAGGTCAGGACCGGCAGGCCGAACTGCTCGGCCATGTCCATCAGGCGGACGGCCTTGCGATAGCCCTCGGGGCGGGCCATGCCGAAGTTGTGGGTGATGCGGGTCTGGGTGTCGTGACCCTTTTCGTGGCCCATGACCACGACCGGCTGGCCGCGGAAGCGGGCCAGACCGCCGAGGATGGCCTGGTCGTCGCCGAACTGACGGTCGCCGTGCAGTTCCACGAAGTCGGTGAACAGGCCGTCGATGTAGTCGACGAAGTGCGGGCGCTGCGGGTGGCGCGCGACCTGGGTGCGCATCCACGGGTCCAGGTTGGCGTAAGTCTTGACGCGCAGGGCGTCGGCCTTCTTGCGCAGGGCGGCGATCTCGGTCTCGAACGATCCGCTGGTCGGCGCCAGCAGCGACAACTCGGCGATCTTGGCGTCCAGTTCGGCGATCGGCTTTTCGAATTCGAGGTAGTGCGTGGCCATTAGGCGTCCGTGTGGAGGGAGCGCCCCTTGGCGCTACGGAAGGCGGCGGAACCTAGAGTGCGGAACGCCTCGGAGCAAGCGCAGGTTCAGAAGGCTTTTGGGAGCCCGGCCTGTTTGAGAATTTCGTTGGCCATGTGACGCAGCGGTTTGGAGGGGATCGTCACTTGAAGGCCGGTAACCCGATGGCGCCATTTCTCATGGCTGCCCTTGCCTTCCGGGACCTGAACGAAACCTGCAGCCAGCAACAGGCGCACAACCTCGGATAGTAGTGATTGACCAAGGTCAGGCCGCGGCGACGTCGAGCTGACGCGAGGCATCGAAGCGAATCGTGACGGCTTCGTGGATGTTTAGATTGGAGGCGAGAAGATCGGGCGCGAAATGCCGGATCAGGTCTTCGAACTCTTCCAGGGTCTCGCTTTGGAGAACCAGGCCCGGAATATCGGATTCGCTGCACCAGACCTCGGCCTCGGGGGCCCAGATCGCCTTGACGTAGAAGGTGCGCGCCATGGCCGGAAGTATGGGCGTTCAGTCGTCTTTCGCCAAGGGGTGGTTGGCGTGGACGACCTGGGTCAGGCGGTCGGTCGCGACGTGGGTGTAGATCTGGGTCGTCGAGATGTCGGCGTGGCCTAGCAGGGTCTGCACCACGCGCAGGTCGGCGCCGCCTTCGAGCAGGTGGGTGGCGAAGGCGTGGCGCAGGACGTGGGGGCTGACCCGGGCCGGGTCGATCCCGGCCGCCAGGGCTGCCTGATCCAGAAGTTGGGCGAACCTGCGGGGCGTCAGGTGGCCGGTCTTGCCGTGCGAGGGGAAGAGCCAGGCGCTGTCGGGCGTGTTGGGCTTGCGCGCGGCGTCGCGGGCGTCGAGCCAGGCCTTGATGGCCTCGCGCGCGGCGGGGTTGAGCGGGGCCAGCCGTTCCTTGCCGCCCTTGCCGCGCACGATCAGATAGGCGGGATCGCGGCGCACCGCCTCGACCTTGAGGGCCAGCAGTTCCGACACCCGCAGGCCCGAGGCGTAGGCCATCTCGACCAGGGCGATCAGGCGCAGGCCCGACGCGCCGTCGCGGGCGGAGGCGGCGGCCAGCAGGGCCTCGATCTCTTCGCGGCTGAGGGTCTGGGGCAGGGGGCGTCCCTGTTTCGGCGCATCGAGGCGGCGGGAAGGGTCGTCCGCGCGCCAGCCCTCGCCCAGGGCGAAACGATAGAATTGGCGCACGGAAGAGCGGCGGCGCGCGGCGGTGGGGGCCGACAGTCCCCGCCGCGACAGGTCGGCGAACCAGGCTTCGAGCGCCTGCTGATCGGCCCCCATCAATCCTCCGGCCTCGACCAGATGAGCTTCCGCGTCGGCTAGGTCGCGGCCATAGGCGGCCAGGGTATGAGGCGAGGCGTCGCGTTCGACCGCCATCATTTCCAGAAAGGCTTCGACCTGAGGCGTCATTGGAACCCTTCCGGGGTGTGGAGCCGGGGCCCGTCTGGTGTAGAGGGTGTAGCGACCATGCCCGCCGACGCCTTGCCTGATTCTTCTCCGCCTCCGAACCGCACCATAGCGCTGGTGGGGCTGATGGGGGTCGGCAAATCGACGGTGGGGCGGCGACTGGCGCAGCGGCTGGGTCTGCCCTTCGCCGACGGCGACCATGAGATCGAGGCCGCCGCGGGCATGAGCGTCAGCGAGATATTCGCCACGCGCGGCGAGGCTGAGTTCCGGGCCGGCGAGGCGCGGGTCATGCGCCGTCTGCTGGAAGGGCCGCCGATCGTGCTGGCGACGGGCGGGGGCGCCATGATCAACGCCGACACCCGCGCCGTGATGAAGCGGCGCGCCATCAGCGTGTGGATGCGCGCCGACCTGACGGTGATCGCCGAGCGTGTGGGGCGGCGCGACACCCGCCCCCTGCTACGCGGCCGCGACGCGCTGCAGGCCCTGCGCGAACTGGCCGAGGCGCGGTATCCGATCTACGCCGAAGCGGACCTGACGGTCGACGTCGGCGGCGGGTCGCACGCCCAGGCGGTCGAGGCGATTTTGAAGGCCCTGCGAGCGCATGCGCGCGTGGAGAACAAGCGATGACGACGACGATCCCGGTCGGGGGCGCCGGCTTTCGGCCCTATGAGGTGGTCGTCGGGCGCGGCCTGCTGAAACAGGCGGGCGAGCAGGTGGCCGCCTTGAAGCCGACGCGCGCCTTTATCGTCAGCGACGAGACGGTGGCGGCGATCCACGGCGAGACGGTGCGCGCCTCGCTGGAGGCGGCGGGTCTGTCGACGGGGATGGTGACGGTTCCGGCGGGCGAGGCGTCCAAGTCGTTCGCGCAGCTTGAGGCCGTGCTGGACCGGCTGCTGGCCGAGGGGCTGGACCGCAGGAGCCTGGTCGTGGCCCTGGGCGGCGGCGTGGTGGGCGATCTGGCCGGGCTGGCGGCGGCCCTGTTCATGCGCGGCATCGATTTCGTGCAGGTTCCGACGACGCTGCTGGCCCAGGTGGATTCCTCGGTCGGCGGCAAGACGGCGATCGACACCCCGCGCGGCAAGAACCTGATCGGCGCCTTTCATCAGCCGCGCCGGGTGCTGGCGGACATCGAGGCCCTGGCCACCCTGCCGATCCGGCAGGTGCGCTCGGGCTGGGCCGAGGTGCTGAAGCATGGGCTGATCTGTGATGCGGCCTTCTTCGATTGGCTGGGCGACACTTCGCCTTCCGGGGGGGCTGCGGGTGCCAAGGGCGACCCTGACGCGCTGGAGCGGGCGGTGATCCGTTCGGTCCAGATCAAGGCCCAGATCGTCGGCGAGGACGAGAAGGAGGCGGGCCGCCGCGCCCTGCTGAACCTGGGACACACCTTCGGCCATGCGCTTGAGGCCGAACTGGATTTCGGCGAGGCCCTGACCCACGGCGAGGCGGTGGCCCTGGGCTGCACCATGGCCTTCCGCTATTCGGCGCGGCAGGGGCTGTGCCCGGCGAGCGAGGCCGAGCGGGCCGAGGCGGGCATTCGCGCGGCAGGCCTGCCGACCCGGCTGCCCGACGTGGACCACGCCTTCGCGGCCGACGCCCTGATCGCGCGCATGGCGGGGGACAAGAAGGCCGAGGGCGGGTGTCTTACCCTGATCCTGGCGCGGGCCGTCGGCGACGTCTTCACGGACAAGGACGTGGACGCCGCGGCGGTGCGCGCTTTCCTGATCGAGGAAGGCGCGGCGGGGCCAGTCTAGCGCACCGTCGCCTGCGTTCCTGAACGCGCCTTTCGTCGCGAGCGGAAGAAGCCGCGCAGCATCTCGGCCGCCGGATCGGCCAGAACGCCGCCCTCGGTCTCGGGGCGCCAGTGGCAGGTCGGCTGGTCGAAGAAGCGGCCGCCGTGGATCACGGCGCCGCCCTTGGGATCGTCCGCCCCCCAGACCACGCGGCCGATGCGGGCGTGGCTGATGGCCCCCGCGCACATGGCGCACGGCTCCAGCGTGACATAGAGGGTCAGGTCCGTAAGGCGATAATTCTGCAACTTCGCCGCCGCATCGCGCAGCGCCATGATTTCGGCGTGCGCAGTGGGATCATGGGCGGTGATAGGGCCGTTTTGCCCGCGACCAAGCACTTCGCCGGTCGTTTCATCGACAATTACCGCGCCGACGGGCACCTCGCCGGCTTCAGCCGCCGCTTGCGCCAGATCGAGCGCCATGCTCATGAACCGCTCATCATGGATCGCCATCCCAAAGACAACGACAAGAAGCCCCGCTCCCGTCAAGACGACGGGCCGCGCGGTCCCCGTAATTTCGCCGACAAGGGCCCGCGAAAGCCCTTCGACAAGGACGGCAAGCCGGGCGGGAAGCCCCGCGACCGCGCCGAGGGCCGTTCGGGGGGCAAGCCTGCACCCGAAGCCAAGGCGCCCGAACGCACCGAACGAATCGCCAAGGCCATGGCCCGCGCGGGCATCGCCTCGCGCCGCGAGGTCGAGCGCCTGATCGGCCTGGGCAAGGTGGCGGTGAACGGCCGCATCCTGGACACGCCCGCCGTCCTGGTGAAGCGCGACGACAAGATCACCGTCGACGGCAAGCCGATCGGCGCAGCCCAGGCGACGCGCGTCTGGCGCTATCACAAGCCCGCCGGCCTGATCACCAGCCACAACGACCCGGCGGGGCGCCCGACCGTGTTCGACGCCCTGCCCAGCGGCCTGCCGCGCGTGATCTCGGTCGGCCGTCTCGATCTGGCGACCGAAGGCCTGCTGCTGCTGACCAACGACGGCGAGCTGAGCCGGGCGCTGGAGCTGCCGGACACGGCCCTGGTGCGCCAGTATCGCGCCCGGGCGCGCGGCCGCATCACCCAGGCGCAGCTGGACAAGCTGAAGGACGGCGTGGTCGTCGACGGCGTGCGCTACGGCCCGGTGGAAGCCACCATCGACAAGGCCAAGGAAAAGGCCGAGGGCGAGAAGTCCTCGGCGAACCTGTGGCTCAGCGTCTCCATCACCGAGGGCAAGAACCGCGAGGTCCGCAAGGTGCTGGAAAGCGTCGGCCTGACGGTCAACCGCCTGATCCGCCTGGCCTACGGTCCGTTCCAACTCGGCACCCTGCCGGTCGGCGCGGTCGAGGAAGTCGGCCCGCGCGTGATCCGCGAGATGCTGGCCGACCACATCCGCCCCGAGAACCTGCCGACCGGCAATACCGTCGAGACGCCCGCCCCGGTCCCCGGCCGCCGCAGCGGCACGCCGATCGTGCGCGGCAAGTCGGGTTCGGCCATGTCGGACCCGTCGCGCAAGCCCAGCCGCGTGCGCGCCGCTGAAACGGCGGCCGAGGAAGGCGCCGAGTTCGGCAAGCCCGCCAAGAAGGAGGGCTGGGCCAAGGCCAAGCCCAGGTTCGAGCACACGAAGACCTTCAAGCCCCGCGCCCGTCCGGGCGAGGGCGAGGGCGAGAGGGCCGAAGGCGAGCGTCCGCGCCGTCCCTTCAAGCCGCGCGAACCGCGCGCCGATCAGTTCATCGACGACCGTCGCGGTCCGCCCAAGGGCGGCCGCCCCGGTGGAAAGCCAGGCGGCAAGCCGTTCGGACGTCCTGGCGGCGCGGGCGGCCGGTCTGACGCGCGGCCTGGCGCGCGTTCGGGCGAACGGTCGGGCGATCGTCCCGGCGGGCCTCGCGGCGGCGGCAAGCCGTTCGGCAGCAAGCCCTTCGGCGGCAAGCCCTCGGGCGGCGGTCCGCGCGGTCCGCGCCGGGGCGGCTGATCCATGCGGATCGTGGCTGGAAGCCTGAAGGGGCGCGCCATCGCGACCCCTGAAGGCCAGAACACGCGGCCGACGTCGGATCGAGCGCGGCAGGCGATCTTCAACGTGCTGGAGCACGCGCCGTGGGCTGAAGGGCTGCATGAGGCGCGGGTCATCGACCTCTATGCCGGATCGGGCGCCCTGGGGTTCGAGGCTCTGTCGCGTGGCGGGGCTTTCTGCCTGTTCGTCGACACCGACGACGGCGCTCGCGGGGCGATCCGCGAGAACATGGACGCCTATGGCCTGTTCGGGCGGTGCCGGGTGCATCGGCGCAGCGCGACCGACCTGGGGCCGCGCCCCGGTTCGGCGGGCGAGGCCTTCACCCTGGCCTTCCTGGACCCGCCCTACGCCAAGGGTCTGGGCGAGCAGACGCTGGCCCGTCTGCTGGAGGGCGGCTGGCTGGCGCCGGGCGCGATCGTGGTGTTCGAGCGCGGCTCGGACGAGCCCGAGATCGACACGCCCGGCTATGAGCGGTTGGACGCGCGCGACTACGGCGCCGCGCGCGTCCTGTTCCTCAGGGCGTCAGAAGCTTCGGCCTGAGGTCCGATTGTCGGCCCGGCTGCGCAGGCGGCTGAGGCCCTCGCGGTTGACGACATAGGGGCCGCCGTTGCGGGACTTGATGACGCCCTTGCGCTTCAGGCTGCGCCATTGATCCAGGTTGCAGCCGTCCAGCACCCAGCCTTCGCGGGTGAAGCAGCGGGCGGCCAGGATGCGGCCCTGTTCGTCGCGTTCCAACAGGATGCGACCGCCCTGGGCCAGGGCGTGGAGCGTGCGTTGCTCCGCACGTGACAGGTTCATGGGATTGAGATTTCCAAGGCATGAGACGACACGCGCCCGGCGCAGTGAGGCGCGGGGCGGGCTCTGAAGGCCTCGGACGATCAGCGTCCGGGCCTATGCCGCGGCTACAATCTCAAACATGGTTCGATCCCATTGGGGGGAAGGCGCGGACTTCTAGCGCAGGGCGGCGGGCACGGCTAGGCTTGGCCGCATGAACATGCATCGCCGCACCTTCCTGGCCGCCGGCGCCGCCGTCGCGGCCGCGCCTTCCGTATCTCGCGCCGAGACCGGCTGGACGCCGCGCGCGTCCATGTCCTGGCCGACGCAGGAGATCTATTGCGCGGCGCTGGACGGTTCGGTCACGGTCGCGGGCGGCCTCGTGCGCTCGGCCACGGGCGGGCTGCATATCAATGACCGGACAGCGATCTATGACGCCAAGGCGGATCGGTGGAGCGAGGGGCCGCGCCTGCCGCAGCCGCGCCACCACCCGATGCTGGCGGCGGCCGCCGGGCGGGTCTGGGCTTTCGGCGGCTACGACCGGCGCGACGGCGGCGAGTGGACGGCCATGACGGACGTCTGGGCCATCGACCGGGGCGTCTGGACCCAGGTCGGCCAGATGCCGGAGCGGCTGTGCGAGACCGTCGGCCTGTCGCTGGACGGCCGGGTGCACCTGATCACCGGCCGCTCGCCCAAGGGCGAGGCGAACGGCCAGTGGAACGATCAGGGCGACGTGGCGACGCATCTGGTCTTCGACGCCGCCGCCAACCGTTGGGACAAGGCGCGGCCGGCGCCCATGGCCCGCAACAGCGCGGCGGGCGCGGTGCTGGGCGGCAAGCTGTTCGTGGCGGGCGGCCGCACGGTGGACGGCGGCGGAACGGGGCGGCTGGACCGTTATGATCCCGCCGGGGACCGCTGGGACACCCTGGCGCCGATCCCGGCCTCGCCCGCGACCGGAAGACAGGTCGGCGGCGGCCTGGCCATGGCCGAGGCGGGCGGCAAGCTGGTCGCTTTCGGCGGCGAATGGTTCGACCGGCCGGGCGGCGGGGTGTTCGCCGAGACCTGGATTTATGAGCCGACCCGCGACGCCTGGACGGCCGGTCCGGCGATGCGGACGCCCCGTCACGGCCTAGCGGCGGCCAGCGTGGACGGCGTGGTTTACGCCATCGCCGGCGGCGAGGTGGCGTCGGGCGGCAAGGCCAGCGGCCTGGTCGAGGCGCTCAGCCTCTGAGGCGGCGCAACTCGGCGGCCAGGGCGCGGGCGCCGACCGTGACGTCGGCCCAGGTCACGTCGAAGCCGTCGTCCTCGCCGAAATAGGGATCGGCCACGGTCTGACCGGCGCGGCCCTCGACGTGATCAAGCAGCAGGGACAGTTCGGCCGTGGCGTCGGGCGGCGCGAGGCGGCGCAGGTTCGACAGATTATCGTGGTCCATCGCCACCAGATGGGTGAAGCGGCGGAAGTCGGCGGGCTTCACCTGGCGGCCGCGCAGGGCCGAGATGTCGACGCCGTTTCTGAGGGCGACCGCCTGGGCGCGGGCATCGGGGGGAGAGCCGACGTGCCAGCCGCCCGTGCCGGCGGAATCGACGATCGCATCCAGCCTCAGGCGGCGGGCCTCTTCGCGGAAGGCCGCCTCGGCCAGCGGCGAGCGACAGATGTTGCCGAGGCAGACGAAGAGGATGCTGTAGGTCATACCGCCCTTATTCGCACATCCCGGCCTTCGCCGGGATGTGCGGGGCAGGGATCACCGCCGCCCGAACAGCTTTTCCAGGTCGTTGAGCTTCAGCTCGACATAGGTCGGGCGGCCGTGGTTGCACTGGCCGGAGTGGGGCGTGGCCTCCATCTGACGCAGCAGGGCGTTCATCTCGGGGGCGCTGAGAACGCGGCCGGCGCGGACGCTGCCGTGGCAGGCCATGGTGCCGCAGACCTCGGCCATGCGCTCCTTCAGCGACAGGGCGGCGCCGTGTTCCGACAGGTCGTCGGCGATGTCGCGGATCAGGCCCTGGACGTCCGTGTCGCCCAGCAGAGCAGGGGTTTCGCGCACCAGCACGGCGCCCACGCCGAAGGCTTCGACGATCAGGCCCATCTCGGCCAGTTCCTCGGCCCTGGCGGCGACGCGGTCAGCCTCGGCGGGGTCCAACTCGACCACTTCGGGGGTCAGCAGGGCTTGGCGGGTGACGGCGCCGGTCGCCATCTGGGCCTTCATCCGCTCATAGACGAGGCGTTCGTGGGCGGCGTGCTGATCGACCACGACCAGGCCGTCGCGGGTCTGGGCCACGATGTAGGTGCCATGCAACTGGGCGCGGGCGGCGCCGAGCGGGTAATCGATCAGGTCCGCCGGCGTCTGGGCGCCGGGCGCGATCTGGCCCGCGTGTTCGGCCTGGACCTCGGCCAGGGTGCGGAAGCTGGGGGCGGCGGCTTCGCCGGTCCAGGTGTGTTCGACGCGGGCGGAGCGCTCGTTCAGGCCGGGCAGGTTTTGGGCGGCGGCGGCCGGTTGCGACCAGCCCTGCCATCCGCTCCAGCCCGGCGCGGCGTTTCCGAACGACTGGGCCGAGGGCGAGGTGGGGCTGTAGAGGGCCTCGCCCGTGTGCGGTCGGAAGCCGGACAGGGCGTCGGCGGCGACCGTGGTCGAGGCGCGGTGGCCGGCCGCGTGCAGGGCGTGGCGCAGGGCGCCGACGATCAGGCCGCGCACCAGCGCCGGGTCGCGGAAGCGGACCTCGGCCTTGGCGGGGTGGACGTTCACATCGACATACAGCGGGTCGATGTCGAGGAAGAGGGCCGCCGCCGGGTGCCGGTCGCGGGCCAGGAAGTCGGCGTAGGCGCCGCGCAGGGCGCCCTGCAGCAGGCGGTCGCGCACGGGCCGTCCGTTGACGAACAGGAACTGGTGCGCCGCATTGCCGCGCGAATAGGTCGGCAGGCCCGCATAGCCGGACAGGCGCACGCCGTCGCGCTCCTGATCTATCAGCAGGGCGTTGGCCTCGAAGTCGCGGCCCAGCAGGGCGCCGAGGCGTTTCAGCCGTCCCTCGTCGCCGGGGTGTTCGGCGGGCAGGCGCAGGGTGGTCTTGCCGTCCAGCGTCAGGGTGAAGGCGACGGCCTCATGCGCCATCGCCTGACGCTTGATCTCTTCCGAGATGGCCATCGCCTCGGCCCGCTCGGACTTCATGAACTTCAGCCGGGCAGGGGTGGCGTAGAAGAGGTCGCGCACCTCGACCCGCGCGCCGTGCGGGCCGGGGAAGGCGGCGGGCGACAAGGGCCGCTGGGCGCCGCCCTCGACCGAAACGGCCCAGGCGTCGTTCTGGGGCTCGCCCGCCTCGGCCCGGGCGCGGGTCGTGATGTTCAGCCGGGCGACCGAGCCGATGGAGGGCAGGGCCTCGCCCCGGAAGCCGAGGGTGAATATGCGCAGCAGGTCCACGTCGCCCGCGTCGTCCGGTTCCAGCTTTGACGTCGCGTGGCGTTCGATGGCGACGGGCAGTTCGTCGCGCGGGATGCCCTTGCCGTCGTCGGCGATCAGGATGCGGGTCAGGCCGCCGCCGTCCGCCTGAATCTCGATGCTGCGGGCGCCCGCGTCGATGGCGTTCTCGACCAGTTCCTTGATGGCGCTGGCCGGGCGTTCGACCACCTCGCCTGCGGCGATGCGGTTGACGGTTTCGGGGGGAGGCGGCGGATGGGCATGAGATTCGCAGGATAGGCGGCCGCGGCGCGCGGCGCACCTCAATCCGCATTTTTGGCGAACGGGGGCTTGAAGATCAGCAATCGCAACTTATACTGTTGCAGTCCGAGCGGCGCGCCGACGGACAGAGCAACCGTTTCTGGGCCTCGTGTCCAGTCCTGAACATCCAACGAGGTCCTCCATGAAGATCAAAGCCGCCATCCTGGCCGTTTCGGCCGCCGCCCTGCTGACCGCCTGCAGCCCCGCCGCCGACAAGGCCCCCGCCGCCGACGCCGCCTCGACCGCCCCGGTCGAGCTGAAGGCCCCGGCCGGCGTCTATGTCATGGACCCGACCCACGCCTCGCTGCAGTGGTCGGTGCCGCACAACTCGATTTCGAACTACACGGCCCGCTTCAACACGTTCGAAGCCAAGCTCACCCTGGACCCGGCCAACCTGGCCAACAGCTCCGTCGAAGCGACCATCGATCCGCTGTCGGTTGATGCCAACTATCCGGGCGACTACCTCGGCACCCACGCCGCGACGGGCTTCAAGAGCTTCAGCGAGGACATCGCCAAGAGCAAAAATTTCCTGAACGGCGGCGTCTTCCCGCAGATCACCTTCAAGTCGACCCAGGTCGAACTGACCGGTCCGCGCACGGCCAAGGTGACGGGCGACCTGACCTTCCTGGGCGTGACCAAGCCGGTGACGCTGGACGCGACGTTCGGCGGCGAGATCGAGAAGCACCCCTTCATGCAGGTTCCGGCCATCGGCTTCGCGGCTGAAGGTTCGTTCAAGCGCTCGGACTTCGGCATGCCGGTCGGTCCGGTCGGCGACGAGGTGACGATCCGCTTCGACGGCGAATTCATCAAGGAAGCGGCTCCGGCCGCCTAATCACGCCGAGACTAAAGAGCGGGCGGGGCCGGTCGGTCCCGCCCGTTTCCTGTCCAGACTGACGCGAGAGTTCCGATGACCGTCCGCCCCAGCCGCTACAGCGCCGTCGCCATCACGCTTCACTGGCTGATTGCCGTCGCCATCCTGTCGATGATCCCCGTGGGCTGGTGGATGAGCGACGCCATCACCGAACCGGGCAGCCAGGCGCTGGCCTATCGCGTCTTCCAGATTCACAAGTCGGTCGGCTTCCTGATCCTGGCGCTGACGGTGCTGCGGATCGTGTGGCGGCTGACGCACCCGGTTCCGGCCCTGCCGGGCGCCATGAAGGGGTGGGAGCAGTTCGCCGCGCGGGCGACGCACCTGGCCTTCTACGCCCTGATGCTGGCCTTGCCGCTGACGGGCTGGGTCTATGTCTCGACCGGCTGGGCGGTGGCGACGGACACGCCCCTGGCCGTGGCGAGCAGCTGGTTCGGCCTGTTCGCCGTGCCGCATCTGCCCTTCATCGAGCACGCCTCGGAAGCCGTGCGGCGCGCGACCGCCTGGATGGCCATGGGCGCGCATAGCAAGCTGGCCTGGGCGGCGATCATCCTGGTCGCCATGCACGTCGGGGCGGCGCTGAAGCATCAGTTCCTGGATCGCGACGGCGTGCTGTCGCACATGATTCCGATCCTGCCGCATGGCGAGGCCGCCCATGCCCCCGCGCCCGAGCCGACGCCCGCCGTGCGCTGGGCTGAGCGGCTGGCGGGCGTGGCCTTCGTGGTCGTGATCGGCGCGGCCTTCGGCCTGGCCGCCAAGCCCGCGCCTACCGGGCAAGGGGAGGCGGTCGCCTCGGCCCCCGCCGCCGCGCCTGCGGCTGACGCGCCTGTGGCGCCGGGCACGGCCGCCGCCTGGACGGTGGACCAGGCGGCCTCGGCCATCGTCTTCAGCGGAACCCACACGGGCAAGGCCTTCACCGGCGGGTTCGAACAGTGGGAGGCGCAGATCTGGTTCGATCCCGCCGACCTGACCGGCTCCAAGGCCGTGGTGACGGTCCAGACCGGCACGGCCAGGACCGGCGACGCGACCCAGGAAGGCAGCCTGTCCGGCGGCGAATGGTTCGACCCGACGACCTATCCGACCGCCCGTTTCGAGGCGACGAGGTTCAAGGCCCTCGGCGGAAGCCGCTATGAGGCGGCGGGAACCCTGCGCATCAAGACGACGACGATCCCCGTGGTCCTGCCCTTCACGTTCGACGAGGCGAACGGGACGGCGACCGTGGCCGGCAAGCTGGAGCTGGACCGCACGGCCCTGAACCTGGGCATGATGTCCGACGCGGGCGGCGACTGGGTGTCCAAGGCCATCGGCGTCGAGATCAAGGTGAAGGCGGCGCGGGCGGGGTAGAACCTCTTTCCCTTCCCCCTCGATGAGGGAAGGGCAGGGATGGGGGTGTGCACGCAACGCTTTTTGATTGAGCGCGTGGGGCGGCGCGTCTCCGAGTCTCAACAGCAAGCGCCTTGTCTTCACCCCCGCCCAGCCCTCCCCCATCAAGGGGGAGGGCTTGTTGAGTTCGGAGGAAGAGGCCCTCAACATTTGCCCGACTCCGCGGGGGACGCTACAGCCTTCGGCTCTCCCTTCCCTGAGCGCCGAAAGAGCGACGCCATGCACGACATCAGAGCCATTCGCGACAATCCCGAAGCCTTCGTCGCGGGCTGGTCGTCGCGCGGCGTGGATGACGCCGCCGATGTCGTCGCGCGCATTCTGGCGCTGGACGTCGAGCTGCGCGCGGCCCAGACGCGCGGCCAGGAGGCCCTGGCCAAACGCAACGCCGCCTCCAAGGCCATCGGCGCCGCCATGGGCAAGAAGGACATGGCTGAGGCCGACCGGTTGAAGGCCGAGGTCGAGACTCTGAAGGCCGAGATCGCCGAGGCGGCCGAGGCCGAGACCGCCAAGGGCGCCGAACTGCGCGACCTGCTGGCGGGGCTGAAGAACCTGGCCGCCGCCGACGTGCCGGACGGCGCCGACGAAAACGACAACGTCGAAGTCCTGACGTGGGGCGAGCCCCGCACGACGGGCCCGGCCAAGGATCACGCCGACCTGGGCGAGGCCCTGGGCCTGCTGGACTTTGAGGCTGCCGCCAAGATGTCCGGCTCGCGCTTCGCCGTGCTGAAGGGGCAGCTGGCGCGTCTGGAACGCGCCATCGGCCAGTTCATGCTGGATATGCAGACGGACAAGAACGGGTATCAGGAAGTAAACTCGCCGCTTCTTGTGCGGGACCATGCCATGTTCGGCACTGGTCAACTGCCGAAGTTCAAGGAAGACCTTTTCTTCGCTTCCAGCGTTATTCCGTGGGGCGAGGCCTCTAAAACGGAGAAGAATCCGACCGGCGTTGTTCTGAATCCTGACGCCAGAATTTCGTGGGACGAGGAAGCTGATACGATCACGCTTTCTGGCGACGACACCAGTTCGATTGATGAGATGCGCTATCTCATCCCCACCGCCGAAGTCTCCCTGACCAACCTCGTGCGCGAGCAAATCCTGGCTGAGGACGAGGTCGCCCAGCCCATGCGCCTGACCGCCCTGACGCCGTGTTTCCGGGCCGAGGCGGGATCGGCGGGGCGCGATACGCGCGGCCTGATCCGCCAGCATCAGTTCTCCAAGGTCGAGATGGTCTCCATCTGCCGCCCGGAGGATTCGGAGGCCGAGCACGAGCGCATGACCGGCTGCGCCGAAGCGGTGCTCCAGGCGCTGGAGCTGCCCTATCGCAAGGTGCTGTTGTGCAAGGGCGACATGGGCTTCTCGGCGCAGAAGACCTACGACCTCGAGGTCTGGCTGCCTTCGCAGAACACCTATCGCGAGATCAGCTCCTGCTCGAACTGCGGTGACTTCCAGGCCCGGCGCATGGACGCCCGGTTCAAGCGCGCGGGCGAGAAGAAGACCGAGTTCCTGCACACCCTGAACGGCTCGGGCCTGGCCGTCGGCCGCACTCTGGTCGCGGTGATGGAGAACTATCAGCAGGAGGACGGGACCATCGCCGTTCCGGCCGCCCTGCAGCCCTATATGGGCGGGTTGAAACAGGTGGGCTGATCCTTCTCCCCTTGCGGGAGAAGGTGGGCCGCGCAGCGGCTCGGATGAGGGGTTGCTCAGACAGAAGATGCTAGTGGCGAGTGCAGACGACATGATTACCGGCCGGGGCGCGACCCCTCATCCGTCTGGCTTCGCCAGCCACCTTCTCCCGCAAGGGGAGAAGGAAGCCTGATGCGTATTCTCCTCACCAACGACGACGGCATCGAGGCGGAAGGCCTTGAATGTCTTGAGAAGATCGCCCGCACCCTGTCGGACGACGTCTGGGTCGTCGCGCCCCAGACCGAGCAGTCGGCCAAGGGGCGGGGCATCACCCTGACCGAGCCGCTGCGGGTCAATCAGCTGGGTCCCAAGCGCTTCGCCGTGACCGGCACCCCGACCGATTGCGTCATCCTGGCGGTCAACGACCTGATGCCCGAGAAGCCCGATCTGGTGCTGTCGGGCGTCAATCGCGGCCACAACGTCGGCGAGGACGTCAGCTATTCCGGCACGGTCGCCGGCGCCCTGCAGGGCATGGCCTTCGGCATCCGCTCCATCGCCCTGTCGCAGTCGCTGGAGCGGTTCCACGATGAGGCGACGGCGCACTGGGAGACGGCCGAGGCCTTCGCGCCCGGCATCATCGCCCGCCTGCTGGAGCAGAAGTGGGGGAGGGCGTGGTCATGAACCTCAACTTCCCCAAGCTGCCGCCGGAACTGGTCAAGACGGTCGAGGTGACGCGCCAGGGCTTCCGCGACATCGGCGAGATGCACGCCATCCGCCGCACCGACCTGCGCGGCCGCGACTACTACTGGATGGCCTTCCGGGGCGCGCCGCAGGAACATGCCGAGGGCACCGACCTGCGCGCCATGGACGAGGGCCGCATCTCGGTCACGCCGCTGCACATCGACCTGACGCATATGCCGATGGTAAATGACCTGAAGAAGGTGCTGGGCGGCGCGCCTCCGAAAGGACCACACGAGAAATGAGCCTCAAGGACGACCGCGCGGGCCGGCTGATCCTGTCGCTGCGGCGCCAGGGGGTGACCGACGCGCGGGTTCTCCAGGCCATGGAGTCGATCGACCGCGCGATCTTCGTTCATGAGAAATTCCTCGACCAGGCGTGGGAAGACCAGGCCCTGCCGATCGACTGCGCCCAGACGATCAGCCAGCCCTATATCGTCGGCCTGATGACCCAGGCCCTGGAGGTCCAGCCGCGCCACCGCGTCCTCGAGATCGGCACCGGCAGCGGCTATCAGTGCGCCGTGCTGAGCCGCCTGGCGCGGTTCGTCTATTCTGTGGAGCGTTACAAGAGTCTCTTAGCAGAGGCCGAGAACCGGTTGAAAATACTGGGTCTCGACAACGTCTTCACCCGCCACGGCGACGGCGGCCAGGGCTGGCCCGAGCAGGCACCTTTCGATCGCATCATGGTGACGGCGGCCTCGCCGCACGAGCCCACGGAACTGCTGAAGCAGTTGAAACCGGGCGGGGTGCTGGTCGCGCCGGTGGGGCGCACCTCGGTGCAGATGCTGAACCGCTATACAGGGCAGCCCGACGGCAGCTTCCAGCGCGAAAGCCTCTGCGAAGTCCGTTTCGTGCCCCTGGTCGAAGGGACGGCCAAGGAGGGGTGAGGCTGTCGATCTGTCGTCGTCATTAACCTTTCCGCCCCACTTTTGCGCCGGTTGGCGGGTTGGCTTTGCGGGCGGGCCGGGGCACACCGGGCCGATGCGGATCAAGGTTAAGACGGAGACTCTCATGGGCGGCTATTCAGCCTGGATCAGGGCGGCGGCGATCGTCGGCGGGGCGCTGGCGGTCACGGCGTGTTCCACCTATCCGAGCGAGCCGCGCTATTCGACCCGGCCCATGCCCGTGGGGCAGGGCTATCCGCAGCCGCCCGCTTCACAATCGGGCCAGCAGCCGGGCGGTTATCCGAACAATCCCTATTACCAGGGCCCGGCGCAGCCGCAGACGCCGCCTCCGCCGGTGATCGAGCAGGGGCCGCGCGCGCCTGCGGGCAGCATCGAGGGCGGCGGCCTCCCGCCGCCGGGCGGTCCGGCCTATCCCTCGACGGGGACGCCGGTCACGCTGGCGTCGCCTGCCGCGGGCGCGGGGGCGGTCCAGCCGGGTTCGGCCTATGTCATCCAGCCCGGCGACACGATTTCCGGCGTCGGCCGCCGTTTCCAGACGCCGGTTCAGGTGCTGATCGACCTGAACGGCCTGGGGCCGCGGGGGGCCATCACCTCGGGCCAGCGGATCATCCTGCCGGACACCGCCGTCGACACCGGCTCCGATCCCTATGCGACGGGACCGTCGCCGGTCGGGGTGCGCACGCCCAACAGCGGCGTGACGCCGCCGCCGCCCCCTCCGCCGCCCAGCGGCAACGCGGCCCTGCCGCCGCCGAACCGGTCCCCGGCCGCCACGGCGCCAGCGCCCTTGTCCTCGCCCTCGACCTCGGCCGGGGCGGTGGGTCAGCCTCTGGCCCTGCAGTGGCCGGTGCGCGGCGACATCCTGCGCCGTTTCGGGCCGGTGGGCATGGGAGAGCGCAACAACGGCGTCAACATCGGCGCTGCCGCCGGGGCCGAGGTGAAGGCGTCGGCTGACGGGACCGTGGCCTATGTCGGCGACGACATCGTAGGGCAGGGGCTGACGGTGCTGATCGTTCACCGCGACGGTTGGCGCACCGTCTATGGCCACCTCGGCTCGGCCACGGTGCGCGACGGGGCGCAGGTGCGCGCCGGCCAGGTCATCGGCACGGTCGGCCTGACGGCCGGGGACGGGCGCCCGTCGATCCACTACGAAGTGCGCCAGATGCGCGGCGACGACCCGGTGGCGCTGGACCCGCTGACGGTCCTGCCGCGTTGACCAAGGCGCGTCCGGGCGGCCACGCCCGGACGCTCTTGTCACAGCGTCGCGTTGCAAATCGGCCCGGCGCACCCTAGGTTCCGCGCCTTGTTTTTCGAAAGGGCCCCCGATCATGGCGCGGCCCGCGTCGGGGAGTCTCCAATGCCTGCAGCCCAAGACGGCGGCCTCATGGCCCTCATCGTCAACATCGCCCCGATCCTGGCGATCTTCGTCCTGTTCTACTTCCTGATGATCCGCCCGCAGCAGAAGCGGATGAAGGCGCATCAGGCCCTGATCGCCGGCGTGAAGCGCGGCGACGAGGTCGTCCTGTCGAACGGCATGGTCGGCAAGGTCACCCGCGTCGAGGACGCCGAGGCCATGGTCGAGATCTCGCAGGGCGTGAACGTCCGCGTGGTCAAGGCGATGATCGCCGAGGTGCGCAACCGCACCGCCATCGCCGCCAACGACAAGGGCTGATAGCCTCGCCCCGGCGCGGCGCGCGCCGGCCCTGAAGAGAACCGAGACATGATTCAGCTTTCACGCTGGAAGATCATCCTGGTGACGGCGTCGCTCGTCATCGGGCTGCTGCTGGCCTTCCCGAGCGTCCTGACGCCGGCGCAGCGCGAGGCTCTGCCGGGCTGGCTGCCGCGCAACGGCCTGAACCTGGGCCTGGACCTGCAGGGAGGCTCCTACCTCCTGCTCGAGGTCGACGTGCCCGAGATGCGCGAGAAGCGCGTCTCCAACCTGATGGAGGACGTCCGCGTCACCCTCAGGGAAGACCAGATCAACATCGCCGGCATGCAACGCGAGGCCGGCGGCGTGGTCGTGACCGTGGCCGAGGGCGCGCAATACGACGCCGCCTTCAACGCCCTGCGCACCATGAGCCAGCAGGGCGTCGGCCCGACCGGCCAGCCGGACCGCGTGGCCGCCAAGCTGGGCGGCGGACGCATCCGCTTCGCCTTCACCGACGCCGCCCTGGCCAGCATGGGCGCCACCGCCGTCGATCAGTCGATCGA
Source organism: Brevundimonas naejangsanensis (assembly GCF_003627995.1). Classification (NCBI taxonomy): domain Bacteria; kingdom Pseudomonadati; phylum Pseudomonadota; class Alphaproteobacteria; order Caulobacterales; family Caulobacteraceae; genus Brevundimonas; species Brevundimonas naejangsanensis. The sequence continues at coordinate 2,732,691 of NZ_CP032707.1, read as the reverse complement.
GGTCGTGCGCCGTCGTCTGGACAGCTCGGGCACCAAGGAAATCGCCATCACCCGTCAGGGCGCGGACCGGATCGTCATCCAGGCGCCGGGCCAGAGCGATCCGGCCGAGCTGGAGCGCCTGGTGGGGCGCACGGCCCAGCTGACCTTCCAGATGGTGGACACCTCGCCGACGGGGCTGAACGACGCCCTGGCCGGCCGCGTGCCGCCGGACGCCGAACTGCTGACCGACGACCTGGGCACGCCCTATCTGGTCAAGAAGCGCATCCTGGTCTCGGGCGAGAACCTGACCCGCGCCGGCGTGGGCGCCGACCAGAACAACCGCCCGGCCATCGACTTCCAGTTCGACAGCCAGGGCGCGCGCCGCTTCGGCGAGGCCACGGCCCAGAACCTGGGCAAGCCCTTCGCCATCATCCTGGACGGCAAGGTCATCTCGGCCCCGACCATCCAGTCGGCCATCACCGGCGGCCGCGGCCAGATCACCGGCAACTTCACCATCGCCTCGGCTTCGGAGCTGGTGAACCTGCTGAACGGCGGCGCCCTGCCGGCTCCGCTGAAGGTCGAGGAACGCCGCGTCGTCACCGCCGAACTGGGCGCCGACGCCGTGGCCGCGGGCGCCCTGTCGACCGCGCTGGGCTTCGTCGTGATCGTGGTCTTCATGATCCTGGCCTACGGCTTCCTGTTCGGGGGCGTGTCGGTCCTGGGTCTGATCCTCAACGGCATCCTGATCGTCGCGGCCATGTCGCTGACCCAGGCGACGCTGACCCTGCCGGGGATCGCCGGTCTGATCCTGACCTTCGCCGTGGCGGTGGACGCCAACGTGCTGATCTATGAACGGATGCGCGACGAGGCGCGTCAGGGCCGGTCGGTGATCGCCTCGATGGATGCGGGCTTCAACCGCGCCATGGGCACCATCGTCGACGCCAACCTGACCACCCTGGTGGCGGCCCTGATCATGTTCATGTTCGGCGCCGGCCCCGTGCGGGGCTTCGCCTGGACCCTGACCATCGGCGTCTTCACCTCGGTCTTCTCGTCCGTCCTGGTCGCCCAGGTCCTGCTCGGCTACTGGCTCAAGGTCGCCAAGCCCAAGAAACTGCCGATCGCGGAGTGATGTCGATGAACGGTTGGCCCATCATCAAGCTTCTGCCGCACAAGACGAACTTTCAGTTCGTCAAATACGCCAAGGGATTCGCCGTGCTGTCGGCCATCCTGACGGTGGCGGCGATCATCGGCTGCTTCTATCCCGGCCTGAACCTGGGCATCGACTTCCGGGGCGGCGCCTCGATGGAAGTCGCCAAGCCCGCCGGCCAGGTGCTGGAGCTGGACAAGCTACGCGGCGCCGTCAGCGGCCTGGATCTGGGCGACGTCCAGGTGCAGGGCATCGCCCGGCGCGACACCAATCTGGATGACGGCTCGACCGCCATCGTCCGCTTCCAGGTGCCCGAGAACGAAGACCAGACCGCCGTGGTCCAGCGCGTCGAAAGCGCCATCACCCAGGCGGTCGGCGACGTCGGCTATTCCGGCGTCAGCGTCGTCGGCTCCAAGGTCTCGGGCGAGCTGTTGAGTAACGGCGTCATGGCCCTGGTCGTGGCCGTGGTCCTGATGTTCCTCTACATCGCCTTCCGCTTTCCCTGGCAGTTCGGCATCGGGGCCGTGGCGGGCCTGCTGCACGACGTGGCCCTGACCTTCGGCCTGATCGTCGCCCTGCGCATGGAGTTCAGCCTGAACCTGGTCGCGGCGCTGCTGACGGTCATCGGCTATTCGATGAACGACACCGTCGTCGTGTTCGACCGCCTGCGCGAGAACCTGCGCAAGTACAAGGTCATGCCGCTTCGCGACGTGATCGACCTGTCGATCAACGAGACCCTGTCGCGGACCATCATCACCGGCGTGACCACGGTCATGGTGCTGATCGTGCTGGCGGTGTTCGGCGGCGAGGCCCTGCGCGGCTTCTCCATCACCCTGGCCTTCGGCGTGGTCATCGGCACCTTCTCGTCCATCTATGTGGGCGCGCCGATCATCCTGCTGTGGGGCGTCGATCGGTCGGGCGGCGGCAAGTCCGACGCCACGCCGGTCAAGCTGGGCATGGCCAGCCGGCCCTGACCGGGCCCCTGTTCGACTTCTCCTGATCCGCTCTCCCCCTGACGGGGAGGGCGGGTTATGGTCCCGCTCGATGAATCAGGCCGGGGGAGAAGCGCCTTGTCGAAACTGCTGTCCAATTTCCGTAACACCTTCCTGCTCAGCGTCCTGCTGGCGGGGGTGATGATCTTCGCCTTCGGCCGCATCGCGCCGGGCGGATTCGACCTGGGCTTCTGGCAGGCCGTGTTCCGCTGGATCCACGTCGTGGCCGGCATCCTGTGGATCGGCCTGCTCTACTACTTCAACTTCGTGCAGATCCGGGTCATGCCCGCCATTCCGGCCGAGCAGAAGCCCGCTGTCAGCAAGCACATCGCGCCCGAGGCCCTGTTCTGGTTCCGCTGGGCGGCGCTGGTGACGGTGCTGGCGGGTATCGGCGTCCTGTTCCTGCGCGGCCATGTCTATGCCCATGAAGTCCTGACCTTCGGCCTGGCCGGGGGCATGGTGCAGGGCGATCAGCAGTTCGCCCTGATGGGCGTCGGCGTCTGGCTGGCCATCGTCATGTTCCTGAACGTCTGGGGCGTGATCTGGCCGAACCAGAAGCGGGCCCTGGGCATCGTCGCCGTGGACGACGCGGCCAAGGCCAAGGCCGCGCGCATCGCCATGCTGGGCAGCCGCACCAACCTGTTGCTGTCGCTGCCGATGCTGACGTCGATGGCGATGTACCAGACCCTGTTCGGCTGAGGCTTGAACCGGGGCGCGCAATGGTCGATGGCCATGCGCGATGACTGTTGATCTCGACTCCCAGGTCCGCGCCGCCGACCTCGACCGCTGGCTGGCCAGCCGGTTCGTGGCCGACGAACAGGCGCGCGCGGACCTGATCGCCCTCTACGCCTTCGAGGCGGAGCTGATGGCCATTCCGACGCGCGTCACCCAGCCCCTGCTGGCAGAGATGCGCTACGCCTGGTGGGCCGAGCAGATGGAGGGGGTGTTCAGCGACACGCCGCGCCTGGGTCATCCGGTGCTGGAGGCGCTGACGGCGGCCGTGTCCCGGCATGGGCTGGGGCGCGCGCCCTTCGACGCCCTGATCGAGGCCCACATTGGCCGCGTGCACGGCGAGCCGCACGATCTGGACGCCTTCTACGTCGGCCCCATGCAGGCGGCGACGCGCATCCTGGCCGGCGAGGGGCATGAGGCTGCCGTGGCCGGCGCCGGACGTTTGCGCGGCCTGGCTCAGACGGGGCGCCTGGACGAGGCCCAGGCCGCGCGGGCTGAGGTCAACGCGGCGCTGAGAACACTTCCGGCCGCCGCCTTTCCCGCCGTGGCGCCCGCGAGCCTGATCCGAACCGACGAGGCCGAACCGTTCAAGCGGCTGCGCCTGTTCTGGGCCGTGCTGCGCGGCCGGGTCTGACGCGCCTCAGATCGCGTTCAGCGGCAGCTTGAGGAAGCGCTGGCCGGAGGCTTCGGCCGGGGGCAGGGCGCCCGCGCGGATGTTGACCTGAAGCGCGGGCAGGATCAGTTGCGGCGCCGTCAACGTGGCGTCGCGCGCCTCGCGCATGGCGACGAAGTCGTCCTCCGACCGGCCGCCGCCGACATGGATGTTGCCCGCCTTCTGGGCCGCGACCGTCGTCTCCCATAGGAACTCTGACCGGCCCTCAGGCAGGTAGTCGTGGCCGACGAAGACGCGGGTGTCGTCCGGCAAGGCCAGGAGACGCTGGATCGAGCGATACAGGGTGCGGGCGTCGCCGCCGGGGAAGTCGCACCGCGCCGTGCCGTAGTCGGGCATGAACAGGGTGTCCCCCACGAAGGCGGCGTCGCCGATGCGGTAGCTGACGCAGGCGGGCGTGTGGCCGGGAGTGTGCAGCACCTCGACCTCGATCGCGCCGAGCATGAAGCGGGCGCTGTCGGCGTAGGTCTCGTCGAACACCACGGCGTCGGGCGTCACGTCGGTGGCCTCGAACAGGTCGCCGAAGGTCTTCTGCACGCGGGTGATCTTCTCGCCGATGCCGATGGGCGCACCCGTGCGGGTACGAATCTCGTCCGCGCCGGTCAGGTGGTCGGCGTGGGCGTGGGTCTCCAGCACCCGCTCCAGCGTCAGCCCGCGCTCGCGCACGGCTTCCAGCACGCGCTCGATGGAGCCGGTCGAGGTGCGAGCCGCGGCCGGATCATAGTCCAGCACGGGGTCGATGATTGCGGCCGCCCCCGTGGCCGGGTCTGAGACCAGATAGGTGAGGGTGTGGGTCGCGGGATCGAAGAAGCCCGTCACGTCGGGGCGGGGCGCCTGGCGCACTTGGGTCATGGGAACCTCCTTGGTTGGGGGGCAATATATTAGGTCTTGCTAAATTAGCAATGGCTCATATATTGGCGTCCATGAACGATCTTGAAGCCATCGATATCGAACGCCTGCAGGCCAGCGCGGGCGACGCCGCGCGGATGCTCAAGGCCCTGTCCAACGAGCACCGCCTGCTGATTCTGTGTCAGATCGGGGAGGGCGAGCGTCAGGTGTCCGACCTGCACGTCGGCCTGTCCCAGTCGGCGCTGTCCCAGCATCTGGCGCGCCTGCGTGAGGATGGGCTGGTCAGCACGCGAAAGAGCGGCACCGCCGTCTTCTATCGCATCGCCGATCCCGCCGCCCTCAAGGTGATCGCCGTCCTGGCCGAGATCTTTTGCCCGCCCGCCTGCTGAGGCGGCGCTCACTCATCTGTCGAAGGAAACTGACATGAACCCGCTCATCTCCCTGTCGCCCGCCGAAGTCGCTGCGCGCATCAAGGCCGGCAAGGCCGTCCTGGTCGATGTGCGCGAGCCGGACGAACACGCCCGCGAACACATCGCCGGCGCCGTCGCCGCGCCGCTTTCGGCCTTCGAGGCCGCGCATCTGGAGCTGACGCCCGGCAAGGACGTCATCTTCATGTGTCGCAGCGGCAACCGCACCGCCGGAAACTGCGACCGCCTGGCCGCGCGCGTCGATGGACCGGCCCACGTCCTGGCCGGCGGCCTGGACGCCTGGAAGAAGGCAGGCCTGCCGGTCCGCGCTGACCGCAAGCAGCCGCTTGAGCTGATGCGCCAGGTGCAGATGGCGGCGGGCGGGCTGATCCTGCTGGGCGGGGCGCTGGGCCTCATGGTCCATCCCGGCTTCTGGGGCCTCAGCGCCTTCGTCGGCGCGGGCCTGTTCGTGGCGGGCGCCACCGGATTCTGCGGCATGGCGCGTCTGCTGGCGGTCATGCCCTGGAACCGCAACATGAAGCGGGCCTGAGGCCATGGAGCCGACCCAACTCCTTCTGGCGGGGATGAGCGGCGGCGTGGTCGCCCTGCTGCTGACCGTGTTCGGCGGCGGCGGGTCGGTGCTGGCCGTGCCGCTGCTGCTCTATGTCGTCGGGGTGCGCGATCCGCACATGGCCATCGGCGCCTCGGCGGCGGGGGTCTCCTTGAACGCCCTGACGGCCCTGGCCGGACAGGCGAAGGCCGGGCGGGTGCGCTGGCCCTGCGCGGCCCTGTTCGCCGTGATCGGCGCGGCCGCCGCCTGGGCCGGTTCGTCCGTGGCCAAGATCATCGACGGCCATCACCTGCTGCTGGCCTTCGCCGTGGCCATGGCGGCGGTCGGCCTGTCGATGCTGTTGCCCAAGAAGAACGAGGGCGATCCGGGCGTGCGGCTGAACCGGGGCATGGCGCCACGCGTGGCGGTTTCCGGCGTCGGCGTGGGGGCGGCGGCGGGCTTCTTCGGCATCGGCGGCGGCTTCCTGATCGTGCCGGGCCTGATGTGGGCCACGGGCATGACCCTGGCGGCGGCGCAGGCGACGTCCCTGCTGAGCGTGGCCGCCTTCGGGGCCAGCACGGCGGTCAACTACAGCCTGTCAGGTCTGGTCGACTGGTCCGTGGTCGGCGCCATGACGGTCGGCGGCGCGGCCGGGACCCTGGCGGGCCTGCCCCTGTCCAGGCGGCTGGGCGACAACGCCAAGCTTGGGCGGCAGCTGTTCGCGGGCCTGATCCTGGTCGTCGCCGTCTATGTGGCGGTCAAGGCGGTCGCCGGCGGCTGATCTCAGTCGCACAGACCGCCGATGAGGCGGGCGAGGAGGGCGTTCAGCGTCGCCTGTTCCTCGCCGGAAAGCGGCGCGAGCACGTCTCGCGCCGTTTCCATATGCAGGGGCATCAGGATCTCTATCAGCTCGAGCCCCTTGGCCGACAGTCGCACCAGCGAGGCGCGGCGATCGCTGGGGTGCGGGGTGCGTTCGATCAGCCCGGCTTTCTGCAGCCGGTCCAGCCGCGCCGTCATGCCGCCCGACGACATCATCGTCGCCTCATAGAGGGCCGTCGGCGTCAGGCCGTCGGGCGAGGGCGCGCGGCGCAGGGTGGCCAGGACGTCGAACTCGCCGTGCTGCAGGCCGTAGCGGGCGTAGAGGGGCGCCTGCCGCTCGCGCGCGACCAGGATCGAGGCCTCGTGCAGGCGGCCTAGCGCCTCCATCGGCGGCAGGTCCAGGTCAGGGCGGGCCACGGCCCATTGGGCGGCGGCGCGGGAGGCGCGATCGGTCATTGTCTTGACATCAAGATACTTGATGGCGAGACATTATCGTCATCCGTCGCCGGAGTCATCCTGGATGCAAGCGCCGAACACCCCGCCGCCGACGCGCGGCGCGGGCCTGCTGCTGATCGCCGCCATCTTCGCCCTGGCGCTGAACCTGCGCCCGGCCATGGCGGCCGTGGGGCCGCTGCTGGACCTGATCGAGGCGGCGACGGGGATGGATTCGACCACGGCCAGCCTGCTGACCACCCTGCCGGTGGCGATGATCGGCGTCGGCGCCCTGTCGATCCGGCCGCTGCGGCGGCGACTGGGCGAGCGCCGGGGCATCCTCCTGGGCGCGGCGCTGATCGGCGGGGCCTGCCTGGCGCGAGCCGCCTTCGCCGGGACCGCGGGTCTGATCGCCAGCGCCGTGGTCGTGGGCGTCGGCGTCGCCCTGATCCAGGCCCTGGCGCCTGTGGTGATCAAGCGGGCCTTTCCGACGCGTTTCGGCACGGTGATGGCCGTTTACACGACCGGCATCATGGGCGGGGCGGCCGTGGCGGCGGCGGCGGCGGCGGGCCTGGCCGAGGCGGTCGGCTGGGCGGGGGCGTTGGCGCTGTGGGCGGTCCCGGCCTTCCTGGCCGCCGTCGTCTGGGTGATCGCCGCCCGCGCGCCGACGGCCGAGGAGCCGGACCGCGCCGCCGTGGCCGAGGGGACGCACCCAGAGGTTCCGTTCTGGCGGCAAGGACGCGCCTGGGCGCTGGCCGTCATCCTGGGCCTGGGCACTTCGGCCTATACGCTCGTCCTGGCCTGGCTGCCGCCCTACTATGTCGACATGGGGCAGGCGCGGGCGACGGCGGGCTTCCTGCTCAGCGGCATGACGGGGGCCGAGGTCGTGGCCGGCGTGCTGGTGTCCCTGACGATCGCCCGCTTTCCCGACCGGCGCGGACCGATGCTGACGGCCGTGGCGCTGGCGCTGGTCGGCCTGGCCGGGCTGGTGCTGACGCCGCTCAGTCTGGCGGCGCCGGTCATGCTGCTGCTGGGCCTGGGCATCGGGGCGGTGTTCCCGCTGACCCTGATCCTGGCCATGGACCAGATCGACGACCCGGTGCGCTCGGGCGACCTGCTCGCCTTCGTCCAGGGCGGCGGCTACATCATCGCCAGCCTGTCGCCGCTGGCGGCCGGGCTGCTGCGCGACCGTCTGTCGGAGCTGAGCCAGGCCTGGATGCTGATGGGGCTGGGCCTCGTGGCCATGGGCCTGATGACCCTGGCCTTCAAGCCGGGGGGCGCGAAGCTGCGTTAGGCCGCCGCGTCCCGCCACGCCTTCAGGGCGTCCATGGCGCGGATGCTCTGCAGGCGCTTCTTGGCGCGGCCGCGTTCCTTGGGATGGATGCGCTTGCCGTCTTCGTCGACCTTGGGCGCTTCCAGCGGCGGCAGCAGGCCGTAGTTGATGTTCATCGGCTGGAACTTGGACCCTTCCAGGTGCCCGCCGGTGATGTGCTCGACCAGGGCGCCCATGGCCGTTTCCGGCGGCGGCGGGGCCAGGTCGCGGCCCAGCGCCTGAGCCGCGGCCAGGCGGCCGGTCAGCAGGCCCATGGCCGCGCTCTCGACATAGCCCTCGACCCCCGTCACCTGGCCGGCGAAGCGCAGGCGCGGAAGGGCCTTCAGCCGCATCTGCTTGTCCAGCAGCCGGGGGCTGTTCAGGAAGGTGTTGCGGTGCAGACCGCCCAAGCGCGCGAACTGGGCGTTCTCCAGGCCGGGGATCATGCGGAAGACGTCGGTCTGGGCGCCGTATTTCAGCTTGGTCTGGAAGCCGACCATGTTGAACAGGGTGCCGAGCGCATTGTCCTGGCGCAGTTGCACGATGGCGTAGGGCTTGACCGTCGGGTTGTGCTGATTGGTCAGGCCGACCGGCTTCATCGGGCCGTGGCGCAGGGTCTCGCGGCCGCGCTCGGCCATGACCTCGATCGGCAGGCAGCCGTCGAAATAGGGGACGTTCTCCCACTCCTTGAAGTCGGCCTTGGGGCCGTCCAGCAGGGCGTCGATGAAGGCCTCGTACTGCGCCTTGTCCATCGGGCAGTTGACGTAGGCCGCCTTGTCGCCGCCGGGGCCTTCCTTGTCGTAGCGCGACTGGCGCCAGGCCACGTCGAAGTCGATGCTGTCGGCGTGGATGATCGGGGCGATGGCGTCGAAGAAGCTGAGGCTCTCCTCGCCCGTCGCCTTCAGGATGGCGTCGGCCAGGGCGGGCGAGGTCAGCGGGCCGGTGGCGACGATGACGTTGTCCCAATCCTCGGGCGGAATGCCCGCGATCTCCTCGCGCACGATGGTCACCAGGGGGTGGGCTTCCAGTCTGGCCGTCACCGCGTCCGAGAAGCCGATGCGGTCGACCGCCAGGGCGCCGCCCGCCGGCACCTGATTGGCGTCGCCCGAAGCCATGATCAGGCTGTCCAGCGCCCGCATCTCGGCGTGCAGCAGGCCCACGGCGTTGAACTCCCAGTCGTCCGAGCGGAAGGAGTTGGAGCAGACCAGCTCGGCCAGGCCCGCCGTGTGGTGGGCGTCGGTGCGCACCTCTTCCGGCTCGTCCCGGCGCATTTCGTGCAGGATCACGGGCACGCCGGCCTGGGCGATCTGCCAGGTCGCTTCGGATCCGGCGAGGCCTCCGCCGATGACGTGCACAGGAGCGGGGACGGGGCGGGGAGCGGGAGACGCATTCGACATGGCGGCCTTCTAGCCGCGCGACGCCGTCCTGTCATGCGACGCCTGTCGTCGGCGGCCCTGTCGCATCCAGGCGCGGGGCTTTATAGGAAACGGCGGAGGCTGTTCATGACCAAGACTATTTCGATCGGCGATGCGCTGATGACCGGATTCGAGCTGATCCGGCGCCGCCCGCTGGATGTCTGGGTCTGGGGCGCGCTCACGGCCTCGCCCCTGCTGCTGTTCTTCTGGATGATCCTGAACATGGTCGGCGCGATTCCCCTGGCCGAGATGGCCGGAGACACGCCGGACCCGCAGTTCCTGCTTGCCTTCGCCCGGGTGCAGGCCCTTTCCGGCCTGGTGAACATCCTGCAACTGGTCGTCTATGTCGTGGTGGTCGGCGCCGTCTGCCGGGCCGTGCTCAAGCCGGATGCGCCGCGCGGGCGCTTTTTCGGTCTGAAGATCGGCATGGACGAGGCGCGCGTCGCCGTGACCTTGGTGGCCATCGTCGTCGCCTTCTATGCCGCGGCCTTTCTGATCGTTCTGCTGGCCTTCGCCTTCGGCGCCCTGCTGTGGATGGCGTCGGAAGCGGCGGCGGTGGGGCTGGGGATCGTGGCGGGCCTGGCGGGCCTGGTCGCCGTGGTCTGGTTGGGGCTGCGGGCCTGTCTGATCATCCCGGCCAGCGTGGCCCTCGACGATTTCGCTTTCGTTCAAGGCTGGAGCCTGACGCGCGGTCATGTGGCCCATCTGCTGGGGCTGGCGGCAGCCACCGTGGCCGTCGTGATCCTTGTGCAGATTCTGGTCATGGCGGCGGCGGTCATCGTCGCCCTGGGCCTGGGGCTGGCCTTCTGGCCGCACATTCAAGCCTGGGGCGATGCGATCGACGGTGGCGCCGCCCTGGCCATCAACTGGCCTCTGGCGATCGGGGCGAGCCTGCTGGTCTTCCCCTTCGCCGCCGCCTTCTATGGAGCGATGACGGCGATCAGCACGGCGCCCTATGCAGCGGCCTGCGGGCAGTTATTGGCGGCCAAGGGGGAAGACGCGCCGTCGGACCGCGAGGTAAGCTGACCGGGAATCGAGGAGCCAGCATGAGTTTCAACGCCACCGAATCCGCCTTCGAAGGCTTTCGCCTGGCCCGCCGGGCGCCGTGGGCCATCCTGGCCTGGGCCGCGGCCTATGTGGTCTTCTTCGCCGTCTTCTTTGCCGTGGCCGGAAGCAGCCTGATCCACATCGTCACCCTGGCCGAGCAGATCGAGCAGAGCGCCGAGCCGTCGATGAGCGACCTGGCGACGCTGGGACAGGCCTATGGGGCGCTGATGGTCTTCGTCTTGCCGGTGTCCCTGTTGTTCGGGGCGGTGCTCACCACGGCGGTCGCGCGCGCCGTCATCCGGCCCGAGGCGCGCCGCTTCGGCTATATGCGCCTGGGCAAGGATGAATTGCGGGTTTTGGCCGTGACCCTGGTGGTGGGGCTCATCATGCTGGGCGTGCTGATCATCGGCATGGCGCTGGTGAGCGCCTTCGGCGGCATGGCCGCAGGCATGAGCGCGCCGTTTCTGATCCTCCCCGCCGTGCTGGCCGGGCTGGCGACGGCGGCCGTGACGATCTGGCTGGCCGTGCGTTTCAGCCTGGCCGTGCCGATCACCTTCGCCGAGCAGAAAATCGCCATCAAGCAGAGCTGGGCGATGACCAAGGGCCGCTTCTGGCCCCTGCTGGGCATGGCCGTGCTGGCGGGCGTCATGTCCATGCTGGTGGCCCTGCTGGGCTCCATCGTCGCCGCGCCGCTGAACCTGATGTTCGGCGGGCTGGACCGTCTGGCAGGCGCGGAGACGGCCAATGTGGCGGTGCTGCTGGCCCGGTTCTGGCCGGGCCTGCTGATCTGGGCCGTGGTCAACGCCATTCTCTCGTCAGCCCAGGCGGCCATCGTCTATGCGCCGTTCTCGGCGGCCTATCTGGGCATCAAGGACGCGCCTCGCGCCTGACGTCTCGACATCGGCGGAAACGACAACGCCGCGCTCCGAAGGGGGCGCGGCGTTTCTGTTTGATCAGGCGCTCTTGCGGGCCTTGGCGCGCTTGGCCGGCGCGGGCTCGGCGGTCAGGGCGGCGACGCGGCCCTTGCGGCGGTCCTCATGCCGGTCCAGCACCTCCTTCAGGTAGCGGCCGGTCCAACTGGCGGGGTTCTCGGCGACTTCTTCCGGCGTGCCGACTGCGACGATCTCGCCCCCGCCGTCGCCGCCCTCAGGACCGAAGTCCAGCAGGTGGTCGGCCACCTTGATGACGTCGAGGTTGTGCTCGATCACCACGATGGTGTTGCCGTTCTCGACCAGTTCCTGCAGCACCGCCAGCAGCTTGCGCGTGTCCTCGAAATGCAGGCCGGTCGTCGGCTCGTCGAGAATATACAGCGTCTTCCCGGTCGCCCGCTTCGACAGCTCTTTCGACAGCTTGACCCGCTGGGCCTCGCCGCCGGACAGGGTGGTGGCGGGCTGGCCGACCTTGACGTAGCCCAGGCCCACGCGCTCCAGCGTCAGCATCTTGTCCCGGATCGACGGCACGGCGGTGAAGAAGCGCGCGGCCTCTTCAACCGTCATGTCCAGAACGTCGGATATGCTCTTGCCCTTGAAGACGATTTCTAGCGTCTCGCGGTTGTAGCGCTTACCCTTGCAGACGTCGCAGGTGACGTAGACGTCGGGCAGGAAGTGCATCTCGATCTTGATGACGCCGTCGCCCTGGCAGGCCTCGCAGCGGCCGCCCTTGACGTTGAAGCTGAACCGGCCGGGACCGTAGCCGCGCGCCTTGGATTCCGGCAGGCCCGCATACCAGTCGCGGATGGGGCCGAAGGCGCCGGTGTAGGTGGCCGGGTTCGAGCGCGGGGTGCGGCCGATCGGCGACTGGTCGATGTCGATGACCTTGTCGAAATGCTCCAGCCCCTCGATGCGATCGAAGGGAGCCGGAGCGTCGGACGCATTGTTCAGACGCCGCGCGGCGGCCTTGTAGAGGGTCTCGATGGTAAAGGTCGACTTGCCGCCGCCCGACACGCCGGTGACGCAGGTGAAGACGCCGACCGGGATCTCGCCCGTGACGTTCTTGAGGTTGTTGCCCGTGGCGCCCGAGACCTTCAGCATCCGCTTGCGGTCGATGGGGCGGCGGCCCTCGGGCGGCAGTTCGATCTCGCGCGCCCCGGTCAGATACTGGCCGGTCAGGGAGTTGGGGTTGGCCATGACCTCGGCGGGCGTACCCTGGGCGCAGACCTCGCCGCCATGAATGCCGGCGGCCGGACCCATGTCGATGACGTAGTCGGCCGTCAGAATGGCCTCTTCGTCATGCTCGACCACCAGCACCGAGTTGCCGAGATCGCGCAGTCCCTTCAGGCTGTCCAGCAGGCGGGTGTTGTCGCGCTGGTGCAGGCCGATGGAGGGTTCGTCCAGCACATAGAGGACGCCCGTCAGGCCCGAGCCGATCTGCGACGCCAGGCGGATGCGCTGGCTCTCGCCGCCCGACAGGGTGCCGGAACTGCGTGACAGGTTCAGATAATCCAGGCCGACGTTGTTCAGGAAGCGCAGCCGGTCGGTGATCTCCTTCAGGATGCGGCGGGCGATCTCGGCCTGCTTCTCGGTCAGGGTCTCTTCCAGGGTCGAGAACCAAAGGAAGGCCTTGGAGATCGACAGGTTGGAGATGTCGGCGATGTCCTCGCCGCCGACCTTGACCGCCAGGGCCTCGGGCTTCAGCCGCTTGCCGTGACAGACCTCGCACGGGGTCTCCGACTGATAGCGGCCCAGTTCCTCGCGCACCCAGGCGCTGTCGGTTTCGCGCCAGCGACGCTCCAGGTTCGGCAGCAGGCCTTCGAACGGCTTGGAGACTTCGTATTTGCGGGCGTTGTCGTCATAGACGAACTTGATCTTGTCGTCGCCCGAGCCACGCAGGATGACGGCTTGCGCCTTCTCCGGCAGGTCGCGCCACGCCTTGTCCATCGAGAATCCGTAGTGCAGGGCCAGCGACTGCAGCGTCTGCGTGTAGAGCGGCGAGGGGCCGCGCGCCCACGGCGCCACGGCCCCCTTGTGCAGGGTCTTGTCGCGGTCCGGGATCACCAGATCGGCGTCGAAGGCCAGCTTGACGCCCAGGCCGTCGCAGGCCGGGCAGGCGCCGAAGGGGTTGTTGAACGAGAACAGCCGCGGCTCGATCTCGCTGATGGTGAAACCCGAGACAGGGCAGGCGAACTTTTCGGAAAAAACGATCCGTCGCGGCTCTTCGCCCTCGGGCGCCTTGGCCCATTCCGCCGTGGCGATGCCGTCGGCCAGACCAAGGGCGGTCTGGATGCTGTCGGCGTAGCGGCCCTCAAGACCTTCTTTGGTTACAATGCGATCGACGACGATATCGATGTCGTGCTTGAACTTCTTGTCGAGCGCGGGCGCGTCCTCGATGGCGTAGAATTCGCCGTCGATCTTCAGCCGCTGGAAGCCCTGACGCTGCCACTCGGCCATTTCCTTCTTGTACTCGCCCTTGCGGCCGCGAACGACCGGGGCCAGCAGCAGGATGCGTTCGCCGTCGGGCAGGGCGGTCAGCTTGTCCACCATCTGGCTGACGGTCTGGCTCTCGATCGGCAGGCCGGTGGCGGGCGAATAGGGCACGCCCACGCGCGCCCATAGCAGGCGCATGTAGTCGTGGATTTCGGTGACGGTGCCGACCGTCGAGCGCGGGTTCTTCGACGTCGTCTTCTGTTCGATGGAGATGGCCGGGGACAGGCCCTCGATCAGGTCCACGTCCGGCTTGCCCATCAGCTCCAGGAACTGGCGCGCATAGGCCGACAGGCTCTCGACATAGCGGCGCTGGCCCTCGGCGTAGATGGTGTCGAACGCCAGCGAGGATTTGCCCGACCCCGACAGGCCGGTCATGACCACCAGCTGCTCGCGCGGAATGTCGAGATCGACGCCCTTGAGGTTGTGCTCGCGGGCGCCGCGAACGCGAATGAAATTATGCTTTTCGGTCATGAGATCCGGGAACGCGGAAAACGCCGGAAACGGTCCGGGGCGACGACGCTATATGGGGATCAATTCGCCCGAAACAGCAAGAACAATATGAGAACTTGCGCTCAGTCCTCGGGCGTCCAGGCCGGTTCCGGTCGGCGATAGCGTTCGCCGGGGCCGACCAGGACGCCGTGGGCGTTGGCCACGCCGAGCTCCAGGCTTTCGGCGATGCGGCGGGCGCGGACGATGAAGTGGTCGGCGGCGACGGGCGGGCACAGGTCGCGGGCGGTCGCCTCGAACAACTCGAGCCAGCGATCGAAATGACGGGCGTCGATCGGCAGGGGCAGGTGTTTGGGCATGGGCCGCCCCTGATAGACGCCGCTCGACAGGGCCACGGACGACCAAAACAGCTTCATCTGCTCCAGATGCGGGCCCCAGTCGTCGATCCGCTCGGCGAAGATGGGGCCGATGAAGTCGTCTTCGCGGACTCGGGCGTAGAAACCTTCGACCAGGGCGTCGATCAGCGCCTCGTCGATGCCGGTCTCGGCGCGAATGCGGGCGACGGCGGCTTCACGTCGTGCGGCGGCCTCAGTCCGATCCGGCGCCGGACGGTCGATGCGGAAGGCGACGGGACGGTCTTTAGCGCTCATGGCTCGATAGATAGGCGCCCGAGGCCGTTTCGGCCATGGCGCGAAATGTCCATGGTCAAGTCGACAAAGGTCGAAACGGCCAGCTGAGCCGACGTTTTAGGGTTGCGTTGCGGCTCAAGCCTCCCCATCCTCCCTTGAGCCAACGCATCAGTGAGGAGGCAAGACGATCATGATCAGCGCCCTGGAAATTGGTTTCGCCCTTTCCGCTCCGCTCTTCGTGCTCGCCTATGTCCTCGCTCAACCCAAGCCCAAACCGGTCCGCATCCGCGCCCAGGATGCCCATCGTGACGCTCAACGGCGTCGCGGCCCGCACGCCTGACGGTCGAGGCCTCTTCGACAATCTGACGCTCGCCTTCGGGCGCGAACGCACGGCCGTCGTGGGCCGCAACGGCGTGGGCAAGACCACGCTGCTGCGCCTGATCGCCAGTCTGGCTGAGCCCGCCGAGGGCGCGATCACGCGCGCCGGAACGGTCGGCTGGCTGGCGCAGACGCAGACGCCGCAAGAGGACGAGACCGTCGCGGAAACGCTGGGCGTCGCCGCGCCGCTGGCTGTCCTGCATCGCGTGTTGGCAGGCGAAGGCTCGCTGGACGACATGGCCGAGGCGGAATGGACGCTGGAGGAGCGGATGCAGACGGCCCTGGCTGAGGTCGGGCTGGCCCATCTGGCGTTGGATCGCCGCACGGCGGAACTGAGCGGCGGCGAGCAGACGCGGCTGCAGCTCGCGGGCCTGAAGCTGGCGGCGCCGGACCTGCTGGTGCTGGACGAGCCGACCAATCATCTGGACGCTGACGCGCGAGCGATGATCGCCGAAGTCGTGGCCGGATGGCCGGGCGGGGTGGTTCTGGTCAGCCATGACCGCGCCCTGCTGCGGCGGGTGGACCGCATCGTCGAACTGTCCAGTCTGGGCGCGCGGGTGCATGGCGGCGGCTGGGATCTTTACGTCGAGCGCCGCGACGCCGAGCGGGCGGCGGCCGAGCGCGATCTGGACCAGGCCGAGCGCGCCGTCGGCCGGGTGCAGCGCGAGAACCAGGCGGCGCAGGAACGCCAGGCCCGGCGCGACCGCGCGGGCAAGGCGGCGCGCGCCAGCAGCTCCGATCCGAAGATCCTGCTCGACGCCCAGGCGCAGCG
This sequence comes from Brevundimonas naejangsanensis, assembly GCF_003627995.1. NCBI lineage: Bacteria > Pseudomonadati > Pseudomonadota > Alphaproteobacteria > Caulobacterales > Caulobacteraceae > Brevundimonas > Brevundimonas naejangsanensis. The sequence continues at coordinate 2,716,692 of NZ_CP032707.1, read as the reverse complement.
GGCCGAGGAGAGCGGCGCGCGCGGCCAGCGACTGGCCGATCGCAAGCGCCAGGCGGCCGAGGGTGATCTGGCCCAGGCGCGAGAGCGAGTCGAGCGCGTGCGCCAGATGGCGCTGGCCATGCCGTCGACCGGCCTGCCTGCGGGGCGCATGGCGCTGAACCTGAGCGAGGCGGTCGTGACGGCCGACGACGGGCGCCGCTTGCTGGGGCCGATCTCCCTGCACCTGACGGGGCCGGAGCGCATCGCCGTGGTCGGCCCCAACGGGTCGGGCAAGACGACCCTGCTGAAACTGATCGCGGGCCTGACGGAGCCGTCGTCGGGTTCGGCGGAACGGCCGGTGCAGGCGTCTCTGCTGGATCAGCAGACCGCTGTGCTGAATTCGGATGAGACCCTGGTCGAGGCCTGGTTGCGGCTGAACCCCCAGGGGACGCCGAACGCGGCCCGGGCGGCTCTGGCGCGCTTTCTGTTCCGCAATGTTCAGGCCGACCGGCGCGTGAGTGAACTATCAGGCGGGGAGCGGCTGCGCGCGGCCCTGGCCTGCGTCATGACCGGAACGGCGCCGCCGCAATTGCTGGTGCTGGACGAGCCGACCAACCATCTGGACATCGATTCCGTCGAGGCGGTGGAGGGGGCGCTGGCAAGCTATGACGGGGCTTTGGTCGTGGTCAGCCATGACCCGGACTTCCTGGCGGCGGTCGGCGTGGAGCGACGCCTCGTCCTGGCCGGCGGTCAGGTCCAGGCTTCGATCACGCCCTGACGGCGGGCGCGCTGCGAAGGGGAGCTTAGGATGGTGCGCGGCTCGGCCTCGGCGCGGCCGAACAGCCAGCCCTGGCCGTGGGTGACGCCGAGCGCGCCCAGACCCTCGGCCACCGCGTCGGTCTCGATCATTTCCCCGATGGTCTGCAACTTCAGGGCCCCGCACAACTCGACCAGATGGGTGATCAGGGTGCGCGCGCGAGGATCCCGGTCGATGTCGCGCACGAAGCCGCCGTCGATCTTGACCGCGTCGACGGAGAGGCCGCGCAGGTAGTCGAAGGAGGCGGAGCCCGCGCCGAAGTCGTCGATGCAGATCTTCACGCCCGCGTCGCGCAAGGCGCCCAGACGGCGATCGGCGGCGGCCAGATCGGCCAGGGCGGCGGTCTCGGTCACCTCGACCATCAGGCGACGGCGGTCGTCGGGCGCGGTCATGCGCAGCAGGGCGGCGACATAGGCGTCGTTGGCCAGGGAGGCTCCCGACACGTTGATCGCGATCTTCAACAGGCCGCCGCCGGGCGCGCGCAGCCTTTTGATCGCTCGTTCCGCCACGGCCAGGTCGAAGCCTTCGATCAAGGCCAGTTCCTCGGCCATGCGGATGGCCGGGGCGGGGGCCGAGCCTTGGCTGAAGCGAGCCAGGGCCTCGAAGTGGTGGACGGCTCGGGTCTTCAGATCGACGATCGGCTGGTAGAAGAGGTCGAACTCGCGGTCGCGCACTATCGCCCGGAACCGATCGGCGTCCTTCAGGGTACGCCTTAGCGATTCAGCGAAGGACAGTTCGGGCTGTTCCAGGCCGCCGTCCTTGAGGCAGCTCTCGATGGCGAAGCGCATCGCGCGCAGAGCCGAGGCGGCGTCGCCCCCCAGGGCGGCTTGAGCGGCGTTGGCTGACAGGTTGACGCCTTCGGCCATGCCGACGCCCTGCATCTCTGCGGCGAGGTCGCGGGAATCGTCGCTGTCTCGGATCAGGGCGTAGCGGCTCGCGGTCAGTCGTCCGGCGCTGGTTCCGTCATGGGAGGCGCCGCCGACGATGGCGCCGATGCGTTCGTGAATCCGCGCCAGGGTCGCCTCGTCGACGCCCTCCAGTCCGCTGATGTCGATGAAGGCGAGGGCTAGCCGTTGCAGCGCCTCGGTCGTCGCGCCGGACAGGCTGGAGCGGGCGTGCGCGAGGAAGCCGTCCGCGTCAGGCGCCAGGCGAGTGGCGAGCGGCGGGGCGTCCTCGGCCAGAAGGGGCGGCCCCTCATAGGACAGGGCGCAGGATCTGGCTGGGGCGATGTCCGGGAGGGCGAAGGCGCGCAGGGTCGCGCGCCGCACCCGACCGTCGCCGCAATCAAGCAGGACGGCCATCGCCGGGCTGCGCTCGCCCGGCCGCAGATCGGCCAGGAGACGCGCCACCGGCGCTGCGCTGCTGACGGACAGGCGGTCGCCCAACGGCTTTCCGACCCATTGGGCAGTCTGCTGGCCCGGCGCGGCGGCGGAACCCAGCGCAAAGCGGACGACGCCTTCCTCGTCAACTTCAACCAGGGCGTCCGCCGCAGCGAAGGCCAGTCCCAAAAGGCGCGGCGTCAAGGTCATGCCGCGTTCATAGAACGTCGGGTGTTAAAGAACGGCGACCACCGCGTCAGGCCGTGCGATTCAGCGCCACCGCTCGACCGTCGCCTTGCGCCGCCTGGCCCGAGGCGCCGTAGCCCACGCCCTGGGCGCGCGCGCCCGCCACTTCGGCGGCGATGGTGCGGACCAGGCCTTCAGAGACCTGGCGCGCGGCTTCGACGGTTACAGCGTGTTCGGCCAGGATCGCCTCGAAGGCCTCGGTGGCGTCGATCAGGGCGCGGCGATCGGCCTCGGGCGCGGGGGCGATCAGGCCGGGGTTGGCCTTCACCTGGGCGGACTCGCGGCGATAGAGATTGGCTATCTCCTGCGTCTCGGCCACGCCCTGGGCCAGATCCTGGGCGCGATGGGCGCGCATGGCCTCCATCTCGTGCGACAGGCGCTCGGTCAGGTCGCGGGTCAGGCGGGTCAGGTGCTGCACGCGCAGGGCGGCGGTTTCGACATCGGCGGTCATGCGCCTTGCTCCTGCATCTTGATCATCTGGGCCAGGACGCTGTCGGCCAGGCCGACGCCGCCGGCCTTCACCGTCTGCTGGGCCATGGCGTCGACCAGGAAGCCGCGCCAGGCGGCCTCGCCCGCGCCGCCGCCGAAGGGGGCCTCGGTGCTCAGGCTCTCGAACATGGGCTTCATCATCTGCGACAGGAAGCTGGCCTCGAAGGCCTCGGCCGTGCGGCGCATGGCTTCCAGGTTTTGAGGCGGGGCGGGGCGAGCCGGGGCATTGGCGCGCAGCAGGTCGGGGGAAACGGCCACGGCGTCCATCAGATCACCTCGATTTCGGCTTGCAGGGCGCCGGCGGCCTTGATGGCCTGCAGGATGCTGATCATGTCGCGCGGGCTGACGCCCAGGGCGTTCAGGCCGTTGACCAGGGTGGACAGGGAGGTCGATCCGCCGACGATGCGCATCTGGCGGCCCGTCTCTTCGGACACGGTGACGTCGGACTGGGGCACGACGACGGTCTGGCCGCCGCGGCTGAAGGGCTCGGGCTGGCTGACCAGGGGCGTCTCCTGGACCGAGACGGTCAGATTGCCCTGTGCCACGGCGACGGTGGAGATACGGACCGCCTCGCCCATGACGATGACGCCGTTGACCTCGTCGATGATGACCTTGGCCGGGGAATCGATCTGAACCGGCAGGTTCTCGACCCGGCTGAGGAAGCCCGCCATGCCGAAATTCTGGGGCGCGCGGATGGCCACCACGGTGCCGTTTTCGGCGAAGGCGGTCTGGGGGTAGGTCTGGTTGATGGCGGCGGCGATGCGCTGGGCCGTGGTGAAGTCGGGGTTGCGCAGGGTCAGGCGCACGATGGGCATGGAGGCGAGGTCAAAGCCGGTCTCGCGCTCGACCACCCCGCCTGAGGCGATGCGGCCCGCCGTCGGCACGCCGCGCGTGATCGAGGAGCCCGACGCGCCCGAGGCCGAGACGGCGCCCGTCTGAACCGAGCCTTGCGACACGGCGTAGACCTCGCCGTCGGCGCCTTGCAGGGCCGTGACCAAGAGGGTGCCGCCCAGCAGGCTCTTGGCGTCGCCCATGGCCGAGACAGTGACGTCCAGGCGCGAGCCCGGCGTGGCGAAGGGCGGCAGCTCCGCCGTGACCATGACGGCGGCCACGTTCTTGGTGTTCAGGTTGGCGCCGCGGATATTGACGCCCTGGCGCTCCATCATCCCTTCCAGCGACTGGCGGGTGAAGGGCGAGTTGCGGACGCTGTCGCCCGTGCCGTTCAGCCCGACCACCAGGCCGTAGCCGACCAACTGGTTGGAGCGGACCCCCTCGATCGAGACGATGTCCTTGATGCGCGACTGAGCCTCGGCGACGCCCGGCTGGACGACGAGCGTCAGGGCCAGGGCGGCGGGGGCGATGAGGGCGGTAAGCAACTTCTGCATGCGACAGGAGTCCCTGCGTGAGCGTTCAGGATTAACCATGCGAAGATCGTGCCGCGCTGAAACGTCAATGAATTCAGTGATGGATGGCGTGGGCGCCGGCGCCTGGCGGCAGGTTTTGCCGGGCCGTTAACCAAGCTTTCAGCCCGTCGGCTCATGGTCGGGGCGAGAAGGAGACGTCTTATGAAGGTCACGGGACCAGCGGGCGCCGCTTCCACGCCGGCATCACGGCCTGCGGCGCGCGCTGCGGGCGGCTTCGCCCTGCCGAGCGCCGGCGCCGCGAGCGGCGCGGGCCACGCCGGCGCGACCTCTTCCGCCTCGGGCGTGAGCAGCGCGGCGGCCCTGATGGCGCTTCAGGGCGTCGAGGATCCGACAGAGCGCCGTCGTCGCGCGATTCGTCGGGGTTCGGGGCTGCTGGATCGGCTGGACGAGCTGAAGCTGGCTCTGCTGGGCGGTCAGGACGGGGCCGCGGCGCTCGAGCGTCTGGCGCGCAATCTGCGCGAGGAACGGCCTGAGGATGCCGAACCAGGCCTGAAAAGCGTGCTGGACCAGATCGACCTGCGGGCGGCGGTGGAGCTGGCCAAGGCCGAGGCGGGCAGGGTGAGGGCCTGAAGGCCTTGGGAAACCTGGTCAAAACAGGCTCCAGAGACCTGTGTGCGACCATAATGCCACAAGGTCCCCGGGTTAATTGAGCGTAGCCATATCACGGACTCGCGAACACCATTGCCGCGACTCTTGCGCTTGCCTATACGGCCAATGCGCCGCAGGGGGGCGCGATAGATAAGAGCGTGAGTGCGATGAACGCATTAGCGTCTGTGGTTCAGGGGGAGCCGGTTCCGTACCGGCCGACTGACGACGAACCGTTCATGAACGAACGGCAGCTCGCCTATTTCAAGGCCAAGCTCCTGGCGTGGAAGGACGACATCCTCCGCGAATCCAAAGGGACGGTCACCAACCTCAAGGCCGAAACGGAAAATCATCCGGATCTAGTGGACCGCGCCTCGTCGGAATCCGACCGGGCCCTGGAGCTTCGCACCCGCGATCGCCAGCGCAAGCTGATCTCCAAGATCGACGAGGCCCTGCGCCGGATCGAGGACGGCTCCTACGGTTATTGCGAGGATACGGGCGAACCGATCGGCCTGGGCCGTCTGGAAGCCCGTCCGACCGCGACCCTGTCGGTCGAGGCGCAAGAGCGTCACGAACGCCGCGAACGGGTCCACCGCGACGACTGACAGCATCTGATTGGGCGGATCGGCTTGACTTGAAGGGACGGCGGCGCGACCAAGCCGCCTTCCTATCGAGGTCGTTGATCCCCCATGTCCGTCAAGGTTCGTTTCGCCCCGTCGCCCACGGGTAAGCTGCACGTCGGCAATGTCCGCACCGCCCTGGTGAACTGGCTGTTCGCCAAGGGGCAGGGCGGCAGCTTCGTCCTGCGCATCGACGACACCGACCTGGTCCGCTCGACCAAGGAGTCGGAAGACAACATCGAGATCGACCTGAAGTGGCTCGGCCTGACCTGGGACGAGCGCTACAACCAATCCAAGCGGTTCGACCGCTATGAAGAGGCCGCCGCCAAGCTGAAGGCCGCGGGCCGGCTCTACCCCTGCTACGAAACCGCCGACGAACTCGACCGCCGCCGTAAGGTGCAGCTGTCGCGCGGCCTGCCGCCCGTCTATGACCGCGCCGCCCTGTCGCTGACCGAGGCCGAGAAGGCCGCCCTGGAGGCCGAGGGCCGCCGCCCGCACTGGCGCTTCAAGCTGGAAGGCAAGCGCGTCGCCTGGGAAGACCTGGCGCGCGGCCACGCCGAGGTGGACACCGCCTCCATGTCCGACCCGGTGCTGATCCGCGAGGACGGGCTGTTCCTCTACACCCTGCCGTCGGTCGTCGATGACATCGACATGGAGATCACCCACATCATCCGGGGCGAGGATCACGTCACCAACACCGGCGCCCAGATCGAGATCTTCGAGGCGCTGGACGCCAAGGTTCCGGGCTTCGCCCACATGCCGCTGCTGGTCGGCGCCGACGGTTCGGCCCTGTCCAAGCGCCTGGGTTCGCTGGCCATCATCGACATGCGCGCCGACGGCTATGAGCCGATCGCCATCACCAGCCACCTGGGCAAGATCGGCACCTCGGACAATCTGGAGGTGGCGGCGTCGCTGGAGGAACTGGGCGCCGGCTTCGCCTTCTCCAAGATGGGCCGTTCGCCCGCGCGCTATGACACGGCCGACCTGGATCGCCTGAACGCCCAGGCGGTGCACGCCATGGACTACGCCGCCGCCAAGCCGCGCCTGGAGGCCCTGGGGGCCGATCTGGGCGAGGAATTCTGGAACACGGTGAAGGGCAATCTCAACAAGTTCGGCGATGTCGTTGAAATGGCGAAGATCGTCACCGGCCCTGTAACCCCGGTGATCGAGGACGCCGCCTTCGCCGCCGCAGCCCTGGAGCTGCTGCCCGAGACCATCGACGGCGGCGCCTGGTCGGCGTGGACGTCGGCCGTGAAGGACAAGACCGGCGCCAAGGGCAAGGCGCTGTTCATGCCGCTGCGCCTGATCCTGACCGGCCAGGCGCACGGCCCGGACATGGCCGCCATGACGCCGCTGATCGGCCGCGACCGCATCGTGCGTCGTCTGAAGGGCGAGGCGGCGTAAGCTCGTCGTTGCCGCAAAGAACAAGGGCCGCTCTCATGACGAGAGCGGCCCTTTTCGTTTCAGATCGAAATCTGGATCAGCCTGCGTTGCAGGCGGCGATCTCTTCCGCGCTCAGGGCCTGGCCCTTGTAGGAGAAGCTGGTCACCGGACCCAGCTTGGCGACGACGCGGCGGCAGGCGCGGGTCGCGGGCTGGCTGGAGCCGCCCGTGGCGGTGCAGGCGTCGCCTTCGCAGCGCCAGGTCGCGCCGTCGACGATGACGCGGCCGGACGGAGCCTTGGCGGCGTCGGCCAGGACGGCGCTGGTGGCCGGGGCTTCGGCCAGGGCGGGAGCGGCCGCGAACAGGACGGCGGCGACGAGAAGAGCACGCATGGACAGTCTCCGATAAGGGTAGGGCGCACGCCCAGCAGCGCCATAGTCCGTTTTTTTAGGAAACTGTCAATCGGCTTCCAACGTGTGACGGATCGGCGTTACTGACCTACGTTTACTTACCGGCGATCATGTTTCAAGTGAGGCGTCTCCTGCGCCGATTTCATGGCCGCGATGGCCCCCTCGACGGAATCGACGCTGACATAGGCGTCCAGGAAATCGGCGGGCGTCATCCCCTTGTCGACCGTGTGTTCGATCAGGGTGAAGAAGCCGTCCCAGAAGCCGTCCAGATTCAAGAAGATGACCGGTTTGGCGTGCAGGTCGAGGCGTTTCCAGGACAGCAGCTCCACCACTTCCTCCAGGGTGCCGACGCCGCCGGGCGCGACGACGAAGACGTCGGATTCGTCGTACATGAGCTGTTTGCGCTCGTGCATGGAGGTGACGACGATGGTCTCCACGTCGTCGAACAGGCGTTCACGGCTGCGCAGGAAGGCGGGCATGATGCCGACGACACGGCCGCCCGCCGCATGGGCCGCCCGGGCCGAGGCGCCCATCAGGCCGACCCCGCCGCCGCCATAGACGAATCGCCATCCCGCCTCGGCCACGGCCTGGCCGAACTCCGCCGCCGCCTGGATGTAGCGGGGGTCCGTGCCGTCGGACGAACCGCAGAACAGGCAGACGGATCGGCCTTCGAAAGGGGCGATGTTGACGGAGGGCAGGGACATGGGACCTTGGGGATCTCTGGCGGCGAAGGAAGACAGACGGACCGTGGCCGTCTATCTGGACAGACAGCCATATAGCGATGCGGAACAGGATGAAACGAAGGATCGGTCTGCTGATGAGTTTGTGCCTGGTGCTGGGCCCGGCGCTCTCGGCTTGCCGAGCGCCCAGTCGGCCTGACGCAGGGCCGGAGCCGGCCCAGGCCGAGGACGGCGTCTGGATGGCCACGCCGCGCATCGCCAGCGTGGTTCCTAAAGCGGCGGGCGGCGCCTTGGTGCGCGGCGAGGCCGCCCCCGGCGCCCGGGTTATCCTGAGCGGCGGGGACGGCGCCGCCATGGCGGCGGGCGCCGATTCGCGCGGACTCTTTGAACTTCACATCGGCGCCGCGGCGCTCGGTCAGGTGCTGACGCCGGAAATCCAGATCGGCCAGTCGACCACGCCGGGGCCGCAGCGGCTGCTGCTGGCCGGAGAAGGCGGGGAACTGGCTGCGCTGTTGATCGACGGCGAGCCGAGCCTGCGACTGACGCCAGGGCCCGCGCTGGACGCCGTGGACGGAGACGGGCGGGGGCTGACCGCCTCGGGACGGGCCGCGCCTGGGGAGCGTGTCGCGGTGCGCGCCGGAAGCGATGTCGTCCACGCCGTGACGGACGCGAGGGGGCGCTGGATTGCCGTGGTTCCGGGCGTAGGCGACATTTCGGTCGAGATCGGCGTCGGGGGGCGTGCTTTCCGATATCCGGGACCCGGCGCCCCCGCCGACCGAGCCGAACGTGCGGGCGGGGGCTGGCGGGTCACGCGCGTCTTGTCCGGCGCGGCGCGCCAGACCAGCTGGTTCCCGGATGAAAACGCCTGATCTCGGATTAGCGTTAATGGCGCGTTAACCAAACCAGTTGATCAACGGAGCGTCTTCTTTCTTCGAGGACACCCACCATCACCGAATGACTTCAGCCCGGCGCCACTGCGCCGGGCATTTTTTCTTGGACAGCGGCCTCAGCGGGCGGTGTAGCCGCCGTCGATGACGAGCTCGGAGCCCGTGACGAATTTCGCCTCGTCGGACGCGAGATAGACCGCGCCCCAGGCGATGTCGTCTGGATCGCCCATATGGCCCAGCGGGTGCAGCGCCGCCGCCGCTTCTCGCGCCGCTTCGGGATCGGCCTGGCGCGCCAGGTGGCGCTCCACCATGGGGGTCCAGATGAAGCCGGGATGGATGGAGTTCACCCGGATGCGGTCCGACGCGTAGAGCAGGGCGTCGGTCTTGGTCATCAGCCGGACGGCGCCCTTGGACGCGTGATAGGGCGGCACGTCCGCGCCTCCGATCAACCCGTATATCGAGGACAGATTGATGATTGACCCGCCGCCGGCCCGCCGCAGATGCGGCACGGCGTGTTTGACGCCGAAAAAGACGCCCTTGACGTTGACGGCCTGAACCCAGTCCCACTCAGCTTCGGTGACCTCGTGCGTGGGTTTGTCGACGCCCGAGACGCCTGCATTGTTCACCAGAATGTCGAGCCGCCCGAAGCGGGCGACCGCAGCCGCCATGGCCGCCTCGACCGAGCGCTCGCTGGACACGTCGCAGGCCCAGCCTTCGCACTCGAGGCCGCGGCTGGCCAACTCGACCGCGGCCGCGCGCGCCTCATCCTCGAGCAGGTCGAGAAGCGCAACCGATGCGCCCTCTTCGGCCATTCGCGCGGCGATCGCGTGGCCCAGGCCCATGGCGGCTCCGGTCACGACGGCGACCTTGTGTTTCAGGCGTTGCATGGCGGTATCCTGTTTCGATCCTCCCCGCCCGAAACCGCCTTCTGCCATGAGCGTTCCCGGCGATAGCGGGGCGGGTCCGACCACACCCTCGCCTGAGAGGGGTAGAAGCGCACCGCGCAGGCGAAGGCGAGCCAGGCTCGGGGCCTGAGACGTATAGCGATCGTTCGGCCGTTCTGGGCCAGCGGCGAGGCTCCGCGGAAAAACGGGCCGGCCAGCCCCGGATCCAGCCCCGCCGCCTTGATGTCCGCCTCGCCGGCGCCGGCTAGGCCGAACCCGACCATGACAGCCAGGCCCAGGGCGTAGGAAACCGCGACGAAGAGGGTGGTCGTCGCGGAAGGCAGAAGCGGCAGGGGCCCGATCGCCTGTAGGCCCAGGAGCGGGCGAAGGCGGCGACCACGACGTTGGCCCCGAGGCTGTGGGTGATCGACGGAACCGACCAACGCCGTGCGCAATGGAGGCGCCGCTCCAGTTCAGGCCCAGCCATTCGAGAAGGCCGAGCAGCAGGAAGCCGATGATGCAGAAGCCCACGGCTGCGCCTACCCTGAGGCCGTCCCAGCGCTCGGCCTGCGCCAGGAGCGCCTCCAGATTCAGGTCGCGATACTGGAGCCACAGCACGATCAAGGCGCCGGTGATCAGGCCGATGCCGATCAGCCGATGAGCAATCACGACGACGGAGCGCATGCGGCTGGTCGTCGGTCCGAAGGGCTTCATGACGGCCCGGCAGGGATCACGGCCAGCGCCGCCGGGATGCGCCTGCCGCCCCAGCGGCCGTGACGGACTTCGCCGTCGTGCGCATGGGAAGGACTCCAGGACGATTGACGGCGATCAGCGGGGGCGCACGATCTGGCCGGACAGGGCCGCCATCAGGCTGCGCGCATCGAAGGCACGAGGATCGTTCGCCGGCTTGGCGCCATGTCCCATGACGATTTCGGCGGACGCCTCGTATTGGGTGGCCTGCGCGACGTCGAAGAAGGGGTCTGAATACCACGGATCCCAGGTGCGCCAGGCGCCGAGGCCGTTATTGTAGCGCCATCGCGGCCCCCACATCGGACCCCATGGGCGGGCGATGGGATAGTTGTAAATTTCCGACGTGGCGTCGGTGCTGCGCTGGGCGGCGGCGTCCGGTTCAGCCCGGCATGGCGGCCGAACGCCGCGGCGACCGGATGCGTCCGAACAGGCGTTTCAGGCGCTGGTGAAGGTGATTGTTCGACATTTTGCGGTTCATCGCCTCGGCGTCCCGCAACCAGGTGACCTGGACCACGCGGCGCTCGCCCGCGAAAGGCAGGTGGCCGTGCCAGGACTTCTCGGAGCGCGTAAAGGCGAAGGCCGTCCCGTTCAGCGGCGGCACCTCGAGGGCGTAGGGCTCGAAATTCTTGCCGTCATAGAGGACCCGCAGACACCCGCCGGACGTGTCGCCCCAATCTTCGTTGAGATAGAGCAGCATGGTCATCACCTTGCGCTCGGAGTCGGTGTGAATATGGCCCTCCTTGGCCTGTGACCAGCGACGCACCGTCACCAGGCGTGGAAAGGCATGCATGTCCCGCCCGAACTTCTTCGACAGCCGTTCGGTCAGCTCCGGCCCCTTCAATTCCTCGATCAAGGCGGCGAAGGCCGGCGAAAGGGTGTCAGACTCCAGGGTCACGAACCCCGATACATTGATGTCGGGATAGTCGGCCGCCAGCCGTTCGGCAGCGCCCGGCGTCAGGAAGCTGGGGATCAGAAGATGCTGGTAGGGCTCGTTCGAAGCCAGGGCCTCGTCCAGCGCGCCCAGGTCGAGAAAGGGAGCTGAAGGCGCCCGGGTCTCGTGGAAATCGGCTTGAGCGGACAATGCGAAGGTCCTCCGGTTAGGCGCCTACGGCGTGAATCACGGAACTCCGTTATCGAGCGAGCGCTCCCGTCGGCCATTTGTCAATGCGCAACGGCGGGAGGCCGGAAGGGCCTGGCTGGCGACCGTCAGTCCAGCGTCGTGCGGGAGCGGGCCAGGGCCAGGCCGGAAATAATCAGGACGAACAACCCCAGGGCCAGAAGATTGGACCCCATGTCGGACAGAATCTGCTGCTTGAGCAGGGCGCCGCGCACGATCCTCAGGAAATGGGTGACGGGCAGGATGTTGCCGATGTGCTGGGCCCACTGCGGCAGGCCGTAGAAGGGAAAGGCGAACCCGGACAGGAAGATCGACGGCATCATGTAGAAGAAGGACATCTGCATGGCCTGAAGCTGGCTCTTGGCCAGGGTCGAGATCAGGTAGCCGAGCGCCAGATTGCCGATGATGAACAGGGCCACGCCGCAGGTCAGCGCGATCCACCCGGCCAAGGTCTGGGCCATGGGGACGTGAAACAGGAAACGCGCCACCGACAGGATGACCGTGGTCTGGATGACGCCGACCAGGACATAGGGCGTGAGCTTGCCGATCATGATCTCGATCGGCGTGGCCGGGGTCGAGAGCAGGGCCTCCATCGTGCCGCGCTCGCGTTCGCGGGTGACGGCCATGGCGGTCATCATCACCAGGGTCATCGACAGGATGGTTCCCAGAAGGCCCGGGACGATGTTGTAGGCGGTGAGGTTCTCGGGATTGTAGAGGCGGTGGACCACGACCTCGAAAGGCGGGGCGGGCGACGGCCGCGCGGCTGCGCCGACCAGTTGCCGGTCAAGTGCGCTGTCGGGCAGGGCGGCGACGGCTCCCAGCGCGCCGGCGGCGGACACGGGATCCGAGGCGTCCACCTCGGCCAGAACCTGCGCCTTGTCGCCTCTCAGCACCCGTTCGGTGAAATCCGGCGGGATGGTCAGTCCCAGCATCACCTGGCCGCGTCGCAGCAGGTCGTCCATCTCGCCTTCGGAGCGGGGAAGGTAGCGCACGTCGACGTAGCTGGTCCTTTCCATCGCCGCGATGACGGAACCGGCCATGGCGCTGTGGTCGCTGGAGAAGACGGCCGCCGGCAGGTGCCGCGGGTCCGTGTTGATTGCGTAGCCGAACAGCAGCAACTGCACGAGCGGCATCATCAGGATCATGGCGTAGGTGATCCGGTCCCGGCTGAGCTGGGTGAACTCCTTGGACAGGACAGCGTAGATTCTGAGCAGGGCGCCGGTCATGACAAGCGCGGGTCCTCAGTCCGGTCTTCAGGCCTCTCATTGCGGGGATCGCCCATCAACTGGATGAAGACGTCCTCCAGCGAGGGCGCGACCTCGGTCCATCGGTAGGGTGGCTGTCGGTAGGGCTGGATGGCCTTCTCCAGCGCGGCGCGGTCCAGGCCGCTGACGTGGACGGCGGCGCCGAAGGCGGAGGCGCTGATCACGCCCGCCTGGGTCGAGAGCTTGTGCGCCAGCCGATCGATGTCGGGACCTTCGCCGTTGAAGGTGATGAGGCGCGATGCGTCGACGATCTGCCGGCCGGTTCCACGCGCGATCAGCTCGCCGTGCAGGATGTAGCCGATGTCATGGCATCGCTCGGCCTCGTCCATGTAGTGGGTCGAGACCAGGACGGTGAGGCCGGCGGCGGCCAGTTCGTGGATCTCGTCCCAGAACTCGCGGCGCGCCTTGGGGTCGACCCCGGCGGTCGGCTCGTCCAGAAGCAGCAGGCGCGGTTCGTGCAGGGTGGCCGCAGCCAGGGCCAGCCGTTGCTTCCAGCCGCCCGACAAGGCCCCCGCCAGCTGATGGCGTCGATCCGCCAGACCCAGCCGCGCAAGCGCGCGATCCACCCGGCCGGCCCGGTCGTCCAGGCCATAGACCCGGGCCACGAAGGTCAGGTTTTCGCTGATCGTCATGTCGTCATAAAGCGAGAACCGCTGCGTCATATAGCCGGTCTGCCGCTTGATCCCGGCGCTTTCCGTGCGGAAGTTCAGCCCCAGCACCTCGCCCTCGCCGCTGTCCGGCGTCAGCAGGCCGCATAGCAGACGCAGGGTCGTCGTCTTGCCCGAGCCGTTGGGACCCAGGAAGCCGGTGATCCGTCCTTCGTCGACGGCGATGGTCACGTCGCGCACCACATGCTTGTCGCCGAACGACTTGTTCAGGCCCCTGACGTCGATGGCGCGGGTCATCGGGCGCCGCGCTCGGGCAGGCTCTCGGGCCTGACGTCGATGGGCTGGCCGGGGGTCAGGCTGCGTGGCGCCGACGGCGTCGCCTCGACGAGGAAGACCAACTTGTCGCGAGTGGCCAGGCTGTAGATGATCGGCGGGGTGTATTCCGGTCGGCTCGAGATGTAGTTCACCCGCGCCTTCATGCCGGAGGCGCAGCCGTCGCAGCCCACGGCGACCAGAGTTCCGGGGCGATAGGCGTTCACCAGGGCCTGCGGCACATAGAAGCGCACCTTGACCTGGGCGTCGGGGACTAGGCTGACGACCGGCGCATTGGCCGCGACCCATTCGCCGGCCTGATACATCACGTCCTCCACCCGCGCGGCCACCGGAGCGACGGGCGAGAGCTGGCTGAGCTGGCGGCGGGCGTCGACGACCGCGGCGCGACTGCCCTGGATTCCGGCCTGGCTGGCGGCGATGCGGGCGGTCGCGGCGGCCACATCGGTGCGGGCGGCGTCGCGTTGCCTTCGGGCGCTGGCGGCGGCGGCGCGCGCCTGATCGATCTGCTGGCCGGAGACGGAGCCCGACTTCTCGTGCTCGGCGGTGAGGAAGCGGGCCAGGTCGGAGGCCGTGCGCCCGACTTCGACCTCGGCGGCGGCCAGGGCGGCGCGGGCCCGGTCCAGGGCGGCGGCGTCGGACGCGAGCTGGGCCCGGCCCTGGTCGACCTGGGCGGCGGCCTGATCGGCGCGGGCGCCCAGCGAGGTCGGGTCGATGCGGAAGAGGGGCGCGCCCGCTTCTACCCTTTGGCCGCGCACGACGGCCAGATTGTCGATCGTGCCCGCGACGGGCGCGGACATATAGAGGTTTTGAGCGACGACGTAGCCCGTGAAGACAGGCGCCTCTTCCTGGCGGCGGCTGATGATTCCCCAGGCCAGGAGGGCGAAGGCCGCCATGCCGACGATCAGGGTGATGATAAGCGCGCGGCGTGAGAGGCGTCTGGAGCGGTTCACGGCATCGGGCACCTAGGTCCCTCCAGAAACAGCGACGCGGCGCTCGTCCCAACCGCCGCCCAGAGCCTTGTAAAGCGCCACCACGGCCTGATCGGTTGCCGCCTGGGCCTGGACCAGAGCGTCGGAAGCGTCCAGCAGCGAGGCCCGCGCCGCCAGAAGGTCGAGTCCGGTCGCCAGTCCGGCCGTGTTCTGGGCCTGGATGGCCGCCAACTGGTCGCGGGCGGCGGCCTCTGCGGCCTGAAGGCGGGCCTTGCGCGCGCGCTCGGCCTCCAGGCGGCTGAGGGCGTCCTCCACGTCTTTCAGGGCAGTCAGCACGGCCGCCTGATAGGCCAGCAAGGCGGCCTGGGCCTGGGTCCGCCGCAGATCCACGGTCGCACGGCGTCGGCCGCCGTCCAGCAGGGGCAGGGTCAGGCCTGCGCCCGCCGAGGTCTGAAGGCTGTCCCCCGAAATCAGTTTGGCGAGTGATCCCGAGACCAGGCTGACGGCGCCTGTCAGGCTGATGGAGGGATAGAGGTCAGCCACGGCGACGCCGATATCGGCGGTCGCGGCCGCCAGGTCACGCTCGGCGGCGCGCAGGTCCGGCCGTCGCCTCAGCAGGTCCGAGGGCAAGCCGACGGGGATGGCGTCGGGGGTTCCGGTGGCGACCGGCGCGGCGGCAAGTTCCGCGCTCAGCGCCAGCGGCGGGCGTCCCAGAAGGCCAGCCAGGGCGTGCGCCCGGGCGGCGCGCTCGGCGATCAGATCCTGCCGCGCGGCGTCGACCGCGGCCAGGTCGCGTTCCGCGCGACGTTCATCCAGGATCGTCGTCAGGCCATGGCGGCGGCGAACCTGGCTGTAGGTCAGGGCCTCGGCGCGCACCGCCTTGAGCTGGGCGTTGACGTCGATGCGTCGGTTGAGGGCCCGATAATCCAGATAGCTGCGAGCGACCTCGGCGGTCAGGATGATTTCAGCGTCGCGCGCGGTCCAGGCCGCGGCATCGACCCGCGCCTGCGCCGCCTGGACCGCGCGCCGGTTCGCGCCGGCAAGGTCCAGCTCCCAGGAGGCGTCGAAGCCGACTTGGTAAGTGGCGAAGGTCGTTCCCGGCGCGCCGGTGGGGACGGAGCCGGGCGCGCCCCCACCACCGAGCAGGGGGGCGATCGAAGTGGTTTCGCTGAGGCGGTTGTCGCTGGCCTGAGCATTCGCCGAAACCTGGGGGGCGGCCGCAGCCCCGACGATCCGCACCTGATGGCGCGCCTCCTCGACCCGCAGCGCGGCCTGGCGCAGGTCCAGGTTGGCGGCTCGCGCCTCGGCGACCAGTTGATCCAGCAGGGGGTCGCCGAAACCCCGCCACCACGCGGCGTCGGACTGGACGGCGGAGGGGGCCTGGGAAAAGGCTTCGGGAACCTGCATCCGAGGCTCTTGAGAGTCCGGTCCGGCCACGCAGGCCGAGAGCCAAACCGCCAGCGCCGGCGCCATGCGGCGCAAGATCAGATCCAGGCCCCAGCGTCGGCGCGTCGCCCTCGCCATTCCGTTCGCCCTCCGCCTGCGCCGCCTGTCGATCCTGGATCGGCGCCTCCGTTACCGAACGGCGCCTGAGCGAAGATAACGTCGTTCATCTCAAAGGGTCGCATCGCAGCGCTTTCAGTTCGGGAAGGCGCCGGCGAACCGATGGCAACGGGCCGCGGAGGCCGGGCCTTCGGCGTTGTTGCAAAATCGCGGATAGGCGAGGCTAGATCGAGGCGATGCGCAGGAACGATCTGATCGCGGGGGTGTCCGTCGCCGGCCTGATGCTGCCGGAGGCTGTAGCCTACGCGGGGATCGCGGGGCTTGAACCCCAGCACGCCGTCTTCGCCGCCGTGGCGGGCTGCCTCGGCTATGCGGCCGCAGGTCGAAGCCGCTTCGCGATCGTGTCGCCCACGTCGTCATCGGCGGCGATCCTGGCGGCCACCCTGGCGGTCGTGCCGGGCGACGCCGGCGACAAGGCCGCGCTGGCGGCGATCATCGTCGCCTTGATAGGGGGCCTGTTTCTGGTCGCCTTTATCGCGCGCCTGGGCGGGCTGGCGGGTTTCATTTCGCGCCCCGTGCTGCGGGGGTTCGCCTTTGGCCTGGCCGTCACCATCATCATCCGCCAGCTTCCGATCCTGGTTGGCGCGCCGGTCCAGGCGCCGGACATCTTCCGTCTGGCGGCGGGTCTGGCGGCGGCTGCGCCGGCCTGGAACCTGATCAGCCTCGCCTTGGGGCTGGCCGCCCTGGCTTGCCTGTTGGGGTTGAGGCGGCGTCCCGGCTTGCCGGGAGCCTTCCTGGTTCTCGTGGCGAGCGTAGGCGCGTCCCACGTTTTCGGCCTGTCCGAACGGGGCGTCGCCGTCGTGGGGGCGATCAGGATCATGCCGTCATGGCCGAACTGGCCCGCCATGGGATGGGGCGACTTCTCACGCCTGGCCCCGTGGGCCTTGCCTTTGGTCATGATCCTGTTCGCGGAATCCTGGGGCACGATCCGCACCCTGGCCCTGCGGCACGGGGACGAGGTCGCCGCCAATCGTGAACTCGGCGGCCTGGGGGTCGCCAATCTGGCCAGCGCCTTGGTTCAGGGAATGCCCGTCGGCGCGGGTTTTTCAGTCGGTGCGGCCAGCGAAGCCGCGGGAGCCGCCACCCGTGCGACCGCCGTCGTTGCGGCGCTGGGCCTGGCCGCCCTGGTGGCCTGGGGCGCCCCTCTGATCGCCTATCTCCCGCAGACGGTGTTGGCCGCCGTCGTCATCGCGGCGCTCGCGCCCTCGCTCAATCCCGCACCCCTTCTGCGTCTGTGGCGCCTGGATCGGGATCAATATGTGGCGATGGGCGCCGCTGGCGGCGTGCTGGCGCTGGGCGTCTTGGATGGGATGCTGCTGGCGATCGGCTTGTCGTTCCTGGCACTGGTCAGCCGCCTCGCCACGCCCCGCGTCGCGCTTCTCGGGCGACTGGGCGACAGCCACGACTACGTGGACATGGCCCGACACCCCGAAGCCGTCGCGCCGGATCGCATCGCCATCTGTCGACCGGCGCAGCCGCTGTTCTTCGCCAATGCCGAACGAGTGCTGGCGGTCGTCGCCGCCTATGTGCGCAGCGAACCGGATGCCCGGGCGGTCATCCTGAGCCTGGAGGAAAGCATCGATCTGGACAGCACAGCGCTGGACGCGCTGATCGAGTTCGACGCGGCTATGCGCGCCAAGGGCGTGAAGGTGCGGTTCGCCCGGCTGCACGATCGCGCACGCGACGTGATGGCGGCGTCGGGCGTTCCCGATCTTCAGGCGCGCGCCAGCTATAGCGTCGATGACGCGGTCGTCGCCCTTGAGAAGGAACCGGCGGAGGGCGCGCCCTGAGAGACAACGCTGCTGGCCCCCTTCGCCGCGACAAGGATGACGCGCGCGTATCGGATCAGGTCGACGGGGGCGGTTTGACCACGGTCAAGGCGTTGTACGAATCCGGCGAGGGGCCAGCGCTCGGCGGAATTTGCGGCTGAGGCTCGTCGGACGATTTTCCGCTTGATGGATATCGCCACATCGCCGGTCGCCAGGTCTCAGCCAGGCGGGCCAGCGCGACCCCCCTGATGATATGGAAATCACGACTGGAGGCGAAGGCCACGAGCCCCTGGTCCTTGAAGCGGCTCAGCGCGCGCGAGACCGTCTCCAGCGCAAGGCCGAGGTAGTCGGCCATGTCCTGGCGGCTCATGGGCAGGGTGGTCAGGTCTGATGCGCCGCGACGCGCCATCTCGATCAGAAAACTGGCCACCTTCTCTTCGGCCGAGCGGCGTCCCAGCATGGCCAGGTGGTCGTGGGCGCGCGCCAATTCGCATAGCGCTGTCTCCGCCGCTTCGTCGTCGCCGGTCGTCGATCGCTCCATGGTCGTGACCTGGGTCGTGCACATGGCTTCGGCCGTGAAGCCATGTTCTTCGCCTACCGCCAGCCCGAAACGGTCGCCCGGGAAATAGAACGCGCCCACCTGACGACGCCCATCCTTGGAATGGCGCACGGTGCGGACGGCCCCGGAGACGACGGCGTAGAGCGCTCGGGCCGGATCCCCCTGGGCATAGATCGCCTGGCCAGGAGCGAGCGCCAGAATCGCCCTGGTCGCGCCGGATGAGCGGGGAGGGGGACGGGCGGCCGACCAGGCGGGGACAGGCAAGGGGCTGGACACGGTGAGCAGCGTTCGTTGCGACGGGCGACGCCCCATAATCGCCCCAATGGCCTGGGGGTTCCCAAGCGCTCTGGTTGTCGCGCCGAACTGCGCAACAGACCGATTCCCAGGAACGTGACACGCCGCGCAACGCGACCGATCGAACCCGAATGAAAACTGTAGGGAAGCGGGGGCTGATGAAGGCGGGCCAGGGGCGTTGAGGCCCCCGCCTGGCCCCCCATCAAGTCAGAGGGAAAATGGCTCCGCGGGTAGGATTCGAACCTACGACCAGCCGATTAACAGTCGGCTGCTCTACCACTGAGCTACCGCGGAACATCCCCTCGGGGGAGGCCGGCGTATAGCAGCGCCTTTTCGATTCATGCAACCGGTAAAAGACAGAAATCGCCAAATTTTTTCGCGAAGCCCTGCGCTACAAGGGTCGGCATGACTCCGATCCCTGTTCTTGATCCCGACGACCCGCGCATCGCCGCCTTTCGCGATGTGAAGGAACGCGACCTGACCGGGCGGCAGGGCCTGTTCGTGGCCGAGGGAGAGGTGGTGCTGCGCGTGCTGGCCTCCGAAGCCTCGCGGTCAGCGCCCGTGGCGGTGCTGATCGCCGAGAAGCGGCTGGAGGGGCTTCGGCAGGTCCTGGAGCGGCTGCCGCAGCACGTGCCGGTTCATGTCGCGCCCCAGGCCGTGCTGAACGCCGTGGCGGGCTTTGACCTGCATCGGGGCATTCTGGCGCTGGGGCGCAAGCCCGAGCCGGTCGATGCGGGCGCCTTGCTGGACGGCTTGCCGGAGCGGGCCGTGGTGGTCGCGGCCTGCGGCATCGGCAACCATGACAACATCGGCGGCCTGTTCCGCAACGCGGCCGCCTTCGGCGCAGGGGCCGTGCTGCTGGATCGGACCTGCTGCGATCCCTTCTATCGCAAGGCCATCCGCGTCTCGGTGGGCGCGGTGCTGCGGACCCCCATGGCGACCGGCCTGACCGCCGAGGCCATGGTCGATCTGTTGCAGGGCAGGGAATTCGACGTGCTGGCGCTGACGCCTTCGGCCGAACAGACGCTGGCGGAACTGCAGGCGGGGCGGCGCACGGCTGTCCTGCTCGGCAGCGAAGGGCCGGGGCTGCCGCGCGAGATCATCGCGCGCTGCCGTCCAGTGGGCATCCGCATGGCGGGCGGATTCGATTCGCTGAACGTGGCGGCGACCAGCGCCGTGGCCCTGCATCACCTGACGACGACGGCAAGCGAGGGCTGAAAAGCAAGAAAGCCGCCCCGAAGGGCGGCTTTCTCGGCGTTTAGCGCGATGGAGGCCTGACCGGGAATCGAACCCGGGTGCAAGGATTTGCAGTCCTCTGCGTCACCACTCCGCCATCAGGCCGCGGCCCCTTTATTCGGGGGCCCCGCCATCGCGAGGGCCGTCAGCTATCAGATCGGATTGTCCGCTGCAACGCACGGACCTATAAGCGCGGCACATTTCTTCGCTTAAGCCGACCTGAAGGACCTCGCATCATGGATTTCGCCGCCGCCCGCAAGGTGATGCTGGACACCCAAGTCCGCGTGAATGACGTCACCGACCGTGATCTGCAGGCCGCCATCGGAGCCGTGGAGCGCGAACGATTCTGCGCCGCCGACCGCGCCTTCTCGGCCTATGCCGACGTCGAACCCGAGATCGCGGGCGAGCGTCGCCTGATGCTGCCGCGCGATGTGGCCAAGCTGCTGCAGGGCGTGGACGCCCGCGCCGGCGAGACCGCCCTGGCCGTGGCCGGCCCCTACGCCGCCGCCGTCTTGGCGCGCCTGGGTCTGAAGGTGACGGCGCAGGAATCGGACGCGGCCGTGTTCGAGGTGGCGGGCGCTGCCCTGGCCGAGGCCGGCGTCGAAACCGTGGTTGCGCCGCTGACGCAGCCCCAGGGCGAAGGTTACGACCTCATCGTCAGCGAGGGCGCGGTGACCGAGCGTCCCGAGGCCTGGCTGACGGCCCTGCGTCCTGGCGGCCGCCTGGCCGTGGTGGAGCGCAAGGGCGCCAGCGGCACGGCGGTCCTCTATGTGCGGGGACGCGAGGGCGTGTCGCGTCGCGAACTGTTCGACGCGGCCCCCGATCTGCTGACGGAAATGGTCCCGGCCCCGGCGTTTGCGCTTTAAGCCTTTGCCCGGCGACGGAAGCGGCGCCGTGCTGCGTGAAAAAAACTTAACTGGCGTCTGGCGAAGCTAGCTTCCAACTATGCCGCTATAAGGCACTACAGGCGCGCCGGATGGGGGCGTCAGGCAGGGACAGGTTCATGTTGAAACGCTCGCGCGCGCTCGCTTCGGTCGCACTGGTCGCATTGACGATGGGGGCGACGCCCTCCTTTGCGGAGACGCTGCAGGAAGCCATCGGCCTGGCCTATCGGACCAATCCGTCCCTGCTGGCCCAGCGAGCGAATCAGCGGGCGCTGGACGAGAGCATCGTCCAGGCGCGCGCGGGACTGCGTCCGACGATCAACGCCTCGGCCGGCGTCGACTACAGCCGCTCGCGCACCGACCAGGTGACGACGACCACCCAGGCGCGGACCTTCCCGATCGACACCAACGGCGACGGCGTGGCCGATGCGACCGGGACCCTGCCGGCGAGCAGCAGCACGTCGGGCGGCACGGTGGAGCGCGACGGCGCCAGCGCCAGCGTCAACCTGAGCCAGAACCTGTGGACCGCGGGGCGCGTGTCGCATGGTATCGCCGCGGCCGAGGCCAATGTCCTGGCCGGACGCGAGAACCTGCGCGAGGTCGAGCAGCAGGTCATGGTGTCGGTCATCCAGGCCTATGCCGACGTGGTGCGCGACCTGGAGATCCTGCGCATCCGCCAGGAGAACCTGGCCGTCCTGCGTCGCCAGCTGGACGAATCCAACGCTCGTTTCGAGGTCGGCGAGATCACCCGCACCGACGTGGCCCAGTCCGAGGCGCGTCTGGCTCAGTCCGAGGCTGACCTGGCCAGCGCCCAGGCGCAGCTTTCGGTGTCGCGAGCGGCCTACGCCGCCGTGGTGGGCCAGGCGCCGGCCAATCTGCAGACCCTGCCGGTCCTGCCCGGCCTGCCGTCGAACTTCGACAGCGCCATGGACGTGGGCCTGGCCGAGAACCCCGGCGTCCTGTCGGCCCTCTACGTCCAGAAGGCGGCCGAGGCCAATGTGGCGGCGGCCCGCGCCGAATACCTGCCGTCGGCGCGCCTGAACGCCTCCTACGGCGGCACGGCCAATGATCTGTCGGGCTTCGATCTGGGCGACCGCACCAGTTTCACGGCCGGGGCCACCGTCTCCGTGCCCCTGTTCACCGGCGGCCTGAACCGGTCGCGTGTGGCCCAGGCCCTGGAGCGCGCCAACGCGGCCCAGATCAACGTCGAGGGCGAACGCCGCACCGTGCTGCAATCGGTCAGCTCGGCCTATGCCCAGAGCGCCTCGGCCCGTTCAAGCGTCCAGGCCGGAGAACAGGCGGTCCGCGCCGCCTCGGTGGCCGCCGAAGGCGTGCGCCAGGAGGCCCAGGTGGGTCTGCGCACCACTCTGGACGTGCTGAACCAGGAGCTGGAGCTGCGCAACGCCGAAGTGGCCCTGGCGAGCGCCCGCCGCAATGAATACGTGGCCCAGGCCCAGCTGCTGGCGGCCATGGGCCGTCTGGGCGGTCCCAACCTGGATCCGACGATCGAAGCCTATGACCCGGCGGACAACTATCGCGCCGTTCGCAACCGCGGCGCCCTGCCTTGGGATGGCGTGATCGAGGCGATCGACCGCATCGCCGCGCCGCCCACGACCCCGGCGGCGGACGCCGAGGACGCCCCGGTCGACCGCCAGTTGAAGGGCGAGGTCGTCCGCACCGCTCCCCAGGCCTGAGGGCTCGACGCCAAAACGTCCGTTGATTCCGGCGGGCGTTGATGCGACGACAGGATTCAAGGGGGAGGCGAGTCTGTTGCTCCCGGCCCCCGTCGTCGCCTGCCCAGTCCGTATCGGTTGGCGATCGTCCCCGTTCGAGCGCCGAGGTTGAGGTTCCGACATGACCGAACAAGCCGCCCAGGAACCGACGATGGAAGAGATTCTGGCGTCGATTCGCCGGATCATCTCTGAAGACGACGCCCCGGCCGAAACGGCCCCGGCGGCCGAAGCGGCGCCTGAGCCCGAGCCCGTCGTCGCCGAACCTGAGCCGGTCGCTGCCGAGGACGAGGTGCTGGAGCTGACGGAGCCGTATAAGGCGCCGGCCGCCGAAGCCATCGGCGACCTGGACGTGGCGGACGCCGCCCCGTTCCCTGCTGAGCCTGAACCCGCACCGCAGCCGGAACCGTTCGCCGCCGCGCCGGAGACGGACGCCCTGGTCGGCGAGACCGCCGCCGCCAGCGCCGCCTCGGCCTTCGCTGGATTGGCGGCCACTTTCCAGAAGCCGGAACCGGCGCCTGTCGCCGCCACGGGCGACATGCCCTTCATGAGCGGCAACACCGTCGAGGCCATGGTCCGCGAGATGTTGCGCCCGATGCTGAAGGACTGGCTGGACGCCAACCTGCCGGCCATCGTCGAGGCCCAGGTGCGCAAGGAAGTCGAGCGCATCGCCCGCAGCGCGGGCTGATCGCTCGAACATCGCCGAGTTTTTTCGACGCCCCTCAGTCCGCTGAGGGGCGTTCGTTTTTCCAGTCGAACAGGGCTTCCAGCAGGCGCACGGCCTGACCGCGCTCGCTGGCCAGCTCGGGATCGCGGCCCAGTAGCAGGCGGGCGTCGTCCGCCGCCGCCAGCAACAGGGAGCGATGCCGGATCGGATCGGCGAAGCGATAGGCCGGGAAGCCGCTCTGCTTCAGGCCCAGCGGGTCGCCGCCGCCGCGCAGGCGGAAGTCTTCTTCGGCGATGACGAAGCCGTCCTCGGTGCGGCGCAGGGTCTCCAGCCGTTCCTTCGCCGTTTCGCCCAGCCCGCCGTCCTCGCCGCCATACAGCAGGATGCAGGAGCTGGCCTTGGCGCCGCGCCCCACGCGCCCGCGCAACTGGTGAAGCTGCGCCAGACCGAAGCGGTCAGCGTGCTCGATTACCATGATGGAGGCGTTGGGCACGTCGACGCCGACCTCGACCACGGTCGTGGCGACGAGGACGGGCAGGCGACCATTTGCGAACTCGGCCATCACCGCCTCGCGCTCGGCGCCGGGCATCTGGCCGTGGGCCAGGCCGACCTCCGTTCCCAGCAGCTTGCGCAGGTCCTCGGCCCGATCCTCGGCGGCGGCCAGGTCGATGGCTTCGGATTCCGCCACCAGAGGACAGATCCAGTAGGCCTGGGCACCTGCCTCGACCGCCGACTTCAGCCGCTTCGCCACCTCGCCGATGCGCGCCAGCGGCAGGACGGCCGTGGTGACAGGCGTGCGGCCGGGCGGCTTCTCCATCAGGCGGCTGACCTCCAGTTCGCCGTACTGCGTCAGCTCCAGCGTGCGGGGGATGGGCGTCGCCGACATGGTCAGCAGGTGGACGCCGCCCAGGCGCGGGTCGCCCTTGGCCTGCAGCCGCTGGCGCTCGCGCACGCCGAAGCGGTGCTGCTCGTCGATGACGGCCAGGGCTAGGCGGTCGAAGCACACGGCGTCCTGGAACAGGGCATGGGTGCCGATGGCGACCTGAACCTCGCCCGAGGCCAGGGCCGCCAGCTTGCCGCGCCGCTCGGCAACTGTGTCGCGTCCGGTCAGCAGCAGGCTGCGCACGCCCGCCTGATCCAGCAGGGGCGACAGCTTGTCGTGATGCTGGCGCGCCAGAATCTCGGTCGGCGCCATCAGGGCGGACTGAAGGCCGCTGGAGGCCGCATCGGCCAGGGCCAGGGCCGCGACCGCCGTCTTGCCCGAGCCGACGTCGCCCTGAAGCAGCCGCCCCATCTGCTCGCCGGACGCCAGGTCGGCGCGGATTTCGGCGACGGCCTGTTGCTGAGCCCCGGTCAGGGCGAAGGGCAGGGCGGACAGCAGGCGGGCGGACGCCTCGCCCGGCGCGATGCGGGCGGCGGGCGTGATCTGGCGGGCGCGACGGCGGCGCGCCAGGGCCAACTGGTGCGCGAACAGCTCGTCATAGGCCAGGCGCTGGCGCACGGCGGCGTCCGGCGTCAGGTCGGCCTCGTTGGTCGGGGCGTGCAGGGTCTCCAGCGCCGCGCGCCAGCCGGCCCAGCGCCGCGCCGCCAGCCAGTTCGGTTCCTGCCACTCGGGAAGCTCGGGCGCGAGGGCCAGCGCGCCCTGCGCCAGTTTGCGGATCTGGCGCGAGGTCAGCCCCTGCGTCGCCGGATAGACGGGTTCGGACAGCGGAATCTCGTCCGCCTTCTCGATCGGCAGGATGTAGTCGGGGTGGGCGATCTGGACTTCGTTGTTGAAGCGCTCGACCTTGCCCGTCACCAGCCGCCGCGCGCCGCGCGGGGCCAGGCTCTCGATATGGCGCGGCGAGCCGGCGAACCAGATCAGGTGGACGAAGCCCGTCTCGTCGATGGCGCGCACCTTTATCGGCGCGCCGTGCTTGTGCGGCGGAATCAGGCGGTCGATCACGACCTCGAAGACGCCGATCTCGCCGTCGACGGCCTCCATCGCCGTGGTGCGGCGGCGCTGGATCACCCCGCTGGGCGACAGGAACAGCACGTCGCGCACCAGCGGGCCCGCCACCTTCTGCACCAGGGGCGCGCTGCGCGGCCCCACGCCTTTCAGCGTGGTGACGTCCGCGAACAGGGGAAAGAGAATCTCGGGCCTCATCATTGGACAGCATAGCTGGCGAAGCGGCGTCTGGAACGCTATCTGATCCGCCTCTTACCGAAGTGAACGGACAGGCAAGGAAACCGCGTGGCCGATATCGACGCACGTCCCGAGGACGCCCAGAACACCGACGACCGCAAGACGCGCCTCGGGCGTCTCGCCTTCCGCGCCTGGCGCCGGGGCTTTCGCGAGGCCGACATGGTGCTGGGGCCCTTCGTCGACCAGGTGGCGCCGACGCTGAGCGATGACGAGCTGACCGAACTCGAGACCCTGCTGGATGAAGAGGATCAATACCTCTACGCCTGGATCATCGAGCGCGAGCCGACCCCGCCCGAGTTCGACGGCCCCATGCTGGCGCGCATCCGCGTCTTCATGCGTGAACACGTCGCGGCCGAAGTGGCCAAGGGCATCGGCTGATGGACGCGGGGCCCGTGCGGACGGACGTCGAACTGGGCGGCGCGCCGGAGGGGCTGGACGCCCTCATCGTCGCCGAACGCATCAAGGCCCAGGGCGGGACGGCCCTGTTCGTCGCGCGCGACTATCAGCGCACGGGCAACTTCATCCAGGCGTTCCGCTTTTTCGCCAAGGATGTTGAAGTTCTTGAATATCCGTCGTGGGATTGCCTGCCTTATGACCGGCTGAGCCCGACGGCCTCGGTTGCGGCCCAGCGCATGGCGACCCTGACCCGGCTGGCCACGCGCGACCCGACGGACAGGACGCCGCTGCTGGTGGTCGCAACCGTGGCGGCCGCCGCCCAGCGCACGCCCCCTCGCAACGCCGTGACCGGCGCCGGATTCGCGGCCAAGGTCGGCGCCGATCTGGATACCGACGCGCTGGAGCGCTACGTCGCCGCCAACGGCTATGTGCGGGCCTCCACCGTGTCGGAGCGCGGCGAGTACGCCGTGCGCGGCGGGGTGATCGACGTCTTCCCGCCGGGCTTCGAGGAGCCGGTCCGCCTCGACATGTTCGGCTCGGAGCTGGAATCGATCCGCGCCTTCGACCCCGAGACGCAACGCTCGACGCGCCAGCTGAAGGCCGTCTCCCTGTCGCCGGTGTCCGAGGTGCTGCTGGACGCGGACGCCATCTCGCGTTTCCGCAGCGGCTATCTGAACCTGTTCGGCGCGCCGGGCGATGAGCCCATGTACGCCGCCGTCAGCGAGGGCGCGCGCCGTCAGGGCGTCGAGCACTGGTTGCCGTTGTTCTACGAGCGGCTGGACACGCTGTTCGACTATCTGCCGGACGCGGCGCCGGTCTTCCTGGACAGCCAGGCGGAGCAGGCGCGCGGCGAGCGCTGGAACCTGACCGTAGACGCCTATGAGGCGCGCAAGGAGGCGGCGCGCGGCAAGGGCGGGTCGGCCTATCGCGCCCTGCCGCCCGAACGGCTCTATCTCGACGAAGGCGACTGGAACAGCGCCCTGGCCGGTCGCGCCGTGCGCCGCCTGTCGCCGCTGGCCGCCGGTTCGGGCGAGGACGCAGGCGGCCGTCTGGGCCGCAGCTTCGCTGCTGAGCGCTCGCAGGACAGCGTCAACCTGTTCGCCGCCGTGGCCCAGCACGCCGAGGCGCTGAAGGGGCAGGGCAAGCGCGTCCTGTTCGCCTCCTGGTCCGACGGCTCAGCCGAGCGCCTGGCCGCCATGTTGGGCGATCATGGCCTGACGCATGTCGTGGCGGTGCGCGACTGGGACGACGTGCAAGGCGCGCCCGACGGCCTCTATCTGCGCGCGGTGCTGCCGGTCGAGCACGGCTTCGTAACCGACGACCTGGCTGTCATCTCCGAGACCGACATCCTGGGCGACCGCCTGGCGCGGCCCAAGCGCAAGCGGCGGGCGTCGAACTTCCTGGCCGAGGCATCGGCCCTGACGGCGGGTGATCTGGTGGTGCACCTGGATCACGGCATCGGCCGCTACGAAGGCCTGCGCACGCTGGAGATTCAGGAGGCGCCGCACGACTGCCTCGAACTCCTCTATGCCGGTGAGAGCAAACTCTATCTGCCGGTTGAAAACATTGACCTTCTGACCCGCTACGGCACGGACGCCGAAGGGGTTCAGCTGGACCGTCTGGGCAGCGCGGGCTGGCAGGCGCGCAAGGCCAAGGCCAAGGAGCGCCTTCGCGCGATGGCCGAAGGGCTGATCGCCCTGGCCGCCAAGCGGGCGCTGCGGGTGTCCGACGCCATCGTGCCGCCCGCGGGCCTGTTCGACGAGTTCTGCGCCCGCTTTCCCTATGAGGAGACGGACGATCAGCTGAACGCCATCGGCGACGTGCTGGAGGACCTGGGCAAGGGCACGCCGATGGATCGTCTGATCTGCGGCGACGTCGGCTTCGGCAAGACGGAGGTCGCCCTTCGCGCCGCCTTCGTCGTGGCCATGACGGGGCAACAGGTCGCTATCGTCTGCCCGACAACCCTGCTGGCCCGCCAGCACTTCAAGACCTTCAGCGAACGCTTCGCTGGTTGGCCGATCAAGGTGCGACACCTGTCGCGCATGGTCACGGCCAAGGACGCGAATGAGACGCGCGCGGGTCTGAAGGACGGCAGCTTCGAGATCGTCGTCGGCACCCACGCCGTGCTGGCCGATCAGGTCGGCTTCAAGGATCTGGGCCTCGTCATCGTCGACGAGGAGCAGCACTTCGGCGTCAAGCACAAGGAGAAGCTGAAGTCCTTGCGGGCCGACGTTCACCTGCTGACCCTGACGGCCACGCCGATCCCGCGCACGCTGCAGATGGCGCTGTCGGGCATCCGCGAGATGTCGATCATCGCCACCCCGCCGGTCGACCGTCTGGCGGTGCGGACCTATGTCACGCCGTGGGACCCGGTGCTGGTGCGCGAGGCCCTGCTGCGCGAGAAATATCGCGGCGGCCAGGGCTATTACGTCGCGCCGCGCCTGAAGGACCTGCCGGATATCGAGCGGTTCCTGCGCGAGCAGGTGCCCGAGGTGAAGTTCGTCGTCGGCCACGGCCAGATGAGCCCGACCCAGTTGGAGGAGGTGATGAGCGCCTTCTACGACGGGGAGTATGACGTGCTGGTCTCGACCACCATCGTCGAGAGCGGCATCGACATTCCGACGGCCAACACCCTGATCGTGCACCGCGCCGACATGTTCGGCCTCGCGCAGTTGCACCAGATCCGCGGCCGCATCGGCCGGTCCAAAGCGCGGGCCTTCGCCTATCTGACGACCGACCCGACCAAGCCCTTGAGCCTGTCGGCCGAACGGCGGCTGCAGGTGCTGCAGTCGCTGGACAACCTGGGCGCGGGCTTCCAGTTGGCCAGCCACGACTTGGACCAGCGCGGCGGCGGCAATCTGTTGGGCGACGAACAGTCGGGCCACATCCGCGAGGTCGGGGTCGAACTCTATCAGCAGATGCTGGAAGACGCCGTCGCCGAACTGCGCGAGCAGGGCGAGGCGGCGCCGGATCGCGGCTGGTCGCCCTCGATCAACGTCGGCGCGGCTGTCTTGATTCCAGAGGATTACGTCCCGGACCTAAATCTTCGTCTCAGCCTCTATCGTCGCCTGTCGGACGCCGAGAAGATGGAGGATCGCGAGGCCATGGCGGCCGAACTGATCGACCGCTTCGGCCCGCTGCCGGACGAGGCGCAGCAGTTGCTTCGGATCGTCGGCGTCAAGGCCAACTGCCGCACGGCCTGCATCGAGAAGATCGACATCGGGCCCAAGGGCGCGGTCCTGACCCTGCGCAACAACAGCTTCCCCAATCCGATGGGGCTGGTGGGGCTGATCCAGAAGAACCACGCCTTCTGGAAGATCCGGCCGGATCAGAAGATCGTGGTGAAGGGCGAATGGCCCACGCCCGACGACCGCCTGAAGGTCGCCGAACGCATCACCGCAGATCTGGCGCGAGTGGCGGGCGCAGCGTGACGAAACGCCGTCATCCCGGCCAAGCGGCGTAGCCGCGCAGAGCCGGGACCGCCGAGGGGCCGAGGTCACTGTCTTGAGCGGTCCCGGGTAGTGGCTGAGCCGCTTCCGGGATGACGCCGATCAGGCACGCCCTCTCATGCTGCGCATCAGGGCGCCGAACAGGTTGACGTAGTCGTCGGTCCACGGCCGCACTTCGGTCGGAGCCAGTTTGCGCCAGCGGCCGTCGGCCTTGAAGTCGGCCAGGCCTTCGGGCGTCGGCGAGATGACCAGAGCCTCGGTCGAGGCCTCGGCCATCACGGCGGTGTCGGGATGCTCGATATAGACCTGATGCAGTTCGGCAGCGCCCAGTTCACGCGCGGCGGCGACGGCGGGCAGGGTGATCTCCAGGTTGCGGTTCGACAGGTGCAGGACCACGACGCCTGTCGGCTTCAGCAACTTCAGATAGCCCTGGATCGCCTCGCGCGTCAGCAGATGGGTCGGCACGGCGTCTGACGAGAAGGCGTCGATGACCAGCAGGTCGTAGGAGCCCGGCGCCTCCTTGTTCAGCGTCAGCCGCGCGTCGCCCAGGACGGTGCGGATCGGCCCTTGGGCGCAGTTCGAGATGAAGGTGAACCACTTCGGATCGCGCGACAGGCGGTCGACCATGGGGTCGATCTCGAAGAAGGTCATCCGGTCGGACGCGCGCTTGTAGGCCGCCATGGCGCCCGAGCCCTGGCCCACCACGCCGATGACGGCGCCGGAGCCGCGCGCCTGGATCAGTTCGGCGGCCTGCCCCAGGGGCGTGGTCTCGGCGTAGTACATGGTCGGGGCGCAAGCGAAGTCGGGATGGCGCGCCTGGGCGCCGTGGAGGGTGGTGCCGTGCATCAGCACATGGACGTCGCCACCCATCTTGGGGTCCGGCGTGATCGCCACCCGCATGACGCCGAAGAAGCTGCGCTCGGACAGGCTCCAGTCATAGCCGCGGCCGATGTAGTGCGCCGAGATCGTCATGGCGGCGACCACGGCGGTGAACATCAAGACCCGGTCGCGGATCAGGAAGGCGCAGATGGCCGCCGCGCCCAGGATGATCTGGGCCGTCGCCGTCAGGCCGAGGTCGCTGAAGGCCGCGCGCAGCGACGGGTTGTAGCGCAGCATCTCGAACAGCAGGGGGACGAAGACGGCGATCGCCAGGCCCGCCGTCATCAGCCAGACTTCGCGCTTGGCCGGTCGGTCATCCAGCCAGGGACGGGCCAGGCAGACCAGGACCATGACCAGCGGATACTCCAGCACCGTCTCGAACAGGACCGGTGCGATCAGGGCGGTGAACGCCCCGCCCAGCACGCCGCCCAGCGATAGCAGCAGGTAGAACTCGGTCAGCCGATCCGGCGCCGGGCGTCGAGCCGCCATCTGCTGGTGGCACATCAGGGCGGTGAAGAAGAAGCCGAGTAGATGCAGGCCCAGCAGAATCAGCCAGTGGCCGGTCGTCATGCCGACCAGGCCGGCGACCATGATGGTAAGGGTCGCCTGTAGCAGCAGGGTGACGGGGAGGGAGATCCACGGCTTCGCCTGGAAGGCGATGACGAAGGTCAGCAGATAGAGGGCCAGGGGCGCGACCCACAGGAAGGGGGCCGAGGCCACGTCGGTCGACAGGTGGGCGGTGACGCCCAGCATCAGGCTGGACGGCGCGGCCGCCAGCAGGACCAGGACGATCTTGCGCCGCCAGGGAATGGCTGGGCTGCGCTCGGCCGGGGCAGGGGCGCGCACGGCGGCAACGCCGCGCGGCATCAGGATCGCCAGGACCACCACCATGGCGGCGAAGACGGCATAGCCCGCCGTCCAGCCCATTCTCTGGCCCGACAGAGAGGCGAGGGGTTCGACCAGGGCCGGATAGGCCAGCAGGGCCAGGAAGCTGCCGAGGTTGGAGGCGGCGTAGAGGACATAGGGGTTGGCGCCGTCGGGCCGACCGGCGCGGACCCGCGCATACCAGGCCTGTAGCAGGGGCGCGGTCGCCGACAGGATGGCGAAGGGCGCGCCGACCGACAGCGTCAGGGCCGCGAGCAGCCAACCGACCGGCGCTGCGGGATCAGGCTCGCCCAGGGCCTGGGTGACGCCGAGCGGCAGGAAGATCGCGGCCGCGCCCAGCAGCGCCAGATGGATCAGGGCCTGCGCCCGGATCGACGGCACGCGCTGCAGCAGGTGGGCGTAGAGGTAGCCCGCCAGCAGGGCCGCCTGGAAGAAGACCATGGCGGTGTTCCACACCGACGGCGACCCGCCCAGCAGCGGCAGCACCAGCTTGGTCGCCATCGGCTGGACGATGAAAACCAGGCTGGCCGAGGTGAAGACGGCGACGGCGAAGGCGGCAGGTGTTATCGCATCGACCGTGCGATGAGCCGGAGCCAGAACGTGTTCGGTCATGCGCTGCTTTCGACGTCGGACGGGTGATTCCGTTCGGCGAGGCTATGACGACTCGAGGACGGAGCGAATTCCTATGTTGCCGCAGGACATCGAGGCGACCGCCGAGGCCGTGATCGGCCGCGCCAAGGCGGCGGGGCTGATGGTCGCCGCCGCCGAGAGCTGCACCGGCGGTCTGGTGTCCGGGGCGCTGACGGCGATCGCGGGCTCGTCCGCTGTTCTGGATCGCGGTTTCGTCACCTACAGCAATGAGGCCAAGGTCGAGATGCTGGGCGTTTCGGAAGACGTGCTCGCGCGCTTCGGCGCCGTGTCCGAGCCGACGGCCCGGGCCATGGCCGAGGGCGCCGTGGTGCGCTCGCGCGCCTCAGTCGCGGTGTCCGTGACGGGCATCGCGGGACCGGGCGGCGGCTCGGCGGACAAGCCTGTCGGCCTGGTGCATTTCGCCGCCGTGGGCGCGGACGGCCGGGTCGTTCATCTTGAGAAACGCTTCGGCGACATCGGCCGCGAGGCGATCCGTCTGGAAAGCGTGCGCACGGCGCTGGGCCTTCTGCTGGAGGCCGTGTCGCGATGAGCGATCCCACGGTCGTGGACGCGCGGGGCCACAAATGCCCGGTGCCCAGCCTGCGTCTGCGCAAGGCCATGGAGGGCCGCCCCGCGGGCGCGCGACTGATCCTGCTGGCGACCGACGCCATGGCGCGGATCGACGTGCCCTTCCTGATGCAGGAGGTCGGCGGCCGCGTGGTTCAGATCGAAGAGACGGACGGCGCCCTGGCGATCACTGTCGAGACTGGCGACGCTCCGACAGGTTGACGACCGAGCCAGAAGGGGCCTCGGGCGCCGGCTCGGCGCGGGACTTCCACTCGATCTCCAGCTCGGTGGCGAAGGCGCCGCCGTAGAAGATGGCGTTGACGTTCCACGACAGCCAGATCAGCAGCACCACCACGGCGCCGACCGAGCCGTAGGTCGCGCCCAACTGGGCGATCTGCTCGACGTAGATGGCGCACAGCCAGGAAAAGAAGCTGGACATGACGGTGGCGACCAGGCCGCCGGTGATCGACGCCTTCCAGCTGACGCGATCCGCGTGGGCCATGGCGTAGCGATAGAGCATGGCCAGCCCGAGCCACAGGCCCAGGGCGGGCCACAGGCCGTCCAGCGGCAGGACCAGCCAGCCCGCGCCGCCTGGGGCATGGGCGTGCTCCAGCAGGCGCGAGGTCACCACGGCGCCCGAAACGACGGTGAACAGGACGAAGGCGGCCAGGGCCACCAGGAAGGCCAGCAGGTTGAACTTGAAGAACCCCAGGGGGTTCGTCTCGTCATGGATCAGGTTGAGCCCGGCCAGCAGGGCCTTGAACCCTCGGTGGGCCGCATAGGCGCCGATGACCAGGGCGATCGCGCTCTGGGCCGAGACGGTGCGGGCCGAGGCGTTGGCCAGCCGCTCGATCTCGTTCAGAAAGAGGGTTCGCGCCGCCGAGGGGATGACATCCGCCAGGGCGGCGGCCTGCTCGCTGACCTGACCGATCGACAGCACCGCCTTGTAGAAGCCGATCAGGATGGCGATGGCCGGGAACAGGGCCAGCAGGGCGAAGAAGGAGACGCCGCCCGTGTACAGCATGACGTCGCGGCCCCAGCTGCGGCTGAAGGCCCGGGTCATCAGGCGCAGCAGGAGCCGGGGTTGGGCCGTGAGCGGGTTGGTAGAGGTCAATCCAGGGTCTCGATCGTCAAACAAGGGCGCGGATTAACCCCATTCGCGGACACGAGAGAAGTCCCAATGTCGTCATCTGATGATCGGCCTTGCCCATTGCGGGCCTCGTCGGCGCCGGTATCATGGCGTCGTCTGGGGCGGTCGCGGGGGCGAGCCGGCCAGGCCAGGGAGACAGTGTTTGGAATCCGATCCGCGCGTTCTGGTCGTCGCCGACGCCGATGACCAGCTGGGCTCCCTTTGTGAAGGACTGGACCGACTGGGCTGGCGAACCGTCACCGCGCGGTCTCTCGACGCCGCGCTTCTGGCGTCATCGGACCTGCCCGTGGATGCGGCCGTCGTCGATCTGAACGTCATCGGGGAGGGGGCCCTCGGCCGGCTGCGCGACAGCGCCGCGCCGCGCTATCTGTCGATTCTCGGCATCGGCGCGGCCTCCCAGGCCGGCGCGGCCGACTGCGATCTGGTGTTTTCGGCCTATCCCCATCCGCTGCAGATGGCTCCGCGGCTGGAGCAATTGACGCGGGCCGCCGTCGCCGAAGAGGAGTTCATGCTGCGGCAGGCGACGTTCGCCGCCCATGGCGTCGAATTGCCGGAACCGGACACGGGCGAGACGCCGCTGCAGATTCTGACGGCGGGAGCCGCGGACCGCCGTTTCCTGGCCCTGTCCAACGCCCTGACGGCGGCAGGCGCCGAAGCGGTGGCGGCGCCGACGCCCTATACGGCCTTTGACTATCTGCATGAGCGAGCCTTCGACGCCGCCGTGCTGTGGGGCGACCGATCCCACGCGCCGGCCTTGTCGATCGCGGCGGGGATGCGGCGGAACACCCGTCTCTATCACATTCCCCTGACGCTTTATCTGCGCGAGGAGACCCAGCCGGACCTGGCCGACCTGTTCGGGCGCGGCTTCGCCGACGTCGCCGCCGCCGCCACGCCGGAAGAGGAGACGGCGGAACGGGTGCTGGCCCTGGCGCGCAATCATCGCCGTCGACAGGCCCTGAGGCGCGCTCTGGACGCGGTGCGCAGTTGCGACTTGATGGATGCCGAGACCGGACTGTTCAGCCGTGATTTGTTCGCCGCTCACCTGGCTCGCATCGCCAAGGGCGCGCGGGCCCGCAACCGCCCGCTGTCCGTCTGCGTCTTGCGCGTGCCCGCCAATGAAGCGATCGCCGCCGCGCGCCAGGGCGGTTGGCTGGAGCGCGCCATGCCCCAGATCGGCGCCATGGTGTCGCGCCTGGTGCGGGTCGAGGACACGGCCGCCCGCCTGTCGCCCGAGACCTTCGCCCTGGCCCTCCCGGCGACGGATCACGCGGCGGCGCGGACCACGGCCGAGCGCATCGCGGCGGTGATCGCCTGCACCGCCTTCGACGCCGGACGCGACCGTTCGCCCTTCGTGGTCGAATTGGATGTCGGGGTTGCGGAACTGAGGGGCGAAGAAACCCCTGCGTCCTTGCTGGAACGCGCCTCGGCCGACCTGCCCAGAAGCTAGGGCAGCAGCTAGGCGGGCAGCTCGATCGAGACGGCCGCCTGGGCGGCCAGGCCTTCGCCCCGGCCGGTGAAACCCAGGCCCTCGCTGGTCGTGGCCTTCACGCTGACGGCGTCGAGCGGCAGGTTCAACAGCGCCGCCAGGCGTTCGCGCATGGCCTGGCGATGGGGCTTCACCTTGGGTTGTTCGCAGATCAGGGTCACGTCGACATTGATGATGCGCCCGCCGCGCGTCGCCACGCGCTGGGCGGCGTACACCAGGAATCGGTCGGACGAGGCGCCCTTCCATTGCGGATCGCTGGGCGGGAAGTGGTCGCCGATGTCGCCGTCGGCGATGGCCCCCAGGATGGCGTCGGTCAGGGCGTGCAGGCCGGCGTCGGCGTCGGAGTGGCCGATCAGGGTCTGGTCGTGCGGAATCTCGACCCCGCACAGCCAGACCGACGAGCCCGGGCCCCAGCGGTGGACGTCGAAGCCCTGGCCGATGCGGATGGTGGTGCGTGCGACGGACAGGGCCTCGGCCATGGCGAAATCCTCGGGATAGGTCAGTTTCATCAGGCGCGGATCGCCTGGGATCAGTCGGACGCGGCCGCCCGCGCGCTCGACCACGGCGGCCTCGTCGGTGGCGGCTTCGTCATTGGGCCAGGCGGCATAGGCGTCGCGGATGGTCTTGAGGCGGAAAGCCTGGGGCGTCTGTGCCCGCCACAGGTTCTCCCGGTCGACGGCGCCGACGACCCGACCTTCGCCGCCGCGCCGCAGGCTGTCTGCGACTGGCAGGGCGGGCAGGACGCCGTCCGCGTCGGCCAGGCCCGACAGCAGGCGTTCGATCAACTCGCCGGTCAGGAAGGGACGGGCGGCGTCGTGGATCAGGACCGGCTCGTCATCAGCGCCGTTGAGGGCGCCAAGACCGGCCCGCACGGAATCGGCCCGCGTGGCGCCGCCCGATACGGCGCGCCACCCCGTCAGGCCTTCCAGCGCCGCTCGCGCCTGAGTTTCGGCGTCCGCAGCAATGACCACGACCACCTCGCGGGCGCCGGCCGCGAGCAAGGCCTCGACCGACCAGCGCGCTACAGGCCGTCCGGCGACCGTGCGCCACTGCTTGGCGCCGCCCGCCCGTGAACCCGAGCCGGCGGCGACGACGATCGCTGAGAATCCCATGCCCGTCTTCTAAGCGCCCCAGTTCCACTTGACGAGAGGGGCGTCCATCGGCGCTAAGGAACTCCATGACGATTGGGTTGCAGATTGGCGATGTGCGGATCGCGGGGCGGGTGCTGATGGCGCCCATGACCGGGATCACCGACCTGCCGTTCCGGGTGCTGGCCTCGCGCCTCGGCGCCGCCTATGTGGCGACGGAAATGGTGGCCTCGGCCGAGCTGGCGCGCGGGCGGCCCGACGTGGTGCGGCGCGCCGCCGTGGGCGGGGGCCTGCCGCTGACCGTGATCCAGCTGGTCGGCGGCGATCCGGTCGCCATGGCCGACGGGGCGCGCATGGCCGAGGCGGCGGGCGCCGACATCATCGACCTGAACTTCGGCTGCCCGGCCAAGGAAGTCACCGGCGCCGCCTGCGGCTCGGCCCTGATGCGCACGCCGGACGTGGCCTGCAGCATCATGGAGGCCGTGGTGAAGGCGGTCAGTCGTCCGGTCAGCGTCAAGATGCGCCTGGGCTGGGACGAGACGAGCCACAACGCTGCTGACCTCGCCCGCCGCGCCGAAGACCTGGGCGTCGCCGCCGTCACCGTGCACGGCCGCACGCGCAAGCAATTCTATACGGGCGTCGCCGACTGGGACGCCGTGGCCGAGGTCAAGCAGGCGGTCGCCATTCCGGTCATCGTCAACGGCGACATCATCACGGCCGAACAGGCGCGCGAGGCCCTGGCCCGTTCCGGGGCGGACGCCCTGATGCTGGGGCGCGGCGTCTATGGCCGGCCCTGGCTGGCGGCGCACCTGGAACGCGCCCTGATCGACGGGACGCGGCTGGAGGAACCGGATCGCGAGGAACGCCTGGCCATCGTCATCGAGCATTTGCGCGCGTCGGCGGTCTTCTACGGCCTGCCACTGGGGCTGAAGATGTTCCGCAAGCACCTGGGCTGGTACATCGAGCAGGCGCCCTGGCCCGCCGACCCGGCCGAGCGCCGCGCGGCCAAGGCCCGCCTGTGCCGCCTGGACACGCCTGAGGAGGTCGAGGCCGCCCTGACGGACTTGTGGTGCGGCGTGACGCATTTAGGCAACTTCGATGTTGAAAACAGGCCACAGGTGTTCAAAGCTGTCGCGTGATGTCGGACACGCCTGTCGCCCCGGTTGAACAGCAGGTCTCAGAGCGCTCGCTCTGGGGGCGTCTGGCCGACGGTCGGGCAAGGGCCCTGTTCGGGACCGCCTACGCCGTGGCCTTCCTGGTCACGGCGGCGGCCATCTGGCTGGTGGCTATCGCACCTGGGGCGACGGCGGGCGGCGACGCGCGCACGGCGGCCAGCCAGGCTGTTCTCTTTATCCTTCTGGCCAATCTGGTGCTGATCGCGGGACTGGCGGCGGTGATCGGAGGCCGGGTGCTGCGGCTGACGCGCAATCGGAACGATCCGGGCGCGCGGCTGCACCTGCGGTTCGTCACCCTCTTCTCCCTGGTCTCGGTCGTGCCAGCGGTCCTGATCGCCCTGGTGTTCGGCGTGCTGGTCAACCGGGGGGTGGATCAATGGTTCAGCACCAACGTCCGCTCGGCGGTCGAGAACGGCGCCGAGATCGGCCGCGCCTATGTCGCGGACGTCGGCGCCGGGCTGGAGATGGACCTCGAAACCATGGCGACCGAACTGGGCGGGGTGCGCGACCTGTTCGACAATCGCCTCCAGTTCTCCCGCGCCTTGTCGCAGATCGGCGACTTCTTCGGCTATCCGGCCCTCTATATCCTCGATGACCATGGCCGCGTGCTCGCCAGCGGCGAGCGGCCGGGCGCCCCGCCCTATGTCGCCCCGCCGCGCGAGGCGTTCGAGACGGTGGCGCGGGGCGAGGTGGCTCCGACGACGGTGACGGAAAACCCCGACGTGGTGAGGGCGCTGTATCCGCTGCCGGACTATGGCGACGCCTACCTCTATGTCGTGCGGCCTCTGGCGCCGGGCCTGATCCAGCGGATGCGGAACGGCGAGGAATCCATCACCGCCTATCGGGCCGCGGAAGAGAGCCGGGCTCGCATCCAGGCGGCCTTCGCCCTGAGCTATCTGGAAACGGCGCTGCTGGTCCTCGTCGGCGCCGTCTGGCTGGCCATGTCGGCGGCCAGTTCGATCTCGGCGCCGATCGGGCGGCTGGTGAAGGCGGCGGATCAGGTGGCCGGCGGCGACCTCGACGCGCGGGTCGACAACACCGGCGCGCCGTCCGAGATCATCGTCCTGTCCCAGGCCTTCAACCGCATGACCGAGGACATCAAGACTCAACAGGCCGCGTTGAAGACCGCCTCGGACGAAGCCCAGGGGCGCAGCCTGTTCATCGAGACCGTCCTGTCGGGCGTCAGCGCGGGGGTGATTGGGCTGGACCGGATGCGGCGCATCTCGGCCATCAACGACAGCGCCAGCCAGCTTCTGGGCCTCGACCCGGAACAGGTGCAGGGGCTGCGGCTCGCCGAGGTGGCGCCCGAGCTGGGCGAACTGTCCGAGCGCGGCGAGGCCCATATCGAAGAGGACATCGACGTCAGCCGCGACGGCGAGGCCCTGCGCCTGCGGGTCCGCATCGAGGGCGGGCAGGGCGGAGAGATGGTGCTGACCTTCGACGACATCACCCGCCTGGTCACGGCCCAGCGCAACGCCGCCTGGCGCGACGTGGCGCGACGCATCGCCCATGAGATCAAGAACCCGCTGACCCCGATCCAGCTGTCGGCCGAGCGTCTGCGGCGGCGCTATCGCGAGCGGGTGGGCGACGACGTCGAGGTGTTCGACCGCTGCACCGAAACCATCATCCGCCAGGTCGGCGACATCGGCCGGATGGTGGATGAGTTCTCCTCCTTCGCCCGCATGCCCGCGCCGCGCTTCTCGCTCGGGAATCCAGCCGAGATGCTGCGCGAGGCGGTGTTCGCCCAGCGTGTGGCTGTGCCCGACATTGGCGTGGACCTGGTCGAGCCCTTGCCGGAGGCCATCCTGCAATGCGACGGTCGCATGGTCGGCCAGGCCCTGGCGAATATCTTGAAGAACGCCGGCGAAGCCGTCAGCGCGCAGCGCGCGCGTCAACCGACCGTCGAAGAGGCGCTGGGCATCATCGCCCGGCTCGAGGTTGAGGACGGGCGCGCCGTCTTCACCATCGAGGACGACGGCGTCGGCCTGCCGGCCAAGGATCGCGACCGGCTGACCGAGCCCTATGTGACCACGCGTGAGAAGGGCACGGGCCTCGGCCTGGCCATCGTCAAGCGCATCTGTGAGGACCACGGCGGCGAGCTGAGGCTGGCCGACGCCGAGACGTTGTCGGGCGCGCGCGTGTGCCTGATCTTCCCCCTGACCCAGGACCATAAGGCCGCTCACCGTGCTTCCGGCGCGGCGAGAACGGCGGAGTAAGAGAGGCGTCATGCGAAATACCGGTGCCGATATTCTGGTCGTCGACGACGAGGCGGACATCCGCGAGCTGGTCTCCGGCCTGCTCGAGGACGAGGGCCATTCGGTCCGCACGGCCGCCAACTCGGACGAGGCCCTGGCCGCCATCCGGGCGCGCAAGCCGTCGCTGGCGGTGCTCGATATCTGGATGCAGGGCGGCGGGCTGGACGGGCTGGAGCTGCTGGATGTCGTGCGCGAGCTGGATGAGGACCTGCCGGTCGTCATGATCTCGGGCCACGGCAATATCGAGACGGCGGTCAGCGCCCTGAAACGCGGCGCCTATGACTTCATCGAGAAGCCGTTCAAGTCCGACCGGCTGGTGGTGGTGATCGAACGCGCGCTGGAGGCGGCTTCGCTGAAGCGCGAGAACCGTCGCCTGCGGGCGCAGACGCTGACGCCGACCGGCCTGATCGGCAAGTCGGTGGCGGCCCAGGCGCTGCGCACCACCATCGCCAAGGTGGCGCCCGCCAACAGCCGCGTCCTGATCTCCGGCCCGCCAGGTTCGGGCAAGGAGCTGGTCGCGCGCCAGATTCACGACGCCAGCCCCCGCGCCAAGGGCGAGTTCGTCGCCATCTCGGCCGCCGGCATGACCCCCGAGCGCCTGGACGTCGAACTCTTCGGCGAGGAGGGCGGCGACGGCCGTCCGCGCAAGATCGGCGTCTTCGAGCGGGCCCATAACGGAACCCTCTATC
Organism: Brevundimonas naejangsanensis; assembly: GCF_003627995.1. Lineage (NCBI taxonomy): Bacteria > Pseudomonadati > Pseudomonadota > Alphaproteobacteria > Caulobacterales > Caulobacteraceae > Brevundimonas > Brevundimonas naejangsanensis. The sequence continues at coordinate 2,676,432 of NZ_CP032707.1, read as the reverse complement.
TGGACGACGTGGCCGACATGCCGCGCGAGAGCCAGAGCCGCATCCTGCGCGTCCTGGTCGAGCAGAGCTTCCGCCGCGTCGGCGGCGAACAGGACGTCCAGGTGGACGTGCGGGTCGTCACCTCGACTGCGCGCGACCTGCGCACCGAGATCGTTGAGGGCCGTTTCCGCGAGGATCTGTTCCATCGCCTGAACGTGGTGCCGATCCGCGTGCCGCCCCTGTCGGAGCGGCGCGAGGACATCGCCGAACTGGTCGAATATTTCGTCGATAACCTGTCGGCGTCCCAGGGCCTGCCGCACCGTCGCATCGCCGACGACGCCCTGGCCGTGCTCCAGGTCCACCCCTGGCCGGGCAATGTGCGCCAGCTGCGCAACAACATCGAACGCCTGCTGATCCTGGCGACGGGCGGGCCGGACGAGCCGATAACCGCCGACATGCTGCCGCAGGAGGTGGCCTCGTCGGCCAGCCCGGCCTCGCTGGGGGCCGACCGCATCATCGCCCTGCCGCTGCGCGAGGCGCGAGAGGTGTTCGAACGCGAATACCTGTCGGCCCAGATCATGCGGTTCGGCGGAAACATCTCGCGCACGGCCGCCTTCATCGGCATGGAGAGGTCCGCGCTTCATCGCAAGCTTAAGTCGCTGGGTGTCTCGCCCGCACGCGGCGGAGACGAGGAAGGAGAGGGCGCCTGATGTCCAGGGTCGCCTATGTAAACGGCGTTTATCAGCCGCACGGCCAGGCCGTGGTCCACATCGAGGACCGCGGGTTCCAATTCGCCGACGGCGTCTATGAGGTCTGGTCCGTCTTCGACGGCCGGCTGGCGGACTATCAGGGCCACCTAGCCCGTCTGGCCCGCAGCCTGACCGAGCTGCGCATCGACATTCCGATGTCGGCCGAGTCCCTGGGCATCGTGCTGCGCGAGACCATCCGCCGCAATCGGGTGCGCAACGGCCTCGTCTATATCCAGATCACGCGCGGCACCGCCCCCCGCGACCACGCCTTCCCCAAGGATGTGGCGCCCAGCGTCATCGTCACCGCCAAGTCGCTCGACCTGCGCAAGGGGGAGGCCCTGGCCGCCAAGGGCGCGGCCGGCGTGACCCAGCCGGACATGCGGTGGGGCCGTTGCGACATCAAGACGGTCGGCCTGCTGCCCAACGCCCTGGCCAAGCAGGCGGCGCGCGAGCGCGGCGCCTATGAGGCCATCCTGTACGACGACATGGGCATGGTGACCGAGGGCTCCTCGACCAATGCCTGGATCGTGGATGAGAACGGCAAGCTGCGGACCCGTGACACCCAGGCCAACATCCTGCGCGGCATCACCCGCGCGGCGATCCTCAAGCTGGTCGAGGCTGAGGGGATCGAGCTGGAAGAGCGCGCCTTCAGCGTCGAAGAGGCCAAGCGCGCGCGCGAAATCTTCGTCACGGCGGCCAGCTCCTTCGTCATGCCGATCACATCGCTGGACGGAACCCGGATCGGCGAGGGCAAGCCGGGGCCCATCGCCACCCGTTTGCGCGAGCTTTATCTGGAACAGGCGCGCCGCGAGGCCATTTAAGGCGTTGCCGCACCGGCGGGGGCGTGGCTAAGGTCGCTGACGCGGGCGGCGCGCCCGCCTCGGCCTCTGCGGCTGATGAAAAAGACCAAGAACAGGATCAACCTGCCATGTCGCAAGACAAGAGACAGAACCTTCAGGACACCTTCCTGAACAGCGTCCGCAAGACCAAGACGCCGCTGACCATTTTCCTGGTGAACGGGGTCAAGCTTCAGGGTATCGTGACCTGGTTCGACAACTTCTGTGTGCTGCTGCGTCGCGACGGCCAGTCGCAGCTGGTGTATAAGCACGCCATCTCGACCATCATGCCGTCGGCGCCCGTGCAGCTGTACGAGCCCGACGCCGAAGAAGACTGATTGACCTCCAAACTCATTGACCACGCCGTCCCGCTGATCCGGGCCGTCGTCATCCATCCCGACCGTCGCGGCGACAATGCGCGCCACGCGTCCGAACGCCTGGAAGAAGCCGTGGGCCTGGCCCAGGCGCTGGACCTCGACGTGCGGGCGCAGGAGATCGTGCGCCTGCGCTCCGTCACGCCCGCCACCCTGATCGGCCGGGGCAAGCTGGAAGAGATCTCGGCCCTGATCCTGGCGGCCGACGCCGAGGCGGTCGTCATCGACGATCAGCTGACCCCGGTGCAGCAGCGCAACCTGGAACGCTTCTGGGACATCAAGGTCATCGACCGAACCGGCCTGATCCTGGAGATCTTCGGCCGCCGCGCCCGCACGCGCGAGGGACGGCTGCAGGTCGAGCTGGCGCGGCTGGAATACGAACGCTCGCGCCTGGTCCGCACCTGGACCCACCTGGAGCGCCAGCGCGGCGGCACGGGCGGCGTCGGCGGCCCGGGTGAAACCCAGATCGAGCTGGACCGGCGGATGATCGCCGACCGCATCGTCCGTCTGAAGGCCGAACTGGAAGAGGTGCGGCGCACGCGCGGCCTGCATCGCAAGGCGCGCAAACAGGTTCCGTTCCCCTCTGTCGCCCTGGTCGGCTACACCAATGCGGGCAAGTCGACGCTGTTCAACCGGCTGACGGGGGCCGAGGTGATGGCCAAGGACCTGCTGTTCGCCACCCTGGACACGACCCAGCGCACCATCCGCCTGCCGCAGGGGCGCCCGGCCATCATCGCCGACACAGTGGGCTTCGTCTCCGACCTGCCGCACGAACTGGTCGAGAGCTTCCGCGCCACCCTGGAAGAGGTCGGCGAGGCCGATCTGATCCTGCACGTGCGCGACATCGCCTCGCCCGACAGCGCCGCCCAGGCCAAGGACGTCGAGGCGGTTCTCGAGCAGATCCCGACGCCCGAGGGCAAGACGCGCCGCATCCTCGAGGTCTGGAACAAGATCGACCTGCTGGAGCCTGACGCCCATGAGAGCGTGGTCGGCCAGGCCGAGCGCCTCGCCCGAGACGGCAAGGCCGTGGCCGTTTCCGCCTGGACGGGCGAAGGGATCGAGGCCCTGCGCGAAACCATCGCCGGCCTGATCGACGCTGACGCCGAGACGCGCGTGACGGTCGAGCCGCACCGGGGCGACCTGCTGGCCTGGCTCTACGCCAACGGCCGCGTGACGGGGCGCGAGACGGACGAGGACGGTCGGGTTCATCTGACGGTGCGCCTGCACCCCGCCGCCCTGGGACGGCTTGAAAGGCTGTATCCGGACGTGATCGACTGATCCCGTCATGCACCTGATCGAGACCATCCTCTTCCTGCTGCTGGCCGTGGTGCTGTCGGGGTGGGTGGCTCGCATCACCCGGATCGCCCTGCCGCTGGTGCAAATCGCCCTTGGGGCGGGGGTGGTTCTGATCACGGGCGAGTCCGTCGATCTGAAGCCGGACATCTTCTTCTTGCTGTTGCTGCCGCCCCTGCTGTTCGTCGACGGGTGGCGGATTCCCAAGGAGGCGCTGTTCCGGGACCGAGTGGTCATTCTCGAGCTGGCGCTGGGGCTGGTGGTCTTCACGGTCGTGGGCCTGGGCTTCCTGATCCACTGGATGATTCCGGCCATGCCGCTGGCCGTGGCCTTCGCCCTGGCGGCCATCCTGTCGCCCACCGACCCGATCGCGGTCCAGGCCATTGCCGGGCGGGCGCCGATCCCCAAGCGGCTGATGCACATCCTGGAGGGCGAGTCGCTGCTGAACGACGCGACCGGCCTGACCTGCATGCGCGTCGCGGTGATCGCGGCGACGACAGGCGCCTTTTCCCTGTCCAGCGCCTTCGGGACCTTCGCCTGGCTGGCCCTGGCGGGGGTGGCGGTCGGCGTCGGCGTCACCCTGGCCATCGGCCTGGTGAAGGCCTTCATCAGCCGCCGCTGGGGCGAGGATGTCGGCGGCCAGATCCTGATCAGCCTGCTGATGCCCTTCGCCGCCTATCTGGCCGCCGAAGCCATCCACGCCTCGGGCATTCTGGCGGCGGTGGCGGCGGGCGTGACCATGAGCTTCACCGAACGCCAGGGCTCGGCCATGGCGGCGACGCGCATCCGTCGCGCCGTGGTCTGGGATACGGTGCAATTCGTCGCCAACGGCGTGATCTTCGTCATCCTGGGCGAGCAGATGCCCTCCATCATGGCCCGTGCGGCAGAGGTGATCCGCACCACCCAGCATCGCGAGGTCTGGTGGCTGGCGGTCTATGTCCTGGCCATCGTCGCGGCCCTGGCGGCCTTGCGCTTCATCTGGGTGTGGACCTCGCTGAAGCTGACCCTGTTCCGCCGACGGAGGCGCGGCGCGACGCCCAAGGTGGGGGTGCGTCTGGTCGCGGTCATGTCGCTGGCGGGGGTGCGCGGGGCGATCACCCTGGCGGGGATACTGACCCTTCCGTTCTTCATGGCCGACGGGTCGTTGCTGCCCGCGCGGAACCTGGCCATCTTCCTGGCGGCGGGGGTGATCATCGTTTCCCTGGTGCTGGCGACGGTGGCCCTGCCGCATCTGCTGAAGGGCGTCCAACTGCCGTCCGAGGACGACCACAGGGCAGACGAAAGCCGATCCCGCGTCGCCGCCGCCTGGGCCGCCATCCGCGCCATCGAGGACGCGCAGCACGCCATGGCCGAGGGCAAGGCCGACCCCGACCTCTACGCCGAGACGGCCACGCGGGTCATGGAAGTCTATCGCTACCGCATCGACAGTCGCTCGGGCGCCGAGGCCGACGCCGCCGAACAGGCGCGCCGGGCCGACGAGATCGAACGCCGCCTGCGTCTCGCGGGACTGGCCGCCGAACGCCAGGAACTCGTCCGTTTGAGCCGCGAGCGCCTGATCGACGAGGAAACCGGCCGCAAGCTGATCCGCGAGATCGACCTGCAGGAACTGCGCTACGCTTGAGGGCTATCCGCGATCCAGTCGGCCAGGTCGGCATAGCTGTCGAACACCTGCTGCGCCCCAGCCCGGACCAGGCTTTGCGGGTGATCGCCGCGGATATGGCCGCCCGCGCACAGGCCGACCACCGTCATGCCCGCCGCCGCGCCCGCCAGGACGCCGGTCGGACTGTCCTCGATCACCAGGGTGCGTTCCGGGGAGGCCTTCATCGCGTCGGCAGCGTAGAGGAACAGGTCGGGATGCGGCTTGCCCCGGCTGACGTGGACAGCGGCGCTGAAGATCGGTCCGGCGAAGGCGTCATGGGCGCCGAAACGGCGCAGGCCCAGTTCGATCCAATCAGGCGGGCTGGACGAGGCGATGCAGCGTCGCTCGCCGCGCCCGGCCAGAAAACCGTCGAAACCCGCCACTGAGGTCAGGTCGCGTCGGGCGCGGTCGTGACAGCGGCGGGTCCATTCGTCCCGGACGCCGGGCGGGCAGGGCGCGCCCAGCCGTTCCGAAATGATGGCTTCGCAGTCCAGCCAACGCTTGCCCAGATAGGTCGCCAGGGCGTCGTCCACCGTGGTCGGCAGGCCGATCTCGCTGAGCAGTTCGGCCATCACCGCATTGTTCAGCACTTCGCTGTCGGCGATGACGCCGTCGTAGTCGAAGATGATGAGGTCGAACGGGCCGCCCTTCATGCCTTCTCCGCCGCCTTGGCCGCGTCCCACAGGGCGTCCATTTCGGCCAGGTCGGATTGTTCGGGCGTGCGGCCGTCCTTCTTCAGTTCGGCCTCGATGAATTCGAAGCGGCGCACGAATTTGGCGTTGGCGGCGCGCAGGGCGTCTTCGGGCTCCAGCTCCAGCTTGCGGGCCAGGTTGGCGACGACGAACAGCAGGTCGCCCAGCTCCTCGCGCGCCTTTTCCTTGTCGCCGGCGGCGATCTCGACGCGCAGTTCCTGAACCTCTTCGGCCAGCTTGTCGAAGACCTCGTCGGTCGAGGGCCAGTCGAAGCCGACGCGCCCCGCACGCTTGGTCAGCTTGGCGGCGCGGGTCAGGGCGGGCAGGCCGACCGGCACGTCGTCCAGCACGCCGTGCTGTTCCTTGGCCTGGCGCTCGGCGGCCTTGATGTCCTCCCAGCGCGCCTTCTGGGCCGGACCGCTGGGCTTGGCCGCCTCGTCGCCGAAGACGTGCGGATGGCGGCGGATCAGCTTGTCGGCCATGGCCTCGGCCACGTCTTCCAGCCGGAAATGCCCGGCTTCCTCGGCCATGCGCGAGTGGAAGACGACCTGGAACAGCAGGTCGCCCAGCTCGACCCTGAGTTCGTCCATGTCGCCGCGCTCGATGGCGTCGGCGACTTCATAGGCCTCCTCGATCGTGTAAGGGGCGATGGTGGCGAAGGTCTGCTCGACGTCCCAGGGACAGCCGCCGTTCGGGTCGCGCAGGCGAACCATGATGTCCTTCAGGCGGTCGACGGGGTGGGTCATTCAGGCGTGTCCGGCGTCTCTTTGCGCCAGGGCGGCGCGGATTTCATCGTGTCGCGCGGGCGTCAGGGGATAGCCCCGCAACACCCAGGCGGCGCCCGCCAGTAGCAGGCCCGGCACGGCGATGAACAGGATTTGCAGCATCAGCAGGGCGAAGTCGCTGTTCCCCTCGATCCCCGGCATGGCCTTGAAGCCGATCTGGCCCAGAATCCAATAGGGAATGAGGGCGAAGACGTGGCCCAGCTTGGTCATCGCCGACAGGATGGAGAACATCAGGCCCGTCCGGTCCACGCCCGTCTCCAGCCGCACCTCGTCGCCCGCGTCCGCCATCATGGCGCGCAGCAGGAACAGGCCCGCGGCATAGGGCAGGCCGGCGATGAACATGGCGACCGCCGTCAGGGCGAAGTTCCCGCCGGGAACCAGGGTGGCGCCGACATAGAAGGCGGCGAAGATCAGGCTGGCCAAGGCCAGGGTCCGGTCCTTGCCGATCCTGGTCGCCAACCAGGCCCAGAACGGCGCCCCGACCAGGCCGGCCATGAAGTAGATCAGCATGAACAGCGACGCCTGGGTGTGGTCGTAGCCCTTGATCTGGCCGAAGAAGAAGAACAGCAGCGACCCCGTGATGCCCGGCGCTATGCCCAGCAGCAGGTCGGCGATCAGCAGCTTGCGCACGGTCTTCATCCGGAACAGGCCCAGATAGGCGCGCGGGCCGCCGTGCGGCGGGGCGCCGGCGTTGACCGGCTCGGGCACGGCCAGCATGGCCAGGCCGAAGGTGAGGGGCAGGGCGATGATGATGGCCCAGCCCATGATCCGAACCCCGTCAACGTAAGTGCCGATACCCGTCTTCACCACAATGGTCGGCAGGACCAGGATCAGGATGACGCCGATGATGTTGAACACCTGCCACCAGCCATAGACGCGGCTGCGCTGGTCGTACTGGGGCGCCAGCACCGCCGCCCAGCCCAACTGCCCCAGCGTGCCCATCGAGAAGCCGAGGTAGAGCACCAGCAGCCATCCGAAGAGATAGATCGGCCCCGCGCCCGGCTGCACGGTGACGAACATCGTCAGGGCGGCCAGCATCAGGATCGGGATCGACAGCGCCATCCAGGGCCGATAGCGGCCCAGCCGCGTCCGGGTCTTGTCCATGCCCCAGCCGATCAGGGGATCGAACAGGATGTCTATCAGCCGCACCGCCATGAAGACGCCCGCGACCACGCCCAGCTCCAGCCCGACGAAGGTGGCGTAGAACTCGGGCAGGGTGACCGGCAGGGCGACGCCGAACGCCGCCAGCGGCAGGCAGGGGCCGGAGAAGGCGGCCAGGACGACGTTGGAACGGCGCGGCGGATCGGCGACGGGTGCGCGCATACGGTCAGGACCCCGAGGCGGCGCGAGTCGGCCGCAGCTTCACCATGCCGGTTTTCGTCGGGCGCGCGAAGGCGGGGACAGGACGCAAACAGGGGCTTGCGGCGGTCTCCGTCCTGAGGCCTGCTGGCGGGATGTGGAGAGCGTCTGTTTCATTCGTCGCGGCGATCCTGGCCCTGTCCGCCGCCGGGACCGCCTGGGCGAACGACGACGCCCCGATTCCTGCCGTCCAGGTTTGCGACCGCGCGTCGGGCGCGTGGGACGAAACGGCCGAGGCCAACGCCATCTCCCTCTACGCGCTGGAATGGACGCCCTTCGGTCCTGCGGAAATGGGGTGGGAAGCCTATGCGCCCCTGATCCAGCAGGAGGTAGGCTCGCCCTGCGACCCGGCCTCGCCGGGGTTCGCCGAGGCGTTGGCGGCGTTCCAGGCCCGCTTCGGATTGACGGCCAGCGGACGCTTCGATCAGGCGACCTTCCAGGTGCTGCGCGGCCTGTGGCAGGAGCGGCGCCCCTTCGTCATGGCGCGGGTGGGGGGCGAATGTCCCGAGCCGCCGCCGATCGCGGACCTGGCCTATCTGACCACGGGCGAGGAACACGCCGAGCGGCTGACTCGCCTGCTGCGCCGCGACGTGCTGGAGGCCTATCGCGAGATGGCCGCCGCCGCCCGCGCGGAGGTTCCCGACATCGCCGCCGATCCCGAACTGCTGCGCATCTTCTCCTCCTTCCGCGACCCCGAGGCCGATGCGGCTCGCTGCGCGCGCGAGGGCAATTGCGACGGCTTGCGGCGCGCGGCCTGTTCGCCGCATCGGACGGGCACGGCGGTCGACCTCTATGTCGGCCACCTGCACGGGCTGGGCGTCGATTCCACCGATCCGCACAGCCGCCGCTACATGAGCCAGACGCCGGCCTACCGCTGGCTGGTCAGAAACGCGGGGCGGTTCGGCTTCGTGCCCTATGTGTATGAGCCCTGGCATTGGGAATGGGTCGGGCGGTGATCCGGGCGCTGACCCAGGCCGAGGCGACGCTGGCGCGCGAGGTGTTCGGGTGCGACCTGCGGCTGGACGACATCCGCTTCCTCGGCGCGCCGTGGCCGTTCAACCGGGCCTTCGTGCCGGGGCGCTGGTTCGGACGCGACTGGATCATCTGGCCCAGAGCGACATTGCCGCCGGATCTGGCGCAGGCGCCGCTAAGGGTTCAGGCGGTATTCATTCATGAACTGGTTCATGTCTGGCAGGCGCAGAACGGGGTCAATCTGTTGACCGGCAAGCTGAAGGCGGGGGACGGCCCAGGCGCCTATGTCTATTCGATCGACGAGCGCTGCGAGTGGCTTGAGCTGAACATCGAGCAGCAGGCCATGGTGGTCGAGCATCGGTTTCTGTTGATGCGCGGGGCCGCCGCGCCAGCGGACCACGCTTTCTATGAGCGGGTCTGCCCGCTGGCGAATAGTTCAGAAAATTGACATAGAGGGCTTGCGGCGCTGCAACATGACGCTAAATCTGACACTGATGCAGTTGCTGTATGCATCGATTCAGATTTGCCGGAGCGTCCATGCCCAAGATTCTCGTCCTGTATCACTCGACCTATGGCCACATCGAAACGATGGCCGAAGCCGTCGCCGAGGGCGCGCGCCAGGTCGAAGGAGCCGTGGTGGACATCAAGCGTGTTCCGGAGACCGTGCCGGAAGAGCTGGCGCGCAACTCGGGCTACAAGATGGATCAGGCCGCGCCGATCGCGACCGTGGCCGAACTGGCCGACTATGACGCCATCATCATCGGCGCCGGCACCCGCTTCGGCACGGCGGCTTCGCAGATGCGCGCCTTCCTCGACCAGACGGGCGGCCTGTGGGCTCAGGGCAAGCTGATCGGCAAGGTCGGCGGCGCCTTCAGCGCCTCGGCCACGCAGCACGGCGGCCAGGAGACGACCTTCGGCGGCCTGCACAACTACTTCATGCACCAGGGCATGGTGGTGGTCGGCCTACCGTATTCCTTCGCGGGTCAGATGACCATGGACGAGATCACCGGCGGCACGCCGTACGGCGCCACGACCCTGACCAAGGGCGACGGCTCGCGCATGCCCAGCGAGAACGAGCTGGACGGCGCCCGTTTCCAGGGCAAACATATCGCGGAAATCGCGAAGAAGCTGCACGGTTAAACTCATGCGCCAGCCCGCTATTTTCTTTGGCCACGGCTCTCCCATGAACGCCCTGGGCGGTCCTTTCGCGGACGCCTGGCGCGCGCTGGGGGAGGAGATCGGCAAGCCCAAGGGCGTTGTCATGGTCTCGGCCCACTGGGAGACGCGCGGGCTGGGCGTGACGGCGCAAGACCGGCCGGAAACCATCCATGATTTCGGAGGCTTCCCGCCGGAACTTCACGCCATGCAGTATCCCGCGCCCGGATCGCCTTCGCTGGCGGCCCGGGTCGCGGAGCTGACCGGCGCGGTTCAGACGACCCAATGGGGACTGGACCATGGGACATGGTCCGTCCTGGCCCATGTCTGGCCGGACGCCGACGTGCCCGTGGTGCAGCTGTCGCTGGACCGCACCATCGACGCGCGCGGACACTACGAACTGGCCCAGCGGCTGCGCCCGCTGCGGGACGAGGGCGTGGTCGTCGCCGGGTCGGGCGACTTCGTGCACAATCTGCGCACGTGGAAGCGGGCGGGCGGCGAGCCTTACGACTGGGCCATCGATTTCAACGAGGCGGTCAAGCGCGCCTTCACGGCGGGCGACCACGAGGCCCTGATCGACTGGGTTCACCTGGCCGAACAGGCGCAGCTCAGCGTACCCACGGACGAGCACTATCTGCCGCTGCTCTATGTCGCCGCCCAGCAGGCGCCGGGCGAGGCCTTGCGCTTCTTCAACGATGTGATCGAGGGCGGCTCGATCTCGATGACGGGCGTCCGGATCGGCTGATCCGAACGCCGCGTCGCGCGCATCAGCGGCGCCGACCGCCGCGCAAGGCGCTGTCGAGAGACCACGGCCCCGGTCCGGCGAAGACCAGATACAGGAAGACGAAGCAGTAGAGGACCGCCAGCTCCCCGCCGTTGTTGATGGGGTAGGGGCTTTGCGGCGCGTGGACCGTCCAGTAGGCCACGGCGGTGAAGCCCGACAGGACGAAGGCCGCCTGACGGGTGAACAGGCCGATCACGATCAAGACGCCGCCGATCAGTTCAATCGGGCCTGACCACCCCGCGAGCGTCGAAAGGTCCACCCCGCCGCCGGACCCGCCCGGCGGAAAGCCCAGAATCTTTTGCGCGCCGTGCTGCAGGATCAGGAGCCCTGCGACAATGCGCAGGATGCTGAGAAGGTGCGGTTCCCAGGCGGAAAGGGATGTCGATCGGGCCATGTCGTCTCCTCGTTCCAACGCCCCCGGACGAGGGCGATCTTGCGGAGGTTATGCCAAGCTCGACGAACGGCAAGCCGCTCCTTGCACCATTATCGCGATCAGGCCGCCCTCAATTCGTCCTCGACCATCTTCTGAATGGCGACATAGTCGGTCTTGCCTGTGCCCAGCACGGGGATGGCCGGAATTTTGACGATCCGGCGCGGCACGGCCAGCTCGGGCGCGCCATTGTCGCGGGCCCATTCGGACAGCCGGGCGGCCTCGGCGTCGACAGCGTCGGTGACCAGGACCAGGCGCTCGCCCTTCTTGCTGTCCGGCACGGCGACAACGGCGTGATGTCCGGTCGGCCAGACCGCGCCGGCCATGCCCTCGACCGCCGTCAGGGACACCATCTCGCCGCCGATCTTGGCGAAGCGTTTCGCCCGGCCCAGGATGGTGATGTAGCCCTCGGAATCGATGTCGACGATGTCGCCCGTGTCGTGCCAGCCGTCGGCCAGGGGCTCCAGATTGTCGGGATCGTTCGGCGCGATGTAGCCTTCCATCACGTTCGGTCCGCGCAGGAACAGACGGCCGCCGACCTCGATGCCCTCGACCGGCTCGATCCGGTATTCCATGCCCGGCAGGATCTGGCCCACCGTGCCGGGCCGGTTGCGGTCGGGATGGTTCACCGCCACCACGGGCGCCGCCTCGGTCGCGCCATAGCCTTCCAGCAGGGCCAGGCCGCCGAACTTGGCGTCGAAGGCGGCGCGGGTCTCTTCGCGCACCTTCTCGGCCCCCGCCACAGCGAACTTCAAGGTGGCGAAGTCGCCCGGCTCGGCCACACGGGCGTACTGATTCAGGAAGGTGTCCGTGGCGAACAGGATGGATGCATTCACCTGGGGCAGCAGGTCGGTGATCTGCTTGGCGTGCAGCGGCGAGGGGTATTCAAATGCCTTCAGCCCCTGCAGCAGCGGCAGGATGACCCCGCCTGTCAGGCCGAAGCAGTGGAAGGTCGGCAGCGGGTTGAACATGACCCAGTCGGGGTCCAGGTCGATGTGGGCCGCGACCTGGCGCGCGTTGGCGACCAGGTTCTTCTGGCTGAGCACCACGCCCTTGGGCGCGCCGAAGCTGCCCGAGGTGAACAGGACCACGCCCGCCGCATCCGGGGCGGTCTTCACGCGGAACCGCTTGGGCGCCATCCCGGCGCTGAGGCCGTACAGCTTGTCGGCCAGGCCGATGGTCTTGCGGATGTCGTCCAGCCAGATGACCTCGGCGACGTCGCCCAGGGCCTCCATCAGGTCGTCCAGCTTGGCCTGGGCAGTGAAGCGCTTGGCCGACAGGATCTTCTTCACGCCGGCGGTCTTCAGCGCCGCCTTCAGATTGGCCTCGCCCGAGGTGAAGTTCAGCATGACCGGCACGCGGCCGAAGGCGTGCAGGGCGAAGAAGGTCACCACCACGCCCGCGCTGGACGGCAGCAGCACGCCGACGCGCTCGCCCGGCTGGGTCAGGCGCGCGATCTTGCGGCCCAGGACGAAGGCGGCCCGGATCAGGCCGGTATAGGTCAGGGGGTGGCGATCCTGGTCCTCCAGAATCTCCTTGTCGCCGTAGCGGGCGCGCGCATCGATCAGCGCGTCGAACAAAGTCTCATCATAGACCTTGGGGTCCAGGGCTGCCCGCAGCAAGCACGTCCTCCTTCGGAGAGCTCTGAAGCGGCTCTCTCGGTTACCGGAGGCCGGAACCTAGTGACGTAAGGTCGCCTTGAAAAGATGCGTAACGTCGCGTGAGACCGTTCCGCTGTCGGACTGAAACCGACTGTGCCTTGCGTTTGAAGGCCGGAAGTCCGACATACCGCCGTCAGAAACAGGAGCCAGACCGCCGGCGATGGTCACGCTGATCGACACCCTGCAGAAGAAGCCGTCCGAGCTTCGTCACCCGGAAAAGCAGAACCGGCCGGATTCGGTTGTTCTGAAGAAACCTGACTGGCTGCGCGTCAAGGCGCCCGGCTCGGGCCAGTATAACGCCACCAAGGAAATCGTGCGCTCCAAGGGCTTGGTCACGGTTTGCGAAGAGGCGGCGTGCCCGAACATCGGCGAGTGCTGGAGCCAGAAGCACGCCACCCTGATGATCATGGGCGACACCTGCACGCGGGCCTGCGCCTTCTGCAACGTGAAGACCGGCTTGCCGCAGCCGCTGGACCCGGAAGAACCTGGCAAGGTCGGTCTGGCCGTGGCCCAGATGGGCCTGAACCACGTCGTCATCACCTCGGTGGACCGCGATGACGTGTCGGACGGCGGCGCCGCCCACTTCGCTGAAGTGGTGCGCCAGATCCGCGTGCAGGCGCCGAACACCACCATCGAGATCCTGACGCCCGACTTCCTGCGCAAGGACGGCGCGGCCGAGGTGATGATCGACGCCAGGCCCGACGTCTTCAATCACAACCTCGAGACCGTTCCGCGCCTCTATCTGAAGATCCGGCCGGGCGCCCGCTACTTCCACTCGCTGCGCCTGCTGCAGATGGTCAAGGAGCGCGACCCGAACCAGTTCACCAAGTCGGGCATCATGGTCGGCCTGGGCGAGACCAAGGAAGAGGTCATGCAGGTGATGGACGACATGCGCTCCGCGGGCGTCGACTTCATCACCATCGGCCAATACCTCCAGCCGACGCGCAAGCACGCCCCGATCGACCGCTTCGTCACGCCTGAAGAGTTCAAGGCTTATGAGGCGATCGCGCGGGCCAAGGGCTTCCTGATGGTGTCGTCCTCGCCGCTGACGCGTTCGTCGCACCACGCGGGCGACGACTTCGCCCGGTTGAAGGCGGCGCGCGAGGCTCAGCTGTCGTCCCGGAACGGCCGCTGATCCTTTGGCCCTCCATCGCGTAACGCGCATTCTGCCCTATGCGCCGGAACAGCTCGCCGCCCTGGTGGCGGACGTGCGCGCCTATCCCGAGTTCGTGCCGTGGATCACCGCCATGCGCGTCTGGAACCTGCGGGAGGAGGCGCCGGGCGTGCGCCTGCTGGACGCCGAGGCCGGGGTCGGTTTCGCCTTCCTGACCGAGAAGTTCGCGACCTGGGTGCGTCACGACGTCCACGCGCCCAAGGTCGAGGTCGGCCTGATCCGCGGTCCGTTCAAGCACCTGAAGAACCGCTGGGAGTTTCACCCGCACCCTGAAGGGACGCGGCTGGAATTCATGATCGACTTCGCCTTCAAGTCGCGCATGCTGGACATGATGCTGCAGGCGAATTTCGACCGGGCGGTCGACAAGCTGATCCAGTGTTTCGAGGGCCGGGCCAAGGCCCTCTACGGCAAGAGGTAGGACCATGGGTGCGCCTTTCGACTTCGATGCGACGGTCGTGGGCGCGGGGGCTGTGGGGCTGGCCTGCGGCCGGGCGCTGGCGAAGCGGGGCATGACCGTGCTGGTGCTGGAGAAGGAGCCCCACATCGGCCAGGGCGTGTCCTCGCGCAATTCCGAGGTCATCCACGGCGGGCTCTACTATCCGACGGGCTCGCTGAAGGCGCAGTTCTGCGTGCAGGGCCGGCGCGCCCTCTATGCCTTCCTGGAGAGCCACAAGATCGACTTCTGGAAGTGCGGCAAACTGGTCGTGGCGACCGAAGAAGCCGAGGTTCCGCGCATCGAGGCCATCTTCCAGCAGGCGACGACCAACGGCGTCGAGGGTCTGGAGCATCTGTCCGGCGTCCAGGCGCGGACGCTGGAGCCCGAGTTGAACGCCCACGCCGCCATCCTGTCGCCCGAGAGCGGAGTGTTCGACAGCCACGGCTACATGCTGGCCTTGCAGGGCGAGATCGAGGACGCCGGCGGTTCGGTCGTGACCTCGGCGCCGTTCGAGGGCGCGGAGGCCCTGCCGGGGGGCGGCTTCACGATCCGCGTCGGCGGGGAGGGGGCGACCGCCCTGACCAGCCGCCTTCTGATCACGGCGCCGGGCCTGTCAGCCCAAAGCGTCGCGGCGGCGATCGAGGGCTATCCAGTTACCGACATTCCGGCCCGCCACCTGGGCAAGGGCGTTTATTTCCGCCTGACAGGCCCCGCGCCGTTCAACCGCTTGATCTATCCGCCGCCGATCCCCGGCGCGCTGGGCACCCACTATCGCAAGGACCTGGGCGGGCAGGGCGTGTTCGGCCCCGACCTGGCCTATGTCGAGGTCGAGGACTATTCCGTCGATCCGGCCAAGGCTGAGGAGTTCGCCCGCTACATCCGCCGCTTCTGGCCTGGCGTCACGGTCGAGCGGCTGACGCCCGACTACGCCGGCATCCGCCCCAAGCTGCACGGACCGGGCGAGCCCCAGCCGGACTTCCAGCTGCACGGCGTCGCGAATCACGGGCTGGAGGGCCTGATGGCCCTGTTCGGCATCGAAAGCCCCGGCCTGACCAGTTCCCTGGCCATCGGCGAGGCCGTGGCCGACGCGCTGCTGGAGGCGGCATGACCGAACGCGAGAAGATGCTGGCCGGCCTGGCCTATGATCCCGGCGACGCGGATCTGGTGGCGGGTCGGGCTCGAGCGGTCGGCTTGACCATGCGAATCAATCAGGAACCGGATCGCGAAAAGCGGCGCCTCCTGGTCAACGACCTGGTTCACGCGACTGACGGCGCGGCGGCGATCATGCCCGGCTTCTTCTGCGACTATGGCGACAATATCCACCTGGGCGCGCGCGCCTTCGTCAACGCCAACAGCGTCTTCCTGGATTGCGCCGAGATTCGCATCGGCGACGACTTCCAGTGCGGGCCTGGCGTGCAGTTGCTGACGCCGGAACACCCGCTAGACGCGGCGCAGCGGCGATTCGGCGTGGAAAGCGCCCGTCCGATTCGCCTGGGCGACGACGTCTGGATCGGCGGCGGCGCCATCGTTCTGGCCGGAGTGACGGTCGGCGATCGAGTCGTGATCGGCGCGGGGGCCGTCGTGACCAGGGATGTCCCATCCGATGTCGTGATCGCCGGAAATCCGGCGAAGATCATCAAGCGTCTGTCATCCGACGGACACCCTTGAAATCGGTTGCGTCTTCATGCATAAGCCCGCCCTCGCGTGGCGGCTCTTAATCGGGGGGCCGCCGCTGTTGTTTTCGCGTCCTCACCGGCGCACCGACTTAGAGATTGAGACGGACATGGCCGTTCCGAAGCGCAAAACTTCCCCCTCGCGTCGCAACATGCGTCGTGCTCACGACGCCCTGGGCGCCAACACCTATGTCGAAGACAAGGACACTGGCGAACTGCGTCGTCCGCACCACGTCGACCTGAAGACCGGCATGTACCGCGGCCGCCAGGTTCTGACGCCCAAGGAAGACTAAGGCGTTCACATCGTCCGATGTGAGATTTTGACGGCGCGCGAGGTTCTCGCGCGCCGTTTTTGCGTTGCCCCTCCGACGCTCATTGTTTCGGAAACGCCGCATGACCCGTTTCGCCGTCCTGTTCCCGGCCGCCGTCCTGGCCCTGTCGGCCTGTGACTCTCCCCCGCAGCAAGTTTCGGCGCCGCCCATTGAAAGCGCGCCCGGCGTGCCTGTCTCAGCAGCGGACAAGCTGACGGCCCAGGGCTTCGGCCCGTTGAAGATCGGGATGAGCCGCGCCGAGGTCGAGGCGGCCATGGGGCCCGATTCGCGCCCGGACGCTGTCGGCGGTCCCGATCCGGCCGCCTGCACCTTGTTCCATCCGCGCGACGCCCCGGCGGGAGTGATGGCCATGGTCGAGGGCGGGGTTCTGACCAGCGTCTGGCTGGACCCGCCCGCCGCCGCCGAGACGAACCGCGCCCTGAATATCGGCGATGCCGCAGCGGAGGTGCGTCGCGTCTATGGCGACCAGGTCCAGGCCATGCCCCATAAGTATGAGGCCGCCCCGGCGGAATATCTCTTCGTCTGGACGACCCCTGACCATGCGGGTCCGGCCGCACGGGGCCTGAAATATGAAATCGGCCGCGACGGCCGCGTCGTGCGGATCGCGGGCGGCGGCCCATCGATCCAATATGTCGAGGGATGCGCCTGATCCGGCCATGCATCGGCGGCCCCCGCCTGGCTGGTTGGAGATTTGGCGGGGGCGGGCTAAACGCCTCCGACATCCCTTTCTTCAAGACAGAGCGTCTTCCATGACCGACATCGCCGACATCGTCGCCCGCCAGATTCTCGACAGCCGGGGCAATCCGACGGTCGAGGTGGACGTGATCCTGGAGGACGGCAGCTTCGGCCGCGCCGCCGTGCCCTCGGGCGCCTCGACCGGCGCGCACGAAGCCGTCGAACTGCGCGACGGCGACAAGGACCTGTGGGGCGGCAAGGGCGTCGAGAAGGCGGTCGACGCCGTCAACGGCGAGATCTTCGACGCCCTCTCCGGCATGGACGCCGAGGACCAGCGCCGCATCGACGAGGCCCTGCTCGAGCTGGACGGCACCGAGAACAAGTCGCGTCTGGGCGCCAACGCCATGCTGGGCGTGTCCCTGGCCGTGGCTAAGGCCAGCGCCATCTCGGCCGGCCTGCCGCTGCACCGCTACATCGGCGGCGTCTCGGCCCGCATCCTGCCGACGCCGATGATGAACATCATCAACGGCGGCGCCCACGCCGACAACCCGATCGACATCCAGGAATTCATGATCATGCCGACGGGCGCCGAGAGCTTCTCGGAAGGCCTGCGCATGGGCGCCGAAATCTTCCACGCCCTGAAGAAGGCTCTGAAGGACGCCGGCCACAACACCAACGTCGGCGACGAGGGCGGCTTCGCCCCGAACCTGGCGTCGGCCGATGAAGCCCTGACCTTCATCACCAAGGCGGGTCAGGCGGCCGGCTATCTGGCGGGCGAGGACTTCCACCTGGCGCTGGACGTCGCCTCGACCGAGTTCTTCAAGAACGGCAAGTATGAGCTGACCGGTGAAGGCAAGTCCTTCGACGCCGAGGGCATGGTCAACTACCTAGCCGATCTGGTCGAACGTTTCCCGATCGTCTCGATCGAGGACGGCTGCGCCGAGGATGATTTCGACGGCTGGAAGCTGCTGACGGACCGCCTGGGCGACCGCGTCCAACTGGTCGGCGACGATCTGTTCGTGACCAACCCGCGTCGCCTGGCCGCGGGCATCGGCGAGGGCCTGGCCAACTCCATCCTGATCAAGGTCAACCAGATCGGCACCCTGTCCGAGACGCTGGACGCCGTCGATATGGCGCACCGCGCCGGCTACACCGCCGTCATGTCGCACCGTTCGGGCGAGACCGAGGACTCGACCATCGCCGACCTGGCGGTGGCCACCAACTGCGGTCAGATCAAGACCGGCTCGCTGGCCCGCTCGGATCGGACGGCGAAGTACAACCAACTGCTGCGCATCGAGGAGATGCTGGGCGACCAGGCCGCCTACTTCGGCGACGGCATGCTGCTGAAATAAGCACAACTCACGAAGATGTGCTGGACGCCGCCTCCGATCCTCGGGGGCGGCGTTCCCAATTGCGGTCAAGCTACGGTTCGTTAGGCATTTTCGCTCACTGATAGGTCACCGTGTTCATGTGCGCTCAGAAGGAGCGTCCGCCGTGCCCGAGCAGATGAAGCCCTACCTGCCGTCTCTCTTTCTGCTGTTCCTGATCGCCTACCTCGGCGTTCAGGCTCTGACGGGGGAGCGCGGGCTGCTGAGCGGCGCGGAACGGGACGCCTTGCTGGCGGAGCGCCAGACCCAGTTGGCCCGCCTGTCTGAACAACGCCACGACCTGGAGGTGCGGGTCCGCTATCTGCGTACCGAGAGCCTGTCCAGGGACCTGCTGGAGGAGCGGGCGAGGGCGGTCATCGGTTTTGCCGACCCGCGCGACTATGTCGTGCGTCTGAACACGCCGGTCGCACACAACCTGGACGCGACGCGAACCTCCTGAACTATTGTTACAGCCTGGCTGGCCGCTTTGCGTTTCGGGAACGAAGGCTGCTAAAGCCCCTTTCCGTAACAATAAGAGTCCCTGAAAATCGGGGTGTAAGCCGGGAGATGCCGGATGGCGAAAGCCGCCGCTCAGAAATCCTCGCCCAGCGCGGGCGATAAAATTCCGAACACGCCTCAGGCTTCCAAGGAAGACCTGCTGCGTTTCTATCGCGAGATGCTGCTGATCCGCCGCTTTGAAGAGCGCGCCGGCCAGCTGTACGGCATGGGGCTGATCGGGGGCTTCTGCCACCTGTACATCGGCCAGGAAGCCGTGGCGGTCGGGGTCCAGGAAAGCGTCAAGCAGGGCCACGACAAGATCATCACCGGCTATCGCGACCACGGCCACATGCTGGCCGCGGGCATGGACCCGAACGAGGTCATGGCCGAACTGACCGGCCGCGTCGGGGGCTCTGCGCGCGGCAAGGGCGGTTCGATGCACATGTTCGACGTGCCGACCGGCTTCTACGGCGGCCACGGCATCGTCGGCGCCCAGGTGGCGCTGGGCACGGGCCTGGCCTTCTCGGGCAAGTACCGCGGCGACGACTCGGTCAGCTTCGTCTATTTCGGCGACGGCGCCTCGAACCAGGGTCAGGTGTACGAGAGCTTCAACATGGCCCAGCTGTGGAAGCTGCCGGCCATCTACATCATCGAGAATAACCAGTACGCCATGGGCACGAGCATCGAACGCTCGTCGTCCACGACCGAGCTCTACATGCGCGGCGCCAGCTTCGGCATTCCGGGCGAGCAGGTCGACGGCATGGACGTGCTGGCCGTGCGCGACGCCGCGGCCCGCGCCGTGAAGCGCGCTCGCGAAGGCGGCGGCCCCTACATCCTCGAGGTCAAGACCTACCGCTATCGCGGCCACTCCATGTCCGACCCGGCCAAGTACCGGACCAAGGAAGAGGTGGACGAGGTCAAGAAGACCCGCGACCCCATCGATCACGTCAAGATGCTGCTCGCCGCCGCCAAGGCGACCGAGGACGAGCTGAAGGCGATCGACAACGAGGTGAAGGCCATCGTCGCCGAAGCCGTGCAATTCGCTCAAGAGAGCCCTGAGCCGGACCCGTCCGAGCTCTACACCGACGTCTACGTGGAGGCCTGATACGTGACGGACATTCTGATGCCGGCGCTGTCTCCCACGATGGAAGAGGGCACCCTGACCAAATGGCACATCAAGGCGGGCGACACCGTGTCGGCCGGCCAGGTGATCGCCGAGATCGAGACCGACAAGGCGACGATGGAAGTCGAAGCCGTCGACGAGGGCGAAGTGCTGGAGATCCTGGTGCCGGAAGGCTCCGAGGGCGTGAAGGTCAACACCCCGATCGCCCGCCTGGCGGGCGAAGACGGCGCCGCCGCGCCCGCGCCCAAGGCAGAAGCTCCTGCGGCCGTCGCCCCTGAGGCCAAGCCTGAGGGCGCGCCTGCCGATGCCCCGGCCAAGCCCAAGGTCGAGCTGCGCGATCCGGAAATCCCGGCCGGCGCCAAGCTGGTCAAGACGACCATCCGCGACGCCTTGCGCGACGCCATGGCCGAGGAAATGCGCCGCGACGAGAACGTCTTCCTGATGGGCGAGGAAGTCGCCCAGTATCAGGGGGCCTATAAGGTCAGCCGCGACCTGCTGCAGGAATTCGGCGACCGCCGCGTGGTCGACACCCCGATCACCGAGCACGGCTTCGCCGGCCTGGGCGTCGGCGCCGCCTTCGCGGGCCTGAAGCCGATCGTCGAGTTCATGACCTGGAACTTCGCCATGCAGGCGATCGACCACATCATCAACTCGGCGGCCAAGACGCTCTACATGTCGGGCGGCCAGATGGGCTGCCCCATCGTGTTCCGCGGCCCGAACGGCGCCGCTTCGCGCGTGGCAGCCCAGCACAGCCAGGACTATTCCGCCTGGTACGCCCAGATCCCGGGCCTGAAGGTCGTGGCGCCCTACGACGCCGCCGACGCCAAGGGCCTGCTGAAGGCCGCGATCCGCGACCCGAACCCGATCGTCTTCCTCGAACACGAGATGATGTACGGCCACGAGTTCGACGTGCCGGACGTCGAGGACTACATCGTGCCGATCGGCAAGGCCAAGGTCCGCCGCGAAGGCACGGACGTGACCATCACGGCGCACAGCCGCATGGTCGGCTTCGCCCTGCAGGCCGCTGAAAAGCTGGCCGAGGAAGGCATTTCGGTCGAGGTCGTCGACCTGCGCACCCTGCGTCCGCTGGATCACGAGACCATCGTCGAGAGCGTCAAGAAGACCAACCGTCTGGTCTCGGCCGAAGAGGGCTGGGGTCCGATGGGCGTCGGCGCCGAAGTGGTCGCCCGCGTGATCGAGCACGCCTTCGACTACCTGGACGCCCCGCCGCTGCGCGTGCACCAGGAAGACGTGCCGCTGCCCTACGCCGCCAATCTGGAAGCCCTGTCGCTGCCGGGCGTCGACAAGATCGTCGCCGCCGTGAAGAAGGTGATGGCGTGAGCGAGGTCGCCGAGTTCCAACTGACCGTGCCGGAGAGCGTCGCCGCCGACGAGGGCGCGGTCGAACTTCTCCGCATGTGGTGGTCCAAGGACGAGCCGGTGATGGCGGTCAAACCCGCCTTCGCCGACCCCATCAAGTTTGGGGAAATGCTGGCCTACGCCGCCCGCCACATGGCGCACGGCTACGCCGTGCGTCACGGCCACAATGAAAAAGCCGCGTACGACCGCATCCTCCAAGGGCTCAGCGACGTGATCAAGGCGGACAACGTCCGCACTGTCGCCGAGCCTGCGACCCAACCGGTGGGGAACGCCTGATGGACGTTGCTGCCCTCGAAGCTCGCGCCCTGCCCATTCCGGAAGGCCTCGACGCGCCGGAAGACCAGGTGCTGGAACTCGCCCGCGTCTGGTGGAACGGGTCGGGTCCGCTCATGAACCTTCGTCCGGCTCTTCAGGAGCCGGGCAACATGGGAGTTGTCCTGGCTGAGATGGCCTGGGTCTATTCCCATGCCTACGCCGAACATCACGGCCTGGATCAGGCCCAGGCGTTCAAGGCCATCTGCGACAGTTGGGACAAAGCCCACGCGAAGGCGGCCGAAAGCGCACAGACGGAGACCGCCCAATGACCGACATCCTGATGCCGGCCCTGTCGCCGACGATGGAAGAGGGCGTTCTGGCCAAGTGGCACGTCAAGGTCGGCGACACCGTGTCGGCCGGCGACGTGATCGCCGAGATCGAGACCGACAAGGCGACGATGGAAGTCGAAGCCGTGGACGAAGGCGAAGTGCTGGAAATCCTGGTGCCTGAAGGCACGGAGAGCGTGAAGGTCAACACCCCGATCGCCCGCCTGTCCGGCGACGCGGTCGCGCCCGCGCCCAAGAAGGCGGACGCCCCGGCCGAAGCGCCGAAGGCGGAGGCTCCCAAGGCCGCAGCCCAACCGGCTCCGGCCGCGCCGAAGGCCGCTGACGGCGCCCGCGTCTTCTCCTCGCCCCTGGCGCGCCGTCTGGCGGCCCAGGCCGGCCTGGACCTGAAGACGATCACGGGCACCGGCCCGCACGGCCGCATTGTCAAGCGCGACGTGGAAGCCGCAGGCAAGGGCGGCGCCCAGCCGGCCGCCTCGGCTGCCGCAGCGCCCGCCGCCGCCGCGCCGCGTCCGGCCCTGTCGCTGGCCCAGATGGGCATCGCCGACGGCACCTACGACCTGATCCCGCTGGACGGGATGAAGAAGGCCGTGGCGCGTCGCATGGTCGACAGCATCCAGAACGTGCCGCACTTCCCGCTGTTCATCGACTGCGAGATCGACCAGCTGATGGCCGTCCGCGCCAAGGTGAACAAGATGCTGGAGCCGCAGGGCATCAAGGTCTCGGTGAACGACTTCGTCATCAAGGCCGCGGCCCTGGCCCTGAAGATGGTGCCGGAGGCGAACGCCTCCTACACCCCCGAAGGCATTGCCATGCACCACAACGCCGACGTCTCCATGGCGGTGGCGATCGACGGCGGGCTGATCACCCCGATCATCCGCAAGGCCGAGACCAAGGGCCTGGCCCAGATCGCGACCGAGTCCAAGGACCTGGCCAAGCGCGCGCGTGAGCGCAAGCTGAAGCCGGAAGAGTTCCAGGGCGGCACCTTCTCGGTGTCCAACCTGGGCATGTTCGGCATCAAGCAGTTCACCTCGATCATCAATGAGCCCCAGGGCTGCATCATGAGCGTGGGCGCCGGCGAGCAACGTCCGGTCGTCAAGGACGGCCAGATCGTGCCGGCCACCGTCATGACCGTGACCCTGACCTGCGATCACCGCGTGGTCGACGGCGCGACGGGCGCCCGCTTCCTGCAGGCGTTCAAGCCGCTGATCGAAGACCCCGTGGCGATGCTGGCGTAAGGGGAGGGTGAAGTCATGACCTCGGTCTATGACTTCTCCGCCCGCGCCATCAACGGCGCGGAGGTCCCGCTGGACAACTGGCGGGGCCAGGCCCTCCTGATCGTCAATACGGCGTCGAAATGCGGCTTCACGCCTCAATACAAGGCGCTCGAGGCCCTGCATCAGGCGTTCGCGGACAAGCCGTTCGAGGTGCTGGGCTTTCCCTGCAACCAGTTCGGCGCCCAGGAACCGGGGAGGGCGGCGGAAATCGCCGCCTTCTGCTCGACCAACTTCGATGTGACCTTCCCCTTGTTCGACAAGATCGAGGTCAACGGTCCGACCCGCCATCCGCTCTACGCCTGGCTGACGGAGCAGAAGAAGGGCTTCCTCGGCTCCCGCGCCATCAAGTGGAACTTCACCAAGTTCCTGACCGACCGCGAAGGCCGCGTCGTCGCGCGCTATTCGCCCCAGACTGAACCCGCGGCCATCAAGGCCGACATCGAGAAGTTGATCTGACCATGGCTGCTGAATTCGATCTCGTCGTCATCGGTTCGGGCCCCGGCGGCTATGTCGCGGCGATCCGCGCCAGCCAGCTGGGCCTGAAGGTGGCCATCGTCGAGCGCGAGAACCTGGGCGGCATCTGCCTGAACTGGGGCTGCATCCCGACCAAGGCCCTGCTCAAGTCGGGCGAGAAGTACGAGAGCCTGTCGCACCTGAAGGACTACGGCCTGTCGGCCCCGGGCGCGTCGTTCGACTTCGACGCCATCATCCAGCGTTCGCGCGGCGTGGCCAAGCAACTGAATCAGGGCGTCGGCTTCCTGATGAAGAAGAACAAGATCGAGGTCATCGAGGGCTCGGCCAAGCTCGAGAAAGGCGCCGCTGCGCCCAAGGTCGTCGTGGCCCTGAAGGCCGGCGGCTCGCGCGCCATCGAGGCCAAGACGGTCATGCTGGCCGTCGGCGCCCGCGCCCGCGCCCTGCCGCAGATCGGCCTGGAAGCCGACGGCGACAAGATCTGGGCCTATCGCGACGCCCTGGCGCCGAAGAAGCTGCCCAAGTCCTTCGTCGTCATCGGCTCGGGCGCCATCGGCATCGAGTTCGCCAGCTTCTATCGCGCCCTGGGCGCCGAGGTGACGGTCGTCGAAGCCGTCGACCGCATCATGCCGATCGAGGACGAGGAGATCTCAAAGACCGCCCAGAAGGGCTTCGAAAAGCGCGGCATCAAGTTCAAGGTCGGCGCCAAGGTGACGAAGGTCTCCAAGACCGCCCAGGGCGTGAAGGTCGACGTCGAGATCGGCGGCAAGGCCGAGAGCCTGGAGGCCGAGGTCTGCATCTCGGCCGTGGGCATCACCGCCAACACCGACGGCATCGGCCTGGAGGCGCTGGGCGTCGAACTGGACCGCGGCCACATCAAGACCGACGGCCACTGCCAGACCAACGTCAAGGGCCTCTACGCCATCGGCGACTGCGCCGCCGCGCCCTGGCTGGCCCACAAGGCCTCGCACGAAGGCATCCACGCCGCCGAGCACATCGCCGGCTTCAAGACGCCGAACGTGAACTCGCCCATCGCCGGCTGCACCTACGCCCAGCCGCAGGTCGCCTCGGTCGGGGTGACGGAGCAGGGGGCCCGCGCCGAGAACCGCGAGGTCAAGATCGGCCGCTTCCCCTTCCGCGTGAACGGCAAGGCCATCGCCGCGGGCGAGACCGAGGGCTTCGTCAAGGTCATCTTCGACGCCAAGACCGGCGCCCTGATCGGCGCCCACATGATCGGCGCCGACGTCACCGAGATGATCCAGGGCTACGTCACCGCCATCACCATGGAAGCGACCGAGGAAGACATCCACGGCATCGTCTATCCGCACCCGACCATGTCCGAGGCCATGCACGAAGCGGCGCTCGACGCCTACGGCCGCGTCATCCACATCTGACCGGAGCCCGCGCCGGGCCGGCGCCGGTTGTTAGAAAATCTGAACTGTGGCTAAGAGGAAGACCTCCTCCTCGCCACGGTTCATCGTCCCATGATCGTCGCCCCTGACGTCCTCGGCCTGATCGGCAACACGCCCCTCGTGCGCCTCAAGCGCGCCTCGGAGGCGACGGGCTGCGAGATCCTGGGCAAGGCCGAGTTCCTCAACGTCGGCGGGTCGATCAAGGACCGGGCGGCGCTGAGCATCATCCGCGCGGCGCGGGCCTCGGGCGCGCTGAAACCCGGCGGAACCATCGTCGAGGGCACGGCGGGCAATACGGGCGTGGGCCTGGCCCTGGTCGGGGCGGCGCTGGGCCATCCCGTCGTCATCGTCATGCCGCGCACCCAGACGGAAGAGAAGAAGCGCGCGGTGCGCCTTCACGGCGCCCGTCTGATCGAGGTCGATCCCGCGCCCTTCAGCAGCCCCAACCACTTCGTCCATTTCTCCCGTCGCCTGGCGGAGGAACTGAACGCCAGCGAGCCGAACGGCGCCTTCTACGCCGATCAGTTCGACAACCTGGCCAACCGCCTGACCCACTATGAAGGCACCGGGCCGGAAATCTGGAAACAGACCGACGGCCGCGTGGACGGCTTCATCTGCGCCGTCGGTTCGGGCGGGACCCTGGCGGGGACGGCCGCCTACCTGCGCGAACGCCAGCCGGCCGTGCGCATCGGCCTGGCCGACGTGCCGGGCGCCTCGCTCTACAGTTGGTTCACCGAGGGCGTGCTGAAAGGCGAGGGCAGTTCGATCGCCGAGGGCATCGGCGTCAACCGCATCACCGGCAACCTGGAAGGCCTGTCGGTCGATCACGCCTATCGCATCGAGGACGCCGAATTCCTGCCCATCCTGTTCGACCTGGTGAAGGAGGAGGGGCTGTCGCTCGGTCCTTCCAGCGGCGTCAACGTCGCCGGCGCGATCCGCATGGCGCGCGACCTGGGACCTGGCCACACCATCGTGACCGTGCTGTGCGATCCGGGCCAGCGCTACGCCAGCAAGATCTATGACCCCGGCTTCCTGGCCGCCCGCGGCCTGCCGAGCCCGGACTGGATGAGCCGATGAGCCGTCGCAAGGACCTCGCCGCCGACACCCGGATTCCGCCGCTCAACGCCCTCAAGGCCTTCGAGGCCGCCGCGCGTCGCCTGAACATCACTCGCGCAGCGGAAGAGCTTTCGGTCACGCCCGGCGCCGTCAGCCAGCAGATCCGCATCCTGGAAGAACACGCGGGCGCGCCCCTGTTCCATCGCGAAGGCCGCCAGATCGCCCTGACCGAACTGGGCGCCGAACTCTATCCCTTGCTGCGCGACGGCTTCGACTATCTGAAACGGGCAGGGGACCTGCTCTATCGGCCCGACCGCCGCCACGCCCTGGCCGTCAGCGTGCCGCCGTCCTTCGCCGCCAAATGGCTGGCCCCGCGCATCGCGCGCTTTTCCGCCGCCCATCCCGAGATCGAGGTCTGGATGTCGGCCGATATGCGGCTGGCCGACGTCGGCGGTGGGCGGGTCGATGTGGCCGTCCGCTACGGCCGGGGCGACTATCCGGGCGTGCGGTCCGAGCGGCTGTTGGCGGCCGACGTAACGCCGGTGTGCGCTCCATCGCTGATCACGGGCGAGAATCCCTTGCGCAGACCCGCCGACCTGGCGCGCCACGTCCTGATCCATCTGCGCCCCAGCGAACTGGAAGAACCGCGTCCGGACTGGGCCGCCTGGCTGAAGGCGCGCGACCTGACGATCATCGACGCCCAAGCAGGGCCGCGCTTCGATCAGACCGCGCTGGCCATCGAAGCTGCCGCGCACGGCCAGGGCGTGGCTCTGGCGCCATACGCCTTCGTCGCCGAGGACCTGGCGTCCGGCCGCCTCGTCGCGCCGTTCGCCGACGGGACGCTGACGACGGAGCTTGCGTATCACGTCCTGACCAAACGCACCGGCGCCTCGGCTCCAGCGAGAGCGTTCGCGGCCTGGCTGAAGCAGGAGGTCCAATCCGCAGCCGAGGCGAGCGTGGACGACCTTTGAACGGCGGAACGTGATTTTCGCCCTGACCGAACTGGGCGCCGAACTCTATCCCTTGCTGCGCGACGGCTTCGACTATCTGAAACGGGCAGGGGACCTGCTCTATCGGCCCGACCGCCGCCACGCCCTGGCCGTCAGCGTGCCGCCGTCCTTCGCCGCCAAATGGCTGGCCCCGCGCATCGCGCGCTTTTCCGCCGCCCATCCCGAGATCGAGGTCTGGATGTCGGCCGATATGCGGCTGGCCGACGTCGGCGGTGGGCGGGTCGATGTGGCCGTCCGCTACGGCCGGGGCGACTATCCGGGCGTGCGGTCCGAGCGGCTGTTGGCGGCCGACGTAACGCCGGTGTGCGCTCCATCGCTGATCACGGGCGAGAATCCCTTGCGCAGACCCGCCGACCTGGCGCGCCACGTCCTGATCCATCTGCGCCCCAGCGAACTGGAAGAACCGCGTCCGGACTGGGCCGCCTGGCTGAAGGCGCGCGACCTGACGATCATCGACGCCCAAGCAGGGCCGCGCTTCGATCAGACCGCGCTGGCCATCGAAGCTGCCGCGCACGGCCAGGGCGTGGCTCTGGCGCCATACGCCTTCGTCGCCGAGGACCTGGCGTCCGGCCGCCTCGTCGCGCCGTTCGCCGACGGGACGCTGACGACGGAGCTTGCGTATCACGTCCTGACCAAACGCACCGGCGCCTCGGCTCCAGCGAGAGCGTTCGCGGCCTGGCTGAAGCAGGAGGTCCAATCCGCAGCCGAGGCGAGCGTGGACGACCTTTGAACGGCGGAACGTGATTTTCGCCTAAGATATATTATGCGAAGAAAATATCGGATGGGTAGAGGTTCTCTGAGCCTGGCGCCCATGCGGCTGCCGCCGTCGACAGCTCGGACCATGGACATCCGATCAAGCGCCTTTTCGATAGCGAAGATCTCGTGATCGCGCTGGTTCCAAACGTATAGATAGGTCCGTCAGACCGGCCGCCGCCAAGACACGCCGCCCATGCCTACCCGGCGGGAGGCATGGGCGGCGTGAGCACGGAAGCGGTGTCGGTCTCGGCCGACAGGGTCAGGAAGGCCAGGTGAGCCTCATATCGCTCCAGCACGTCGTCGATGACCTGCTGTTTGGTGAGCCCCATCAAGTCGTAGCCGCCCGACCCCGTCTGGGTGAACACCTCGAGGCGGTAATAGACGTCGGTTTCCCGGGTCATACGGCCGCTGAACATCGGCACCGGCGCCTCGACGACGGCAACCTGATAATGGAAGGCTCGGAACCGATCCAAGGATACCCGCAGCAGGGGTTCATCAATGCCGCTGGGTCCCGGCACGGCGGTCAGTTCGACATCATATCCCTGATCGCGGAATTCGGCGGCGACGTCATCCAGGGCCGGTCGCACCGTGCGGTCCAGAAACTGCCCGACCTGGCGCAGCGACGGGAAGGCGCGCAGCCGCTCGAGCCGCTGCTTCCACGAGCGTTCGGGCAGGTGGCCGCCCGAGGGCGCGATGGTGCGTCGCCGCAGCACCTGCCCTTCCCTATCGGCCCGCTCCATCCGCAACACCTTGTAGAAGGAGGCCATCACCAAATAGGCGATGATCGTCACCGGCAGGGCGAAGATGAGGGTCGCATACTCCATCGTTCTCACGCCGCCCGCCAGCAACATCGCCACGGCCAGCAAGGCGGTCAGCAGGGCCCAGAAAATGCGAAGCCATTTCGGCCCATCGTGGGACGGGTCGGGGATGGAGGCGGAGAAGTTCGACGTCACCATGGCGCCAGAGTTGGCGCTGGTCAGGTAGAACAGCAGCCCCGAGAGCGTCGCCAGACCGATCAGAACCATAGGCCAGGGAAACATGGCCAGGAGGGCGTACCAGCCTTCCTCAGGGCTTTCCGCCGCCAGTCTGGCGAATGCGACATTGCCCTGAAGCACCTCGTAAAGGGCTGAATTGCCGAACAGGGAGACGATGAAGAAGTCGCACAGCACGGGCGCCGTGATCGCCGCGATCACGAACTCGCGCAGGGTCCGTCCGCGAGAAATCCGGGCGAGGAAAACCCCGACGAAGGGACCCCACGCCATCCAGAAGGCCCAGAAGAACAGCGTCCAGCCGCCCATCCATTCGGCCCCGCCTGGTTCATAGGCGAAGGTCTGCAGCGTGCGTTCGGGAAGGGTGAAGAAGAACCGGCCGATATTCTCGACCAAGGCGTTCAGCAGGAAGGCCGTCTGCCCGGTGAAAAGGATGTAGAGCATCATCGCCGCGGCGCTCCACAGGTTCAGCTCGGAGATCCAGCGGATGCCCCGATCCACGCCCGACGTCGTGGCTGCGATGGTCAGGGCCACCGCGACCGCGACCAGCGCGATCTGCAGCGCCAGGCCGTGCTGGAGCCCGAAGATCAGCGAGAACCCCACGCTCAGCAGAACCACGCCGATGCCCATCGAGGTCGCCACCCCGAACACCGTGCCGACCAGAGCGATGATGCTGACGCCGTCGCCCAAGGCGCCGCGCACGCGCTTGCCGAACAGCGGATAGAGGGCTGCCCGGATCGACAGCGGCATCCCCCACCGATAGGCGAAATATCCCATCGCCATGCCCAGAAGCGCATACATGGACCAGCCGGCGACGCCATAGTGGAACATCGTCCAGATGACCGCGTCCTGCCGCGCGAAGGCGGTTCCTCCCTCGCCGGAAGGTGGATTGAGGTACTGCACCACGGGGCCGGTGACCGAGTAGAACAACATGTCGATGCCCACGCCGGCCGCGAACAACATCGCCACCCAGGTCACCAGTTTGTACTGCGGCCGCGAATGGTCCGGGCCCAGGCGCACGCTGCCCTCCTTGGAAAGGGCGACCCAGAGCACGAAGCCGATCACGATGGTGACGGTCAGCACATAGTACCAGCCCAGGTTCGTCGCGATCCAATCCACGACGGTCTTCATCGTCAGGCGCGCGCTGTCGGGCATGACGATCGTCCAGATCGAAAAAACGAGGATAACGACCGACGAAATCGCCACCACGCCCCAGTTCACATGGGCCTGGCGGTCCTCGACCAACTCGGCCGGTCCCTTGCTGAGGTCGCTGCGCGAGACCGGCGCGTCGTCGTCGATGTGGGTTTCGTGACGCCGTCCCGTGCCGCCGAACCGACTGCGCTCCAACGGCGGAGGAGGCTTCGGCGCCGTCAGCTCCGGCGCTTGGTCGTGAGGCGCAGGTCCGGGTTCATTATCGGCGGCATGCTCGGACACGGACGGTCCCTCCTGCCGCGCGGCGCCTTGGCGCGTTCGACCGGTGCGCAACGGGCCGACAGATCAGACGACAAGCCCCGTCTGATCGCAAGGGCCTCGTTCAGATTGTCCGGGCAGGGCTAGCGCCAGCCTGCGTCCCTGGCCCGCGCCTCCGCAGCCCCATCGACGGTCTCGCCCGCCAGGGTCGCGTCGATGGCCGCCAGGATGACCTCGGGGGTCTCGGCGCCGGCCGTGCGAACCTCGCCGGTCGCCGGCGTCATCGGCGCCAGCGCCTGCATCGTCCAGCTGTCGTCCTGGCGGCAGGCCAGTCCGGCCAAGCCGACTTCGCCCGCCCGGAAGGTGCGGCACCAGCGGCCTTCGCCGTCCCGGAAGGTCAGACCGATAGCTCGGCCCTGGGCATCGGCCCCGTCCGCCGCCAACCGACTGTCCAGCACCCGCACCAGGCCCGCGTCCGCGAGCACGCCGCCCGACTGAATTCGCATCTCCTCACCCTCCCCGCTCAGCAGCGGCGCCAGCAGCAGGCCGCCGACGAAGGCCGCCGTCGCCAGCCCGCCCCAGAGCGCCGCGCGACGCGGCGCGAAGGCGTCGGCGAGCGCGCGTCGCACGCCGTCCAGTGGAGACGACCGCGCCGGCTCCGCCGCGCCGATCAACCGGGCCAAGGCCTGGTCGCGAGGATCGCCCTCGACGGGGAAGGCCGCGCGCGCCGCCGTGCGCAGGCCCCGCATGGCCGCCAGTCGCGCGGCCAGCTCGGGATCGGCCCGGGCCGCCGCATCGATGCGCTCGCCCTCCTCGGGCGGTAGTTCGCCGTCGATCCGGCGCATCAGGATTTCATCGTCATAGGTCATCCCGTCACTCCTTGGGCGGACAGGGTCTGGATCAGCGACTGGCGCCCGCGCACCAGTCGACTCGTCAGGGTTCCGGCCGGCACGCCCAGGACGTGGGCGGCCTCGGCGTAGGACAGGCCCTCTACCAGAACCAGTGCGACGGCGTGCTTCTGGTCGTCCGGTAAGGCCTGGATCGCGCGCCGCACCGCCAAGGCGTCCGCGCGCAGGTCTTCGTCGGCCTGGCCGGCGTCGGCCACACGCGCCGTCGCCTCGTTTTCGGGCGAGACCACCCGGTCCCAGCGCTGGGCCGAGCGCCCCTCGTCTATGGCGATCCGCCTCATGATGGTGAAGGCCCAACTGTCGAGCCGCGTCCCCGCCCTGAATTTCGAACGCCCCGCCAGCGCCCGCTCGACCGTCTTCTGGACGAGATCCTGGGCATCCGCATCGCCGGATCGCAGAACCCGCGCCAACCGGCGAAG
Source organism: Brevundimonas naejangsanensis (assembly GCF_003627995.1). Lineage (NCBI taxonomy): Bacteria > Pseudomonadati > Pseudomonadota > Alphaproteobacteria > Caulobacterales > Caulobacteraceae > Brevundimonas > Brevundimonas naejangsanensis. The sequence continues at coordinate 2,644,760 of NZ_CP032707.1, read as the reverse complement.
GCGCGGAAGAAGCTCCACAAGCCCCGTCTGAAAATCGTCCACGTGCGCTCCTCGTCCGTGCGGGATGAAACGTCCGAGCCCAGGCGTTTCATCCATGGCATACACAGGCGGAATGAGACCCGATGCAAGAGCGAGCTGAAGAGCAGTGACGAGACTGAAGGTCCAGGTCGCGGGCGGGCTGGCGGCGCTACTGTTCGCGGCGGCCACGCCCTCCTGGCCCCAGATCGGGCCACTGCAGGTCCCCCGCGTCCCCGACCTGCCGTCAGGCCTCGCGGATCGGCTGCCGCTGGTCGATGATGTCGATAGCCTGGGGCGGAGGACCGTCGATCAAGCCCTGCGGGCCCCGGCGCGCGCCATAGGGTTGATCCGGCGGTCCCGCGGAGCGCTGGAGGCCGATCCCAATGGCTGGCCGGTGGTGACGGGCGAGATCGTTGCGGTCGATCTGTCGGACGCCGCCAGAACACGGGCGATCGCCGCGGGCTTCACCCTGATCCGCGAGGAGCGACTGGAGGCGCTGGACCTCTCCATCGTCGTGTTCGCGCCGCCGCGCCGCCGATCACTGGCAGGAGCCGTCGCCCAGCTGCGCGATCTGGATTCGCAAGCCGAGGTCACCTTCAATCACATCTACTCCCCGGCCGGCGCGCGCGACGCCGAACGCCCTGCCGGCGGCCGCGCCTCGCCCGGCCCTCAAGCCTCCAGCGCTCGACTGGGCCTGATCGACACCGGGGTCGACGCGGGCCATCCCGCCCTGACCGGCTCACGGATCACCCAGCGCGGCTTCGCCGGTCCGGCCCGGATTGGCGCGCATGGCACCGCCGTCGCTTCCCTCATGGTCGGGCGCAGCCACGCCTTCTCAGGCGCCCATCCGGGCGGAGACTTGCTGGCCGCCGACATCTACGGCGGTCAGGCGACCGGCGGGTCTTCGACTGGGCTCGCCCAGGCCCTTGCCTGGATTGTCGAGCAGCGGGTGCAGGTCGTGAACGTCAGCCTGGTCGGCCCGCGAAACGCCCTGGTCGAACGCGCGGTCGAACGCGCCCAGGCGCGGGGGATCACGGTCGTGGCCGCGGTCGGCAACGACGGTCCTGCCGCCCCTCCCCTCTATCCGGCGTCCTATGAGGGCGTCGTCGGCGTCACGGCGGTCAATGCGCGCAACCGCGTCCTGCCCGAAGCCGGACGAGGCCCCCAGGTCGACTTCGCCGCCCCCGGCGCCGACATGGCGGCGGCCGGACCAGCTGGAACCTGGACCAGCGTCCGGGGCGCGTCCTTCGCCTCGCCTATCGTGGCGGGATTGTTGACGGGACTGGGGGGCGACGCGACCGCCGTCCAGACCCTGTCCCGCTCGGCTCTGGATCTGGGCGATCGCGGGCGTGATCCCGTCTATGGCGCCGGTCTGGTCGGCGCCGATCTACGGGTCGCGCCATCGACGCTCGGCGCCCAAGGAAGACTGAACCGCTGAAAATCATCTTCCGCCCGGGATGAAATCCAGGCCACGGATCGTTGGATCCTGCGAGGGCGGCATAGCCCATGACACGCAGGAGACACGACCATGAAGAAGACCCTGATGACGGCCGCCGTCGCCTTCAGCCTGGCCCTGGCCGGCGCCTCGCAAGCCCAGGTTCTGGGCGGATCGGGCGGCCTGACGGGCGGGCTTGGCGGCCAGGTCGGCGGCCTGGGCGGCCATCTGGGCGGCGCGGGCTCCCTGACGGGCGGCCTGACCGGTTCGGTCGACGGGTCGATGATCCGCGAGCGCGCCGGCGGCGCCCTGTCGCGAGCCGAGCGCCGCGCTGAACAGGCCCGCGCGCGAGGCGCAGCGGCGACCGAGCGTGCTGAACACACTGCCGCCGCAGCGGCCGGTCGCACGCGCGGCGCCGCCTCCAGCGTCCTCGGGGGCGTGAACTCCGCCGCCGCCGGCGCCTATGGCTCAGCCAGCGGCGCAGCCGGGGCCGCGGCGGGATCGGTCCAGGGTCACGCGTCAGGCGCCTTCAATGGCGCGGCTTCGGCTGATGACAACGCCTTGAATGGTTCGGCTGACGGCGCGGCCTCAGGGCAAGCGGATCAAGCGGAACAACCCTCCGCCCAGCCTCGCCGGGGTGCAGAGGCCAACGCCGGAGCCAACGGCTCGGCCTCGGCGAACCGAACGATCGGCTCCGCCTCCGTAGGTTTGACGACCGGCGCCCATGTGAAGCGCAACGATTGATCTATTCAGGCTCCGTCGGCGTCTCACCGGCGGAGCCTCTTCGCGACAAGCAAGGACCTCTTGGACATCGGGCTGCCGCTAGAGAGAAAACCGACCGCTCCACCCATCGAACGCCACTTCGACATGTGGCGGAAGACGCCGCGCCAATGCATTGTAATCCAGATCAATATGCAAATTGGTCAGCACGGCTTTCGAGACCTCGGCGCGGGCGATCCAGTCCAGGGCCTGGTCCACGTGGGCGTGGGTCGGGTGCGGCGTGTAGCGCAGTGCGTCGATGATCCAGAGGTCAGCGCCGCGTACCGCCTCCAGCGCGGCGTCGTCCAGGTCGGACACGTCGCTGGAATAGGCGACCGGCCCCAGGCGATAGCCGACCGAACGGATAGGGCCATGGGCCTGGTCGAAGGTCGTGACCGGAACGGCGCCGCCGGGCCCTTCCACCGTCCAGGGCTGGCCGTGCGGCGGGATGCGGTGCGCCTCGACGATGGCCGGATAGCCGTGATGGCTCTCGAAGATGTAGTCGAACCGGCGCGTCAGGACGTGCTGGGTCGCGGCGTCCATCCAGGCGGGGATGCGCCGGCGCGCGTGGACGGCGAAGACGCGCAGGTCGTCGATCCCGTGGGTCTGGTCGGCGTGGTCGTGGGTATAGAGGACGGCGTCGACGTGGCTGACCCGGGCGGCCAGCATCTGCTGGCGGAAGTCGGGCGAGGTGTCGATCACCACATTGGTCTGGCCGTCCGGACCGTGGCGACGCGCCAGCATGGAGCATCGGGTCCGTCGGTTGCGGGGCTCGGCCGGGTCGCAGTCGCCCCAGTCGCCGTCGCCGCGCGGCACACCGCCCGACGAGCCGCAGCCCAGGATGACGACCTCCAGCGCGCCCGGCTCGCTCATTCGGCGGGCCTGGGAATGCGGTCGAACAGGTCGAAGAAGGCGTCGGTCGTCAGCCGGTCGGCCTGTTCCGGCGTCCAGCCCCGGATTTCGGCCAGCTTCTCCAGCACCAGGCCGACATAGGCGGGCTCGTTGCGGCGGCCGCGATGCGGCACAGGCGCCAGATAGGGGCAATCGGTCTCGACGATGATGCGGTCTTCGGGCATGCGACGGATGACCTCCCTCACCTCCTCCGCCGCCTTGAAGGTGGCGATGCCGGAAACCGAGAACCAGGCGCCCAGTTCCATAACGGTTTCAGCCAATTCCAGGCCGCTGGTGTAGCAGTGCATCAGGAGCTTGAACGGCGCGCGTCCGTGCTCTTCACTCAGGATGTCGGCCATGACGGCGTCGGCCTCGCGCGTGTGGATCACCAGAGGCAGGCCGGTGCGGCGCGCCGCCTCGATGTGCTGGCGAAAGACCGTCGCCTGCACGTCGCGCGGGCTCAGGTCGTAGTGGAAGTCCAGGCCGCATTCGCCAATGCCGATGACGCGCGGCCGGTCCGCCAGTTCGACCAGGCGGTCGGCGGTCAGGTCGGCGTAATCCTTGGCCTCGTGCGGATGGACCCCGACCGTGCACCAGATGTCGGCGTTGGCCATGGCCAGGGCGTGGGTCGCCTCGAAGGTCGACAGCTTGTCGGAAATCTCGACCATCAGCCGCACGCCCGCCTGGCGCGCGCGGTCGATCACCGCTTCGCGATCCTCGTCGAACTGGGGAGCGTGAAGGTTGACGTGGCTGTCGATGAGCATTTCAGGCGGCGGCTTTCGTGCGGGCGATGTCGGCCAGGGCTCCGGCCAGGACGTCCCCCTTATCAAGATTCAGCCCGACCGCACGATCCGGCAGCTCGGACAGCCGTCCCCACAACTCGGCCCAGCGCGCGCCCTCGCGGCCGCCGGATTCGACGGCGCGACGCTTCACCGCCGCGATCAGCCGATCCATCAGGGCCTCGAAGCGCGCCTGGCCTTCGGCCCCGCGAAAGCCGTCGGCGACGGCCAGTTGTTCGGCGCGGTCGACGTCGGGGCCATCGACCCAGGCGCGGGCCATGCGATCGACCTCGGACATGGCGCCGGAGGCCAGTTCCAGCGCCGCGCCGGGCGAACCGCCGGCCATGCGCGCGGCCTCGGCGGCTTCATGGTCGGATGCGCCGGCGCGTTGGCGGACCAACTCGGCCAGCCGGTCTTCCGACCACACCGGGAAGGTCAGGCGGCGGCATCGCGAGCGGATCGTGGCCAACAGACGGCCCGGCGCATGGGTGACCAGGAAGAGGACGCCGCTTTCAGGCGGCTCCTCAAGAATCTTCAGCAAGGCGTTGGCGGCATTGATATTCAGGTCATCCGCCGCATCAATGATGGCGACGCGGTGCGGGGCTTGCGAGGGGCTCTTGGCGAAGAACTCCGGAAGGCCGCGCGCCTGGTCGACCGAAATGGCCCGCTTCAGCTTGCCGCCTTCGACCGCGCGCTCAAGCACCAGCAGGTCCGGGTGGGCCTGGGCCGAGACCAATCGGCTGACCGGGTCGTGCGGCGCGGCGCCCAGCGGGCCACGCGACGGGTCCGGCGCGGCGCCCAGCAGGCGACGCGCAGCGCGATAGGCGAAGCTGGCCTTGCCCGAACCCTCGACCCCGCACAGCAGCCAGGCATGGTGCAGCCGCCCGCGGTTCAGGGCGTCCAGAAAGGCTTCCTCGGCCTGGATGTCAGCGATCAGGTCGAAACGGTCGCGCGGATGCTCGCTCAAAGCAGCCGCTCCTCCACCACGGCCCACAGCCGCGCCGAGACCTCCTCGACCTCGCCGGTCGCGTCGATGACCACGCAGCGCTCGGGGTGGCGCCGCGCAACATCAAGGAAGCCGTCGCGCAGCTTCTGATGGAAGGCCAGACCCTTGGATTCGAAACGGGTTTCGAACAGACCGCGTCCGAAGGCCCGGTCCAGGCCGACCTCGACCGGGATGTCGAACACCAGGGTCAGGTCCGGCTGGTCGCCATTGACCACGGCCTCGTCCAGCGCCTCGATCAGGCTTTCCGGCGCGCCGCCGCCCGCGCCCTGATACACGCGGCTGGAATCGGCGAAGCGGTCGCAGACGACCCAGCGGCCATCATCAAGGGCAGGCCGAATCGTCCGCTCCAGATGGTCCGAGCGCGCGGCGTACATCAGCAGGGTCTCGGTGCGCGGGGACCAGCGGTCCGCCTCGCCCGAGACGGCGATGCCCCGAATCTCCTCGGCGCCGGGCGATCCGCCCGGTTCGCGGGTCTGAACGACGTCGAGACCGCGCGCGCGCAGGCGTTCGACCAGCAGGCGCGCCTGGGTCGTCTTGCCGGCCCCCTCGCCGCCTTCGAAAGTGATGAATCTGCCTCGCTGCACCTGCGCACAATGGCGAGCGGCGCGCCGGAAGCAAGCCCGTTCAGCCGCCTATCAACAGGGCGTCGTCAAAGCCGCGCGCCACCACGGCCTGACGGGCTCTTTCCGCCGCGCCGGCGTCGGGCCACGGACCGACCACGACGCGGAACAGGGGACGCCCGTCGCGATCGATGTTCTGAACCACGGCTCGGTCGCCGAGTCGGCGCGCGACCCGGTCGGCGCCGCGACGGTCAGAGAAGGCGCCGGCCTGGACCCAATAGCTGTTCGTCGCCGCAGCCGCCGTCGTCGCCTCATAATAGGGGCGAGGTCCCGCCTCGGCCTGACGCATCGGAGGCTGCGGCTGAACCGGAGTCGCGGCTTCGGCCTGGCGCAGGGCCGTGCCCCCACCCTGGCGCGGCGCGCGGCCGACATAGCGGACCCGCACCTCGCCCACGCCCTGGTTCAGAAGGCCGAGTTCCTCAGCGGCTCCGCGCGACAGGTCGATGATCCGCCCATCGACGAACGGACCGCGATCATTGACGCGCAGGATGACGCGGCGCCCGTTGGCGCGGTTCGTCACCTCGACCAGGCTGGGCAGGGGCAGCGTCTTGTGAGCGGCGGTCAGGGCGTTCATGTCGAACCGCTCGCCGGTCGATGTCGGCCGCCCGTGATGATAGCCGCCGTACCAGGACGCCTGCCCCACCTCGTCGTAGTTCGGCTGTTCCTGCGGATGATACCAGCGCCCGCGGATCTGATAGGGGCGCATAGTGCCCGAAACGATCGGCGCGGGATCAGTCACGACCGGGGCGGCCAGGGGCGTATCGCGCCCTGCCCCGCCCTTGCCGCCCAGGCTGGCGCAGGCCGCCAGGGTCGAGAAGGCGGCGGCGATCATCGCGCCCTTCAGCAGCCTCGCCCACATGTTCTCTTACTCCAGCCGACTGTACGCCGGGACAGTCTAAGCGGCGGAGGTTTCCGGTTTGGTTAACGTCCCGTTTGCGCGTATGGCGTCCGGTTAGGGCGGTCCTCCGGCCCGACGTCAGAAATCGAGTGCCTTGCCTACCTCCCCTTACAAGACGCGCGTCGGGGTTTTCCTGCTCGCCACCCTGTGCTGCGTGCTGTGGGGCAGCGCCTTTCCAGCCATCAAGAGTGGTTACGCCCTGCTGCAGATCGGCCCCGCCGATCTCGCAGACCAAGTGCTGTTCGCGGGTTGGCGCTTCGCCCTGGCGGGGCTGATCCTGCTGACCGTCGCCATGGCGTTGAAGAAGCCGGTGCTGGCGATGAACCGCCGTCAGGCCGGCGAGGTCGCCCTGCTGGGCCTGACCCAGACCACGATCCAGTATGTCTTCTTCTACGTCGGCCTGGCGCATGCCTCGGGCGTCAAGGCGTCGATCATGAATGCCACGGTCGTCTTCTTCAGCGTCGTCCTGGCTCACTTCATCTATGCGGACGATCGGCTGAACGGACGCAAGGCGATGGGCTGTTTGATCGGTTTCCTGGGCGTGGTCGTGGTCAACCTCGGCGGCGGCACGGGATTCGGATTTGACTTCACCTTCCTGGGCGAAGGCTTCCTGGTCATCGCCGCCTTCGTGCTGGCGGCGGCCACCATCTTCGGCAAGCGCCTGTCGTGCAGCGTCGACCCCATGGTCATGACCGGGTGGCAACTGCTGATCGGCGGCCTGATCCTGACCGGCGGGGGGATGGCCGGCGGCGCGCATCTGCAGGCCCTGGATCTGGGTTCGGGCGCCCTGCTCCTCTATCTCGCCCTGCTTTCCTCCACCGCCTTCGCGGTGTGGAGTCTGCTGCTGAAGCACAACCCCGTGGGTCTGATCGCGGCCTTCAACTTCCTGATCCCGGTCTTCGGCGTCTCCCTGTCCGCCGTCTTCCTGGGCGAGTCCGTGCTTCGCTGGAGCTATCTGATCGCCCTCGTCCTGGTCTGCGGCGGCATCTGGCTGGTCACCCGCACGAGCGCCCGCCGCGCCTGACGCTTTCCGCTTGGGTCGCGCCCGCCTTGCCGCTATGCACGAGCGACCGCGACCCGACTCGCGCGGGACAGGTGGCCGAGTGGTTTAAGGCAGCGGTCTTGAAAACCGCCGTAGGTGGAAGCCTACCGTGGGTTCGAATCCCACCCTGTCCGCCACGCCGATATTCACCGGCTGGCGGCCCCCGCCGCGCAGGCCGGTTGTCAGCCTCTCAGTTCCTCTCCGATCCGCAAACTCTCCAGGTCTCGGCCGAGGGTGGCCGCGGCGAGGAGGCGGTCGGCGGCTTCGAAGCGCACGGTGGCGTCGGCCTGCGGGATCGATCCATCGATGCGGACGGCGTCCCAAGCCCGCGCATGGCCGACGTAGCGGATCGCCTGGTCGTAGTGCTGGCTCCAGAAGAAAGGGGCGTCAGTCAGTTCGCGGGTTTCGCCCAGCATGTTGAGGGCGGCGACCTGACCCTGGCGTTCGGCCACGACCCAGTGTTCGATGCGCAGGCCCTCGTCGGCCGTCGGTCCCGGATAGCAGGCGATGTCCCCGGCGGCGTAGATTCCCGGATGACTGGCGCGCATGCCGCGATCCACGATCACCCCGCCGTCGACCGCCAGTCCAGCGTCGACGGCCAGTTGGAGCCGTGGCCGGACTCCGACGCCCAGGACCACGAAATCCGCGTCCAGACGAGCGCCGTCGGCCAGGGTCACGGCCTCGCCGTCGAAGGAGACCGCCGTCGTGCCGAGGTGGAAGCGCACGCCCCTGCTCTCATGCAAACTCCTCACGAAAGCGCCGAGGTCCGGCCCCATGATGCGCTCCAGCGGCATGGCTTCCGGGGCGACGACGTGGACTTCCAGCCCGCGCGTCCGCAGTGACGCGGCAGCCTCCAGGCCAATGAAGCTGGCGCCCACGATCACCACGCGTCGCGCCCGATCCGCCGCGGCGATGATGGTCCGGGCGTCGGCCAGGGAACGCAGCACATGGACGTTCTCGCGATCGAAGCCGGGCGTCTTCAGCCTGATGGGCTCGGCGCCGGTCGCCAGAAGCAGAGCGTCGTAGCCAATGCGTTCGCCGCTCACCCCGATCGCCTGCTTCGCCTCAAGGTCCAGCCGCGCGACCTCGAACCCCAGGCGCAGATCAATGTCATGATCGGCGTAGAACGCCGTCGGCTTGAGCGGAATCCAGTCTTCGGGCGCGGTCCCGGCCAGATAGTCCTTCGACAGATTGGGCCGGTCGCAGGGCGGTTCCGAATCCGCGCTCAGCAGAGTCAGCACGCCGTGATAGCCCCGTCGGCGCAACATTTCCGCAGCGGCGAAACCGGCTGCGCCGCCGCCCACGATGACGATGCGGCCCGGATGGTCCCCTTGCGCGGGCGCTGCAGGAAGGGGGGCGGCCTCTCGCGTCCGCACGAACACCAGGTCGCCTTCGATCTCGACGCGCCAGCGGTCCAGCGGACTGATGGCGGGCGCGGTCAGGGCTTCGCCGCTGCGCAGGTCAAAGCAGGCATGATGCCAAGGGCAGCGCACGGTGTCGCCGACCGCCAGCCCCTCGGTCAGGGGACCGCCGTAGTGGGTGCAGGTCGCGCTGACCGCCCAGAAGCCGTCGGCCCGCCGCGCCAGGAGAACGGGCTCGCCTCCGACGTGACCCGCTAGAACCCCCTGCCCCGGCGCGTCCGCAATCGGGACGCCCCGGCTGAAATCCGGCCCTGAAGCCTCCGTCCGTGACGCATCCATGTCCGCGCTCCTGCCGTCCAGAGACATTGGATGCGCGACTGGGCGGAAGGTTCCGGCAACCTCGGCGCAAGGCGCCCAACTGATTCCGCCACGGCCTTTGCCTCAGTGACCGCCGCCGAAGCGGATGCGCACCCCGCCGTTGACGGTAAAGCCGTCGGTCGGGCCCCAGGCCTCGGTCGTCCAGCGGCCGTCGTTCGCGCGCTGCGGCAACAACAGGGGGTGATGCCTGGTCACCCGCTCGTTCAACAGGTTCTCGGCGTTCACGAACAGGCTGTAGCGGCCCAGGATGATCTCGCCCAACAGGCCCACCTCCAGATAGGAGGGGCTTTCGCGGCGGTAAGGGTTGTCCTCCAGCGCCTGCTTGCCGGTGTAATAGACCTCCAGCCCCAGACGGCCCCGGTCGTGCTCCTCCCACATGGCGACGAAGCCGGCGGTGTGGCGCGGGGTGACGGGCGCAGCGCGGCGCGACAGGCCGTCGTCCTGCGGCTCGGTCGCGTCGACGAAGACATAGCTGCCGGTCACGGTGAAGGGCGCGCGGCGATAGCGCAGCAGGGCCTCCAACCCGCGCGTGCGGGTCACGCCGTCGACATTGATCAGGCGGATGCGATCCGGTCCGTCGTCCACCGCGCGCACGGCGTCGTCCAGGTCCGAGCCGAACAGGGTCACGCTGGCCTCGATCGGCCCCTGGCGATAGCCGACGTCCAGCGAGGCGGTGCGGGCGACCTCCTCCTTCAGACCTTCCAGCTGGCGCAGGCGCGACAAGCCGGTCGCCTCGGTCACGTCGACGAAGGGCGTGGGGGCGAAGAAGCCCTGCCCCGCCGAGGCGCGCACCGTCCAGCGGCCGGGACGGTACAGCAGCGACAGGCGCGGGCTGACCTGGCCTCCGTATTCGCTGTGGTGGTCGAAACGGGCGCTGCCGGCCAGGGTCAGTTCGGGGCTGAATTCGTGCTCGACCTGGGCGAAGACGCCGGGGACGGTGTAGGTGTAGTCGAAGCCGGAGAAGGTCCGGCTGTCATAGCCGTCGACCTGAACCGCCGCCCCGGCCAGCCAGGTCGTGGCGCCAATTTCCGAGCCGTAGGCGGCTTCCAGAAAACCCGTGTCGTGCCGGTCCTTCTCGAACACGTCGCCGAAGCGATGATCGTGGCCTTGCGTCATGGCCGAGGCGCGCAAGTGAAGCGTGCCGGTCCCGACTGGCAGGCTGGCGACCAGGCCGGCGTCGAAGCGGTCGGTGTCCTGGGCCTGGACGAAGGGGCGGCCGTCGGGCGCAACGCGGCCCGGCTCGGTTCCGCCGCTGCGGGTCTCGGTCATGGCGCCGAAGGTGACGAAGGCCTCGCCGCCGTTCTCACCCTGCCAGAACAGGCGCGGACGCACGGACCAGCGCTCATAGGCGGCGATGTCGCTCCAGCCGTCGCGGTCCAGGTCCTGACGGCTCTGACGGTGATAGCCGCCGACCAGCGACTGGCCCCAGGCGCCCTTGAAGGGCGTCGAGGCGTAGGCGGTCAGATCCTGTCCGTCGCGGCTGGTGAGATTGGCCAGAACCTCGACCTCGGCTTCGTCACCCGGGCGGCGCGACACCAGATTGATGACCCCGCCCAGCGCCGAGGGGCCATAGAGGGCCGAGGCGGCGCCCTTGATCACCTCGACCTGGCGCAGGTCGGTCGGCGGAATCTGCAGCACGCCGAGCGACGAGGCCTGACCGCCGTACAGGGGCAGGCCGTCGGCCAGCAGCTGGGTGTAGCGGCCGCTCATCCCCTGCATGCGGATGCTGGCGGCGCCCAGGGCCGGCGAGGTCGTCTGCACCCGAACCCCGCCGGTCTCGTTGACCAGCATGGCGATGCTGCCGGGGGTCATCAGCAGCTTTTCCTCGATCTCCTCCCGGCCAATGACCTCGACGCGGATCGGCTCGTCCTGGATGCGGCGACCCGAGCGAGTGGCCTGGACGATGACATCCTCGACCTCGGCCGCCTCCTCATGATGAGCCTCCTGCGCCAAAGCCGGCGCCGCGGCCGTCGAAAGAAGGGCGGCGACGGCCGCCGGGATCACATCGCGGCCATGAGACGACACGAAGAATGAAGACACGCAGCCTCCGGAACTGTCAGGAAATCAGACATGGAATAGGGCTCAGACGACCGGCTTGTGCCGGGATTCCCTCCTGACCAGGAGCATGGCCTTTGTCGCCAGACAACGCAGCGTTCAGGTGCTCGATGCGCGCGCCGCCTTTCCAAGCGTGTTCGCCAGAAACCTGCCGGCGGCCGCCGCCCCGTTCGCCGACAATTCATGACCCCGGCCGGCGTCCCAGAAGGTCTCGACCGGCGCCCCGAGTTCAGCCAGGGCCGTGGCGGCGGCCTGACTTTCGGCGATCGGCATGATCCTGTCCGCCGACCCATGAATCAGCATGACGGGCGTTGTGGTGGGACGCCACGGCTTCGGACTGGCCAATCGCCCCGAAAAGCCCACGACGGCGCCCGGGCGCCATCTGCCGGACACCAGGGCGTCCAGAGCCATGATCGTCCCCTGGGAAAACCCGACAAACGCCACTCGATCGAGATGATCGGACAGGCCATGGTCGGCGATCAGGCGTTCAAGGACGGAATCGAAAGCGGGCCGCGCCGCAACGATCCGATCCGCCCGATTGCCGGACGTCACTCCGGCGACGCTGAACCACTGCCGACCGGCGCCGCCCTGATCGAAGGGATAGGGTCCATCCGGCGCCGCAAAGGCGGCTTCCGGAAGGACATCCGCCCAGCCTCGCGCCAGGGGCGCAAGAGACGCGCCGGTGGCGCCGACGCCATGCAGGAAAACGACCAGGACTTCGTTCATCGGGGGCCTTCCAAAATCGTCCCGCGCCGACCGTCAAATTCCATCCCCCGCAGCAAGGTTCCCATAAGGGGATGCGCCGCAATCGTGGAAAGGCCGTAGAACCGGCAGCGTTGCCGCGCGCTAGGGCGCCATCGCGGGCGCCTATCGGCCGCTGGGCAGACGCATCAACGGACCGCTAGGGACGCGGGCGACATCTTCGCCCTCTGTGACGACCAGCGGCCAAGGCTTCGTCAAGGCCGCGTCCGGCGTCCAGACGGCCACAACGACGGCAAAGGCGGGGCGCTGTGAATACTTTTGGGGCCGGATCCCCTGCAGACCTGGCGCGCCCTGCAGGACTCGAACCTGCAACCGTCCGCTTAGAAGGCGGGTGCTCTATCCGGTTGAGCTAAGGGCGCCTTGGAAGGCAGTCGAACCTCAGTGGGTCCAGGACTGCTTGCGGTTGGTGGCGAAGTTGTCAGCGTAGGCCTTGATGATGACCGGCGCCTCGTTCGGCTCGTGCAGGCGGAAGGGGATGCCGTGGCGTTCGGCGTAGTCGACCGCTTCTTCCTTGCTTTCGAAGGTCAGGCGAACCTGGCCGTTCATGTCGCTCGAGCTGGTCCAGCCCATCAGCGGATCGATGGTGCGGGCCGAGGCGGGCTCGAACTCCAGGCGCCAGTCGCGCGCCTTGGCCTTGCCGGACTGCATCGCGGTCTTGGCCGGGCGATAGATGCGAGCGAGCATGGACGGAATCCTTCGGACGGGGAACTCGCGGGGTGCATACCCCGCCGCCGCCGTCCGGTCCAGACGCCGAGGGGCGTTCGACGTCCCCTCAGGCCGCCAGGTTCGAGGAACCGGCGTCGATCCAGCGCCGCGCCGCGCGCTGGGCCTCGGCGATCTCGTCGTGCTCCATCTCCAGGCTGAGGTCGCGGCGATAGGCCCGCGCCTCGACCGAGCCCCTCATGGCCGCCAGGTTGAAGATCATATGGGCCGACACCCGATCGATGGGGCATCCGTCCAGCCCGCTCGAATAGGCCAGTCCCAGGCGGAACAGGGCGTCGCCGTCCATGCCCGGCGTGGGCAGCGGCAGGGCCGGCGTGTCGTGCGCTTCCAGCGCGTGATCCAGCGGGGTCATCAGCAATCCTCCCTCGCGCGGTCGTTCTGACCCCGCTATCGGACGCCTATTCAAATATCGCTGGGTTGAAGTTAGCGTTAACGCGCCGTCTGGCCGAACAGCACCTTGCGCGCCGCCTCGGCCGCCGCGCCCGAAGCGCTCAGGTCGGCGCGCAGTTCGGCGCCCAGGGCGCGGCCCTTCTGCACCGCCGGGCGTTCGCCGACCCGTTTCACCCAATCGGCCACATGCGGGAAGTGCGACAGATCCTGCCCTTGGGCCTGGGGCAGGATCCAGGGCCAGATGGCCATGTCGGCGATGGAATAGTCGCCCGCCACATAGGGCCGGTCGGCCAGCCGCCGGTCCAGGACGCCGTAGAGGCGGTTGGTCTCCCGGGTGTAGCGCTGCACCCCATAGGCGAGGTGACGCTGATCCTTGGTCATGGCGGGGGCGTATTGGCGGAAGTGATGGGTCTGGCCCGCCATCGGCCCCAGGCCGCCGACCTGCCAGAACAGCCACTGGTCGACCTCGACCCGGCCGCGTTCGTCGGCGGGATAGAAGCGCCCGGACTTGCGTCCCAGATATTGCAGGATGGCGCCGGATTCGAAGATGGACAGCGGCGCCCGGCCGGGGCCGTCCGGGTCGACGATGGCGGGCATGCGGCCGTTGGGGCTGATCGCCTGGAAGGCCGGGACGAACTGCTCGCCCGCCCCGATGTTCACGGGCCGCAGCACATAGGGCAGGCCCATCTCCTCCAGCGCGATCGAGATTTTCCAGCCGTTCGGCGTGGGCCAGTACCAGAGCTCGATCGGAGCGGTCATGACGTCCTCCAGTCGCGGCGACAACGGCTTATCTGAGCACGCCCCGCCGCGCGCGCAAGCTGACAGATCGGTTCAGCGACGGTTCATTCAGCGGGGACGAGGGTGGATCTCAGACAGGGATTTCGTCTCTTGGATGGAGTTTGCAAGATGAACCGCCTGACCAAGGCCGCCGTCGTCGCCCTCGCCATGGCGACCACGGCCGCCCCCATGCTGGCCCAGGCGCAGGATCGCGGTGATCGCCGCGAGTGGCGCCAGGATCGCCGCGACGACCGTCGTGAGTGGCGGGAAAGCCGCCGTGAATGGCGCCAGGACCGCCGCGACGACCGTCGCGAATGGCGTCAGGATCAGCGCCGCTATGAACGCTGGAGCCGTGAAAACCGCGACTGGTGGCGTCACCGTCCCGAGTATCGCGACTATCGCGGCGCCCGGAACGGCTACTGGTACGCGCCGAACTACGGCTATTACCGGGTCGAGCCGCGCTACTACGGCTACCGCTGGCGCACGGGGGCCTATCTGCCGCCGGCCTACCGCTCCTATTACGTCGACGACCCCTACTTCTACGGCCTGAGGCCCGCGCCGCGCGGCTATCGCTACGTCTATGCGGGCAATGACATCCTGCTGATCGCCGTCGCCACCGGCCTGATCGCCAGCGTGCTCAGCGACATCTATTAAGAAGCTTCGTCCAGAGGTTTCGCCTCGCCCCGCAAGACGCTGTCTTGCGGGGTTTCTTTTATGACCTCGCTCTGCGATCGTCGTTCAGCCGCAGTTCATGGCCAGAGGCTCATTTGTACGTTCAAGCCGCCCGATCCGGGCGTGCGAGGATCAAGACCATGAAACGTTCTCTCCTCATGTTCGCGGCGGCCGCCAGCTTCCTCGTGCCCGCCGCGGCGCCCCTGGCCGTTCTGGCCCAGGACCAGCCCCAGGCGCAGGAAGACGGCCCGCGCCGCGGGGAACGCCGAGGCCAGCCGCAGCGCGAGCGCGGCGACATGGCCGTCAGCCCGCGCCAGCGCCAGGAAGAGCCGCGCATGGAGCGACGTCCCGAGCGCTCAGAAGCCCGCCCCGCCGAGCAGGATCAGCGGCCGCAGCGCCCCGACTGGAACCGCCCGGACCGCCCCGACGCCCAGCGCCCCGATCGTCCGGGACGGCCCGAACAGGCCGAACGGCCGAACAGGCCCGACCGCCCGGATCGGCCGCCCGAGGCGGCCCGGCCCGACCGTCCTGCCCGCACCGATCAATCGCGGCCTGACCGGCCTGATCGGCCGGACTGGAACCGCCCCGGACGTCCTGACAGCGTTCGTCCTGACGGCCGTCCTGACGGCGCTCGGCCCGGCGCCGGCCGCCCTGATCGCCCCGACTGGAACCGACCGGATCGCCCCGGCGCCCAGCGCCCCGATCAGCGGCCCAACCGCCCTGGCCGTCCGGACCGGCCCAACCAGTGGAACGGCGATCGCGACTATCGCGACTTCCACAACCGCTGGAACCGCGACCAGTGGCGCCGCGACTGGAACCAACGTCATCGCAATGACTGGTGGCGCAACGACCGGCGCTTCCGGGGCTGGAACGGCGTGCGGCTCGGCTTCTACTTCGCGCCGGGCTACGGCTACTACAGCGTCCCGCGCAGCTACTGGAACCGCCAATGGTACGTCGGCCAGTACCTGCCGGACATCTTCTGGCGCTATCGGGTCGAGGACTGGCGGACCTACGGTCTGGGCTATCCGCCTCCGGGCACGCGATGGGTCTATGTCGACAACTCGATCTATCTGATCGACGACTACGACGGCTACATCATCGAGGTGATCCGCGACGCCTGGTACTGGTAGGCGCAGACAGATCGCAAAGAAGAGGCCCCGGAGATTGCTCTCCGGGGCCTTTTTTGTGGCTGCGGTCAGAAGGCCCCGCCTTCTCGACCCGACGCAGCCCGGCCATTCACGCGCATCCTGTCGCTCAAGCAGCGAGCGACCGCGTCGCGAGCGTTAGCGACCAGCCGGGGGTTTGGGGGCCGCAGCCCCCAAGAACAAACCTTAAATCAAAGCCCCAGCTTGGCCTTCAGGATGTCGTTCACCGCGGCCGGGTTGGCCTTGCCGCCGGTGGCCTTCATGACCTGGCCGACGAACCAGCCGATGGCCTGGGGCTTCTCGGCGACGGCGGCGGCCTTGTCCGGGTTGGCGGCGATGATCTCGTCCACCGCCTTCTCGATGGCGCCGGTGTCCGTGACCTGTTTCAGGCCGTGCTTCTCGACCACCTCGGCGGGCGAGCCTTCGCCGTTCCAGACGTAGTCGAAGACTTCCTTGGCGATCTTGGACGAGATGACGTTCGTCTCGATCAGCTCGACCAACTGGGCCACATGGGCGGCGGGCAGCGGGTTGTCGCTGAAATCCCTGCCATCAGCGGCCAGACGGGCCGAAACCTCGTTCGTCACCCAGTTGGACACCAGCTTGGCGTCGCGACCCTTGGCAGCGGCCTCGAAATAGTCGGCCTTGGCCTGTTCCGAGATCAGCACGCCGGCGTCGTATTGCGACAGGCCGTACTCGCTCATGAAGCGGCGGCGCTTGTCGTCGGGCAGTTCGGGCAGACTGGCCTTGATCTCGTCGATCCAGGCCTGTTCCAACACCAGCGGCAGCAGGTCGGGGTCCGGGAAGTAGCGATAGTCCTGCGCCTCTTCCTTGGAGCGCATGGAACGGGTCTCGCCCTTCACCGCGTCGAACAAACGGGTTTCCTGGGTAATCGAACCGCCGTCCTCCAGGATCTCGATCTGGCGGCGCGCCTCATACTGGATCGCCTGAGAAATGAAGCGGAAGCTGTTGACGTTCTTGATCTCGCAGCGCGTCCCCAGGAAGCTGAAGTCGCCCGTTTCCTTGAACTTGTCGTAGTTCCCGGCGCGGCAGACCGACACGTTCACGTCGGCGCGGAGATTGCCCTTCTCCATGTCGCCGTCGCAGGTGCCGAGGTAGATCAGGATGGTCCTGATCTTCTTGACGTAGGCGACCGCCTCTTCCGGCGTGCGGATGTCGGGGCGCGAGACGATCTCCATCAACGCCGTGCCCGCCCGGTTCAGGTCGACGTAGGATTCCGTCGGCGACAGGTCGTGGATCAGCTTGCCCGCGTCCTGTTCCAGATGCAGACGCTCGATGCCGACGTTGAAGAAGCTGCCGTCCTCGGCCTCCACCTCGACCACGCCCTCACCCACGATGGGGTGATACAGCTGGCTGATCTGATAGCCGGTCGGCAGGTCGGGATAGAAGTAGTTCTTGCGGTCGAACTGGCTCTTCAGGTTGATCTGGGCGCGCAGACCCAGGCCCGACTTCACCGCCTGCTCGACGCAGTATTTGTTCAGGGTCGGCAGCATGCCGGGGAAGCCGGCGTCGATCAGCGACACCTGCTCGTTCGGCCCGGCGCCGAAGCCGACCGCCGCGCCCGAGAACAGCTTGGCGTTCGAGGCGACCTGGGCGTGGATCTCCAGACCCATGACGATTTCCCAAGCACCCGTGCGGCCTTGGATCAGTTTGGAGTTCTCAGTCATGCTCACCACCAACGGTCCGGCTTGGCGACGAAGCCCGCCGCGTCTTCGAGGGCGCCCGCGACCTGGAAGACGGTCGCTTCATCCAGGGCCTTGCCGATGACCTGAAGGCCCAGCGGCAGGCCGTCGGCGCTGAGGCCGGCGGGGACAGAGATGCCCGGCAGGCCGGCCAGGTTGGTCGTCACCGTGAAGACGTCGTTCAGATACATGGTCAGGGGGTCGATCTGCTTGTCGCCGATGGCGAAGGCGGCCGACGGGGTGGACGGCGTCAGGATGGCGTCCACCTGGCCCCAGACGTTGTCGAAGTCCTGGGCGATGCGGCGACGCACCTTCAGCGCCTTGACGTAGTAGGCGTCATAGAAGCCCGCCGACAACACATAGGCGCCGATGGTCAGGCGGCGCTGGACCTCCTTGCCGAAGCCCTCGGCGCGCGAGGTCGCATAAAGGTCGTCCAGCGAAGTGAACTCTTCGGCGCGATGGCCGAAGCGCATGCCGTCATAGCGCGCCAGGTTCGACGACGCCTCGGCCGGGGCCACGATGTAGTAGGTCGGCAGGGCGTATTTGGTGTGCGGCAGGCTGATCTCGACGATCTCGCAGCCGGCGGCCTTCAGCCACTCGACACCCTGCTCCCACAGCTTCTGGATCTCGGCGGGCATGCCGTCGAGGACGTATTCCTTGGGCACGCCGATGCGCAGGCCCTTGACCGACTGGCCGACCGACTGGGTCCAGTCGGGGGTCGGGACGTCGAGGCTGGTCGAGTCCTTGGCGTCGAACGAGCACATGGAGTTCAGCAGCAGGGCCGAATCCTTGACCGTCTTGGCGATCGGCCCCGCCTGGTCCAAGGAGCTGGCGAAGGCCACCATGCCGTAGCGGCTGGCGCGGCCGTAGGTCGGCTTGATGCCCACGGTGCCGGTGAAGGCGGCGGGCTGGCGGATCGAGCCGCCGGTGTCCGAGGCGGTCGCGGCCAGGCAAAGGTCCGCCGCCACGGCCGAGGCCGAACCGCCGGACGAGCCGCCCGGCGTCAGGTCGGCGTTCGAGCCCCTGGACTTCCACGGGTTCTTCACCGGGCCGAAGGCCGAGGTCTCGTTGGACGAGCCCATGGCGAACTCGTCCATGTTCAGCTTGCCCAGCATGACCGCTCCGTCGCGCCACAGATTGGCGGTGACGGTCGATTCATACGGCGGGACGAAGCCGCGCAGCATGTTGGAGGCGGCGGTCGTCTGCACGCCCTCGGTGCAGAACAGGTCCTTGATGCCCAGCGGCGCGCCTTCCAGCGCCCCGCCCTCGCCCTTGGCCAGTTTGGCGTCGGACGCGCGCGCCTGTTCCAGCGCCTTGTCCGCCGTCACCTCGATATAGGCGTTTAGCGTCGGGTTGGAGGCCTCGATGTTCGACAGGAAGGCCTGGGTCAGTTCCTCGGACGAGAAGGTCTTGGCCTTCAGGCCGTCGACGGCGTCCGTCAGCGTCAGTTTGGTCAGATCGGTCATGACTTACTCCACGACCTTGGGCACGACGAAGAAGCCGTCGGCGGACTTGGGTGCATTGGACAGGACGTCGGCGACCTTGTTCCCGTCGGTGACGACGTCGTCGCGCAGGCGCAGCGGCTGGGACACGTTGGAGGTCATCGGCTCGACGCCCTGCACGTCCACCTCGTCCAGCTGTTCGATCCACTTCAGGATGCCGTTCAGCTCCTGGGCCAGCGGCTCCAGGCGATCCTCGGGGGTCTTGATGCGGGCGAGATGCGCAACCTTGCGCACCGTCGCGGCGTCGATGGCCATGCGGCCCTCCAAAGCATGAGAGTCTAAGGGGGCGGGATTAGCGTTTCGACGCCGCTTCGACAAGGATTTGGGCGCAGGGGGACAGCCGGCTCGGCCATTGCGGCCAAACGCCCCCTGTCGCAGGCGCGGACGGCGCCTAAATATGGGACTCCGACCACAGGAGACGCCGCCATGAAGATCACCGGCCCCCAAGCCCGCGCCGCCCGCGCCCTGGTGCAATGGCCGCGCGAGCATGTGGCCCGTCTGGCCGGCCTGACGCTCGAAGCCCTGGCGAGCTTCGAGCGCGAGAACATCGACCCCGGAGAGGAGGCGCGCAGCCGTCTGCAAGCCGCGCTGGAAGAAGGCGGCGCCGTGTTCCTGAGCGAGGACGACGGCGGCCTAGGCGTGCGGCTGAAGTTCACGCGCAAGGAGGTCCGTTCCATCCGCCGCCTGGAAAATGAAGGCGGGCCGGTCGGGGATGACGACATCTGAGCCCTCCTCTCCCGCTCATCCCGGCGGACGCCGGAATCCAGTGCTTTCGCGGCAAACGTACCCGCGCAGCGTCGCGCGCGATGCTCTTACTGGACCCCGGCGTCCGCCGGGATGAGCGGTAGTAAAGGTCGCGCGCTTTGACACGCGCCGCCGCAGGCCCTAACGCCCGGCTGTGCCTGTCTTCGATCTCTTCGACCTGTCCGCCGCCTGCCCGCCCAACACCCCTTGGCTGGGTCTGGATCTGGGCGAGAACACCATCGGCGTCGCCGCCTCCGACGCCGGGCGCATCATCGCCAGCCCGCTGGAGCTGATCCGCAAGACCAAATTCACCCAGGACGCCGAGCGCCTGTTCAAGATCATGGACGGACGCAAGGTCTCGGCCCTGATCATCGGCCTGCCGCTGAACATGGACGGGACAGAGGGGCCGCGTGCCCAGTCGTGCCGCGCCTTCGCCCGCAACCTGGAGCGGTTCCGGCCGGTCAACGTGGCCTTTCAGGACGAGCGGCTGTCGACCACGGCGGTCGAGCGTTTCCTGATCGACGAGCTGGACCTGACCCGCAAGCGCCGCGCCGACGTGGTGGACCGCACCGCCGCCGCCTGGATCCTGCAAGGCGCGCTGGACCGGCTGCGCCCCTGAGATGGCGGCCATTCTCGCGGGCGTCCTGCCGGTCTTCCTGCTGCTGGCGCTCGGCTATGGCCTGAAGAAATCAGACTATCTGCCCGACGCCGCCTGGCGGCCCATCGAGAAGCTGGCCATCAATGTCCTCTATCCCGGCTTCCTGATCCCGGCGATCTGGAACGCTGACCTGTCGGGATCGGCCGCGGGCGCGGCGGGCGCCGCCGCCGTCACCGTATCCATCATCATCTCGACCCTGACCCTGCTGTCCAAGCCCCTGCTGCCCCTCAGCGGCCCGGCCTACACCAGCGTGTTTCAGGGCATGATCCGCTGGAACAGCTTTGTTTTCCTGCCCGTCGTTCAGGCCACCTTCGGGCCGGAAGGCGTGGGCCTAGCCGCCGTGGTCATCGCCGCCATGATCCCGGTCAGCAACATTCTGAGCGTCGTCGTCCTGGCCAAATGGGGCGCGGACCAGCGCGGCGCCTCGCCCAAGGCCCTGTTCCGGGCGATGATGTCCAACCCCATCCTGCTGGCCTGTCTGCTGGGGCTGGCGCTGAACTTTTCGGGCGCGCCCAAGCCGCCGGGCGTGGCCGAGACGCTGCAACTGCTGGGATCAGCCGCCCTGCCGCTGGGCCTGATCGTGGCGGGCGCAGGCCTCAGCTTCCGCGAACTGGCGCGCACGCGGGTGACGGTCAGCGTCGTGGTCGTGGTCAAGATGATCGTGACGCCCCTGGCCATGTGGCAGTTGGCGCGCCTCTACGGCGGCGATGAGACAGCGCAGGGAATCGCCCTGCTGTGCGGTTCGGCGCCCGGCGCGGCCTCGGCCTATGTGCTGGCGCGACAGATGGGCGGGGACGCGCCGCTGATGGCCGGGATCATCGCGGCGACCACGGTATTCTCGGTGATCGGCATCCCGATGGCCCTGCTGCTATTCCATCTGGCCTGAGTCCCGCCTATAGCGGCGTCTCGATGACCCAAGCCGCTCCCGTCACCGAACTCATCCAGGAACGGCTTACGCCGTTCCCCCGCGATCACTTCCTGGCCGCAGGCGATCTGAACCCGCCCGCGGCTCTGGCGCTGCTGGACCTGGCCGACGCCTTCGTCGACTTCAACCGACAATCGGCCAAGGGCGTCGACCTGATGCGCGGTCAGACGGTCGTGAACCTGTTCTTCGAGAACTCGACGCGGACCAGCTCCTCTTTCGAGATCGCGGCCAAGCGTCTGGGCGCCGACGTGGTGACCATGCCGGTCGCCTCGTCCTCGGTGAAGAAGGGCGAGACCCTGATCGACACCGCCGTGACGCTGAACGCCATGAAGCCGGAGATTCTGGTCGTGCGCCATGCGTCTTCCGGCGCGGTGGACCTGCTGTCGCAGAAGGTGGGCTGCGCCGTCGTCAACGCGGGCGACGGAAGGCATGAACACCCGACGCAGGCCCTGCTGGACCTGCTGTCCATCCGCCGCGCCTTTGGCGATGTGGGCGGGCTGACGGTCGCCATCTGCGGCGACATCGCCCACAGCCGCGTGGCGCGCTCGAACGTCGCCCTGCTGCAGATGATGGGCGCGCGGGTGCGGTTGATCGGACCGCCGACGCTGGTGCCCGGCGACGCCGACCGCTGGGGCTGCGAGGTCTTCCACGACATGAAGGAGGGTCTGGCCGGTTGCGATGTCGTAATGATGTTGCGCCTTCAGCTGGAGCGGATGGCGGGCGCTCTGATCCCTTCGACGCGCGAGTATTTCCGCTTCTGGGGTCTGGACCGCGAGAAGCTGGCCTGGGCTGCGCCGAACGCCAAGGTCATGCACCCCGGCCCGATGAACCGGGGCGTGGAGATCGATTCCGACGTAGCCGACGATCTGAGCGTCTCCCTGATCCAGGATCAGGTCGAGATGGGCGTCGCCGCCCGCATGGCCGTTCTGGCCGCCCTCGCCCACCGCCGCGCGGGAGGCGCCGCATGACCGCCGCTCAACCTATCGCCCCCAAGGCTCTGGCCATTGTCAACGCCCGCCTGCTGGACCCGGCCAGCGACTATGACGGCCCCGGCGCGGTCCTGATCGCGAACGGCCGCATCGTCGAGGTCATCCACGGCCAGGCCACCCAACGCCCTGAGGGCGTGCAGATCATAGACGCCGAGGGCCGCTGCCTGGCGCCCGGCCTGATCGACATTCGGGTCAAGACCGGCGAGCCGGGCAATGAACCCAAGGAGACGTTGAAGTCGGCCAGCCTGTCGGCGGCGGCGGGCGGCGTCACCACTATCGTCGTCCAGCCCGACACCGATCCGGCCATCGACGACCCGGCGATGATCGACCACATCCAGCGGCGCGGTGCCGCCCTCGATCTGGTCCACGTCCGCGCGGCGGGCGCGGCCACGCAAGCCCGCGACGGCGAGCGCATGGCCGAGATCGGCCTGATGCACGAGGCGGGCGCCCTTTATTTCACCGACGGCGACCGGGTGATCCGCAACACCCGCACCCTGCAACGGGTCATGAGCTACGCCGCTTCGTTCAACGCCCTTATCGCCTGCCGCCCGACCGAGCCGTGGCTGTCGGAAGGCGCGGTGGCGACCTCGGGCGAACTGGCGACCCGGCTGGGCCTGTCGGGCGCGCCCGCCATCGCCGAGCGCATCCAGCTGGAGCGCGATCTGGCCCTGGTCGAGCAGACCGGCGCGCGCTTCCTGATCGACCAGATCTCGACCGAGGGCGCGCTGGAGACGCTGGCCCGCGCTCGGGCGCGCGGGCTGGAGGTCGCGGCCTCGGCCTCGATCAATCACCTGTGCTTCAACGAAATCGACATCGGCGACTACCGCACCTTCTACCGGCTGGACCCGCCCTTACGCGCCGAGAGCGACCGGCAGGCCCTGGTCGAGGCGGTGCGCGACGGCCTGATCGACGTCATCACCTCGGCCCACTGTCCCGAACCGGCCGAGAACAAGCGCCGCCCGTTCGCCGAGGCCCAGCCGGGCGCAGTGGGTCTTGAGACCCTGCTGCCCGCCGCCCTGACGCTGCACCACGAATACGGCGTCGACCTGCTGGACGTGCTGCGGCCGATGACGCAGGGGCCCGCAGCCCTGCTGGGGCTGGAGGCTGGTGAGCTGTCGCAAGGGGCGCCCGCCGATCTGGTGCTGTTCGACGCGGGGGCGCCGGTGGTGATCGACGCCGCGACGCTTCGCTCCAAATCGAAGAATTCGCCCTTTGATGGGCGGCGACTGCAAGGGAAGGTCTTGCTCACCGTCGTTTCGGGCCGCATCGTCCACGACGCACGTTAAGGGGAGCGAATCACTTGCAGGATCTGGCGGGGCCGGCGCTCCTTACGCTCGGGCTTGTGGCTATTGGCGGATACCTGCTGGGCTCCATTCCCTTCGGCGTCATCCTGACCCGCGCGGCGGGCGCGGGCGACGTGCGCAACATCGGTTCGGGCAACATCGGCGCGACCAACGTCCTGCGCACCGGGCGCAAGGACTTGGCTATCGCCACCCTGATCCTGGATGCGGGCAAGGGCGCGGTCGCCCTGCTGATCGCGCGGCATCTGTTCGGGTCCGAGGCCGTGGGCGCCATCGCCGGCGGCGCGGCCTTCCTGGGCCACCTCTTCCCCGTCTGGCTGGGCTTCAAGGGCGGCAAGGGGGTGGCGACCTTTTTCGGCCTGATCCTGGCCGCCTGCTGGCCGCTGGGCCTGCTGGCGGCGGCGACCTGGCTGATCATGGCCTTCGCCCTGCGCTACTCCTCGCTGTCGGCCCTGGCGGCGGCGGCGCTGACGCCGCTCTACGCCCTGCTGCCCCTGCCCGCGCTAGGCCTGCCTGCGCCCGCGCCCATCCTGGTCCTCGCGGTCTTCACCGCCGTGCTGATCTTCATCCGCCACCATGAGAACATCGGCCGCCTGCTCAAAGGCGCCGAGCCCAAGATCGGGGCCAAGAAGGCGTGACGCCGCTGTCGGAAGCCGAGCGTTTCGCCCGCCTCCGGCTCGCCCGGACCGACCGCGTCGGCCCCGTGGCCTTTTCCCAGTTGCTCCAGCGGTACGGTTCAGCCAAGCGCGCGCTGGACGCCCTGCCCGATCTGATCCGCAATCGGGGACGCACCGGCTACGCCATACCTGCGCCCGACGCCGTCGAGGCCGAGCTTGAGGCGGGCGCCCGCATCGGCGCGCAACTGATCCTGTGGAGCGAGGCCGCCTATCCCGAAGCCCTCGCCGCCGTCGATCCGCCGCCGCCTTTGCTGTGGACCCTTGGCGACCCGACGCTGATGCAGCGGTCCTGCATGGCCATCGTCGGCGCGCGCATCGCCTCGGCCGGGGGCCAGCGGATCGCGCGCGGACTGGCGCAACAATTGGGTGAAAGCGGTCACGTCGTCGTCTCGGGCCTCGCGCGCGGGGTCGATGCGGCGGCGCACCTTGGCGCTCTGGACACCGGCACGGTCGCCGTTCTGGGCGGCGGCGTGGACAACATCTATCCGTCCGACAACGCCGACCTGTATCGCCAGATCGCCGAGCGCGGCTGCATCGTTTCCGAAAGCCCTGTCGGCGCGCGGGCCCAGGCGCGCGACTTCCCGCGCCGCAACCGCATCATCTCGGGCCTGTCGCGGGGCGTGGTGGTGGTCGAGGCGGAAATCCGCTCCGGCTCCCTGATCACCGCGCGGCTGGCGGCCGAACAAGGTCGCGACGTCTTCGCCGTGCCCGGCTCGCCCCTGGACCCGCGCTCCAAGGGGCCGAACGAATTGCTGCGGCAAGGCGCGATCCTGTGCGAAGGGATCGAGGATATCGAGCGCGCCTTCGCTTCCTTGAGAACCCTGCGCGAGCCGTCCGCTGATTCGCCGTTCGACCCCGGCCAACCGGATCAGATCGACGACGCCCTGCTGGACCGGGTCGAGGCTCTGCTGTCGCCGACGCCCATCGCCCGCGACGAACTGGCGCGCGCCGCGCGCCTGTCGATCGCGGAAACCGCCGCCGCCCTGCTGGAGCTGCACCTCGCAGGGCGCGCGACCTTGCTGCCGGGCGGCCTGGCCGCCAGCTAGGCGGACGCCGTGCGGCGCGCCAAATCCGCTGCGCTTTCCAGGAGGCCCGCCAGGCGCTCGTCGCCGTCCCATCGGGCCATTCCGGCCAGTTCCATCGCCATGGCCGCCACATATTCGCGGATCGGATAATCCACCGGATCGAGGCTCGCCGTCTCCCTGCGCCGCGGCGCTGACTTTTCCATGGTCAACCCTCCCGAGAACGCATGAGAGAAGCACAACCTAGAGTGTTTTGTAAACTCGCGTTACGCCTATTGGTTGCTCATATAAAATGCGCCGATTGACTTCCGCGCCCGCCGCAACCACGTTCGCGCCCCCTTTTCCCCGATAGAGCGCCATGAATCTCGTCATCGTCGAGAGCCCCGCCAAGGCCAAGACCATCAACAAATACCTGGGCTCGGACTATAAGGTTCTGGCTTCCTACGGCCACGTCCGCGACCTGCCGTCGAAGGACGGATCGGTCTTGCCCGACGATGACTTCGCCATGCACTGGGAGGTGGACGCCAAGGCCTCCAAGCGC
The DNA here is from genome assembly GCF_003627995.1 of Brevundimonas naejangsanensis. Taxonomy (NCBI): domain Bacteria; kingdom Pseudomonadati; phylum Pseudomonadota; class Alphaproteobacteria; order Caulobacterales; family Caulobacteraceae; genus Brevundimonas; species Brevundimonas naejangsanensis. Next base: position 2,618,990 of record NZ_CP032707.1, on the reverse strand, counting down.
CTGTCCGAGATCGCCGAGGCCGCCAAGGCCGCCGACCGCGTCATCCTGGCCACCGACCCCGACCGCGAGGGCGAGGCGATCAGCTGGCACGTGCTTGAGGTCCTGAACAAGAAGAAGGCGCTGAAGGACACCGAGGTGCAGCGCGTCACCTTCAACGCCATCACCAAGTCGGCGGTGCTGGAGGCCATGGCCAACCCGCGCCAGCTGGATATGGAGCTGGTCGACGCCTATCTGGCGCGCCGGGCGCTGGACTATCTGGTGGGCTTCAACCTTTCGCCGGTGCTGTGGCGCAAGCTGCCGGGCGCCCGTTCGGCGGGCCGGGTGCAGTCGGTCGCCCTGCGCATCGTCGTCGACCGCGAGATGGAGATCGAGCGGTTCAAGGCCCAGGAATACTGGTCGGTCGAGGCTGACCTGATCGCCGACAGCCCGCCTTTCACCGCCCGCCTGGTCAAGCATGACGGCAAGCGCGTCCAGCGCCTGGACATCGTGTCCGAGGCCATGGCCATGGCTGCGCGCGAGGCCGTCCACAGCGGCGACTTCACCATCAAGTCGGTCGAGAAGAAGCCGGCCAAGCGGTCCCCCGCTCCGCCCTTCACCACCTCGACCCTCCAGCAGGAGGCCGCGCGCAAGCTGGGCTTCACCGCCCAGCGCACCATGCAGGCGGCGCAGAAGCTGTATGAGGGCGTCGACGACACCGGCGGCCTGATCACCTATATGCGTACCGACGGCGTCTATGTGACGCCCGAAGGCATCGCCCAGGCGCGCGAGGCCATCGGCCGGCGCTTCGGCCCGGCCTATGTCCCGGCCGAGCCGCGCTACTACAAGACCAAGGCCAAGAACGCCCAGGAAGCGCACGAAGCCATCCGTCCGACCAATATCCTGCGCAGCCCCGACACCCTGCGGCTCGATAGCGACCTGCAGCGGCTCTATGAGCTGATCTGGAAGCGGATGATCGCCTCGCAGATGGAATCGGCGCGCCTGGACCGCACCACGGTCGAGATCGAGACGCCGGACGGCCAGACCGGCCTGCGCGCCACCGGCCAGGTCGTGGCCTTCGACGGCTTCATCGCCGCCTACGAGGAAGGCCGGGACGAGAAGCAGAAGGGCGCCGAGGAAGACGAGGACGAAGGCGGCCGCCTGCCCGCGCTGAAGGAAGGCGCCAAGGCCAAGGTCGAGGCGATCCGCACCGACCAGCACTTCACCGAGCCGCCGCCGCGCTTCTCGGAAGCCACCCTGGTCAAGAAGCTGGAAGAGCTGGGCATCGGCCGTCCGTCGACCTACGCCTCCATCCTGACGACCCTGCGCGACCGCGAATACGTCCGCATGGACAAGAACCGCTTCTATCCCGAGGACAAGGGCCGGCTGGTCACGGCCTTCCTGGAGCAGTTCTTCGCCAAGTGGGTCGAGTACGACTTCACCGCCGCGCTGGAGACCCAGCTGGACGAGGTTTCGGCGGGCGACCTGGACTGGAAGACCCTGCTGCGCCGCTTCTGGCAGGATTTCCACGCCGCGACCCAGGCCGCGGGCGAACTGCGCACCACGGCCATCCTGGATCACCTGAACGAGGCGCTCGGCGCGCACATCTTCCCGGACAAGGGCGACGGCTCCGATCCGCGCGAATGCCCGGTCTGCCATCAGGGGCAGCTGAGCCTGAAGACCAGCCGTTTCGGCGCCTTCATCGGCTGCTCCCGCTATCCGGAGTGCAAATACACCCGCGCCGTGGCCTCGCCCGACGCGGCGGACGGCGGCGCCGAGAGCGGCGATCGCGAACTCGGCGTCGATCCGGCGACCGGCCAGCCCGTGCACCTCAAGATCGGCCGCTTCGGTCCTTATGTCGAAACCACGCCGCCGGACGCGGACAAGCCCAAGCGCTCGTCCCTGCCCAAGGGCTGGTCCCCGGCCTCGATCGATCTGGAGAAGGCGCTGCGCCTGCTCAGCCTGCCGCGCGACGTGGGTCCGCACCCCGAAGACGGCAAGATGATCACGGCGGGCCTGGGCCGTTACGGCCCGTTCGTGGCCCACGCTGGCACCTACGCCAACGTGGCGGACATCGACGAGGTGTTCGACGTCGGCCTGAACCGCGCCGTGGCCCTGCTGGCCGAGAAGCGTGCGGGCCGTGCGGGCCGCGCCTCGGCCGCCGCGCCGCTGAAGGAGCTGGGCGCCCACCCGGAAACGGGCGAGGCCGTGCAGGTCATGGCCGGCCGCTACGGCCCCTACGTCAAGTCGGGCAAGATCAACGCCACCTTGCCCAAGGGCACGGCGCCCGAGGACATGACGATGGAGGCGGCCCTGCCCCTGCTGGCGGCCAAGGCCGGCGCCGCGCCGAAGAAGAAGGCGCCCGCCAAGAAGGCTGCAGCGAAGAAGGAGCCCGCGGCGAAGAAGGAGCCTGCGGCCAAGAAACCGGCTGCAAAGAAGGCCCCGGCAAAGAAGACGACCAAGGCCAAGGCGGCCGAATAAGGCTGAAAGCCCTCCCCCTCGATGGGGGAGGGTTGGGCGGGGGTGAAGGCAGGCCCCTTCCAATGAGGCCGCCGGAGACGCCGACGCGTCTCATGCGTCTGACCTTCACCGTCGCGCACGCACCCCCATCCCTGCCCTTCCCCCATCGAGGGGGAAGGGAGCGCAGGGCGGATTTACGAGCCTACCGCCCCGCCACCAGTTCGTTGCGGACGCGGCGGCCCAGGGGGTCGCGGCCCGGCCAGGTCTCGCCCACGCTGGCCTCGACCAGAGGGGTGCAGAAGCGCGACAGGATCATGCGCGGCTGGATGTTGTTCAGGCAGATCTTGTCGCCCTCGCGCGCCCAGCGCGCCGTCAGCCGCCGACCGTCCCAGAACTGGGCGCGATAGTCGCCGTCGCGGTCGAACCAGTGCTTGACCCAGTGGCCGTCGGGATAGTGAGAGACGATGGTGTTGCCGAAGGCGGCCTGCATGGCCTCAGCGCCGCCGGGCCCGGACGCCCAGGCGGCGCCAGGCGCGATCAAGGCCAGCGCTATCAGTACGGCAGCGCGCATGCGGCGTCCCTCTCCCAATCCTTTGCGCGGACAATACAGAGCCGAATGTCCTTGCCAAGCGGTCGGTTCCGAACGGAAATACTTGACTGAGGCGTAGGGCCTTCCATATACCGCCGCAGGCTCGGGACAGGACTGGCGATGCGCGCCGCCCGCTCGCCCAAGAGGGGCGGTTCCGTAAGGCCGAAGACGTTTAGGCGTTTATCCTCCGTCCCTTCAGGACTGCATGACTGATTTTTCCAAGCTGGGCCTTTCGCCCACGACCCTGCAGGCGGTCGCCGATACCGGCTACACGACCGCCACCCCGATCCAGGAACAGGCCATCCCGGTGGCCCTGGCCGGACGCGATGTCCTCGGCATCGCCCAGACCGGCACCGGCAAGACGGCCGCCTTCACCCTGCCCATGGTCGACCGCCTGGCCTCGGGCCGCGCCCGCGCCCGGATGCCGCGCGCCGTGGTGCTGGCCCCGACCCGCGAACTGGCCGACCAGGTGGCCGAGAGCTTCGCCAAATACGCCAAGGGCACCAAGCTCAACTGGGTTCTGCTGATCGGCGGCGTCTCCATGGGCGACCAGGTCGCCGCCCTGAACAAGGGCGTGGACGTGCTGATCGCCACCCCGGGCCGCCTGCTGGACCTGTTCGATCGCGGCAAGATGCTGCTGACCGGGGTCGAGCTGATGGTGGTCGATGAGGCCGACCGGATGCTGGACATGGGCTTCATCCCGGACATCGAGCGCATCTTCAAGCTGACGCCGCCGCGTCGCCAGACCCTGTTCTTCTCGGCCACCATGCCGCCGGAGATCACGCGCCTGACGCAGCAGTTCCTCAAGGATCCGACCCGGATCGAGGTGGCGCGCCCGGCCACGACCGCCGACACCATCACCCAGCACATCACCCGTCTGCCGACCTCGGACCCCAAGGCCAAGCGCACCGCCCTGCGCGCCCTGGTCGAGCGCGGCGACGTTCAGAACGGCATCGTCTTCTGCAACCGCAAGTCGGAAGTCGACATCGTCGCCAAGTCGCTGCAGGTCCACGGCTTCAACGCCGCGCCGATCCACGGCGACCTGGACCAGTCCCTGCGGATGAAGACCCTGGCCGACTTCCGCAGCGGCGAACTGAAGCTGCTGGTGGCCTCCGACGTCGCCGCGCGCGGCCTGGACATCCCGGCCGTCAGCCACGTCTTCAACTATGACGTCCCGCACCACGCCGACGACTACGTCCACCGCATCGGCCGCACCGGCCGCGCCGGGCGCTTGGGCGAGGCCTTCATGATCGTGACGCCCGCCGACGACAAGTCGTTGGACAAGGTGCTGAAGCTGATCAAGAAAGAGCCGGTCGAACTGCCGCTGGACGACATCGACTTCTCCTCGATCAAGGACCGCCCGCGCGAGGACAGCCGTTCGGGTCGGGGCCGGGGGCGCGGTGAACGCAGCGAACGCAGCCGTTCGCGCAAGCCCGTCGAAGCTGCGCCGCAAGAAGCCGTCGCCGAAATCGAGACTGTTGTCGCCCCTGCGACCGAACCCGTCCCGGCCAAGCCTGACGAAGCCAAGCGCCGTTCGCGCAGCCGCAAGAAGGCGGAGGACCGTCCTTCCGTCGCCTCCCCGGCGATCCCGACCTCGTCGTCCAAACCGGCCGCCGAGATTCGCGGCAGCGCCTTCGGTGACGATGTGCCCGCCTTTCTCCGTCGGCCGGTCGTTTTCACCGATTGACGAGCAGTTCTTGATTTAACTCTGCGTTACGGAAGGCCGGGCTAGGATCCCGGCCTGAACTTCCCAGGGGCGATTCAAGGCATGGCCAGTCAGGTCGAAACCACGGTCCGCAGTCCGGAAGCCTATTCCTTGGCCCATCGGGTGGTGGACGCCATGCAGGAGGCCGCTGTTTGGCCGACCCCACTGAATTTCGAGCTTTGGCTGCACTATCTGAGCGCGCCTGACAGCCCTCTGAGCCAGGAAATGGCCCGCCTGCTCGCCAGCGGCGCTCCCTTCACGGAATCGACGGCCGAAATGCTAGCCGCCGAGTTCCTGCCCCGCAGCCGCCTCTCCGAAGAGATTCGCGACGCCGGCGCCGTGCTGAACCGCGAACTGGCGGCGGTCGCGTCGGCCATCGACAAGGCGCGCGAGAGCCAGGCCAACTACGGAGACACCCTGGCCGAGGCGGCCGATCGCATGGCCGCGGCCCCGGATTCCGCCAGCCTGGGCGTCATCGTCTCCTCGCTCAGCGACGCCACGCGGCGGATACGCCGGCATACCTCGGCGCTGGAGCGCCGGCTGGAATCCTCCAACCGCGAGGTCGTCAAGCTGCGCGATCACCTGGAGCAGGTCCGACGCGACGCCATGACCGACGCCCTGACCAACCTCGCCAATCGCAAGGCCTTTGACGAGCAGCTGCTGCGCATGTGCGACCAGGCCGAGACCGAGGGTTCGCCCATCGGGCTGGCGCTGATCGACATCGACCATTTCAAGCGCTTCAACGACACCTGGGGCCACCAGACGGGCGATCAGGTGCTGCGTTATGTCGCCAGCGTCCTGGCTCGGATCGCGCGCACGCCGCGCGTCGCCGCCCGCTATGGCGGCGAAGAGTTCGCCGTCATCTTTCCCGGCGAGACGTCGGGCGCCGTCGAGGCCGCCCTGAACGCCATTCGCGAAGAGATTGGATCGCGCGCCCTGCGCCGTCGCTCGACCAACGACGACCTGGGCGCGGTCACGATCTCGGTCGGCTTCGCCCAGCGTCGCCCGGGCGAGACGGCGATCCAGGTGCTGGAACGCGCCGACGAGGCGCTCTACGCCTCCAAGCGCGGCGGCCGAAACCAAGTCACCAACGCCGACACCGCCGCGCCGGCCGCCGCCTGATCCTGAGCCAGGCGCGCGGCCGCCCGGCGAACGCTCAGGCCGCCGGGATCACCGCGCCCTCATATTTCGAGGCGATGAAGTCCTTGATCGCCTGGCTGCGCAGGGCCGTCGCCAGGGCCTGAACGCGCGGGTCGTTCTGATTGTCCGGGCGGGCCACCAGATAGTTCACATAGGGGCTGTCGGCGCCTTCCAGCTGAAGGGCGTCCGTCTTCGGCTTCAGCCCGGCGTCGAGGGCGTAGTTGGTGTTGATCACCGCTGCGTCGACCTGGGGCAGGATGCGCGGGATTGTGGCGGCCTCGACTTCCTGGAACTTCAGCCCCTTGGGGTTGGTGGCGATGTCGCGCACCGTCTGCAGCGGATTCTGCGGGTCCTTGAGGGTGATCAGGCCCGCCGCCTGGAGCAGCAGCAGGGCGCGGCCGGTGTTGGAGGCGTCGTTGGGCAGCACGACCTGGGCGCCGTTCGGCAGGTCGGCCAGCGCCTTGTGCTTGCGCGAATAGAGGCCCAGCGGCTCGACATGGATGCCCGCGACCGTGACCAGGGTCGTGCCGCGCGCGGTGTTGAACTCGTCCAGATAGGGCTTGGTCTGGAAGTAGTTCACGTCCAGCCGTTTTTCAGCCAGTTGCACGTTCGGCTGAACGTAGTCGTTGAAGACCTTGATCTCGATCGGCACGCCCTCGGCGGCCAGGATGGGCTTCACCTGCTCCAGAATCTCGGCGTGTGGCACGGCGGTGGCGCCGACCAGCAACGGCGCGCCTTCGCCCCCGGCCTTCTTGCCCGCGCCCTGGCCGCAGGCGGCAAGCGTCAGGACAGCGACGGCGGACAGCAGCAGCGAACGGCGGATCATGGGGCGGGCTCTCAGGAAATCAGCGGTGCGAGACCTTAGCGACCAGACGGTCGCCGATCATCTGCAGAATTTGTACGAGGATCAGCAGCAGAACTACGGTCACCACCATGACGTCGGTCTGGAACCGCTGATAGCCGAAGCGGATGGCCAGGTCGCCCAGACCGCCCGCCCCCACCACGCCCGCCATGGCGGTGTAGCTGACCAAGGCGATGGCCGTGACGGTCGCGCCGGCGATGATGCCCGGCAGGGCTTCCGGCAACAGGGCGCGGGTGACGATCTGGAAGGTCGAACCGCCCATGGCCTGGGTCGCCTCGACCACGCCCTTGTCCACTTCGCGCAGAGCCGTCTCGACCAGCCGCGCGTAGAAGGGGGCGGCCCCCACGACCAGCGGCGGGATGGCCCCGGCGACGCCCAGCGAGGTGCCGACCAGCAGCACCGTCACCGGCAGCATGACGATCAGCAGGATGATGAAGGGCACCGAACGCAGCACATTGACCACGAAGGACAGCACGGCGTTCAGCACCGGATTGGCCGCCAGTCGCCCCTTGCCCGACAGATACAGCAGCACGCCCAGCGGCACGCCCAGGATCACCGTCAGCGCCAGCGATCCGCCCAGCATCAGCAGGGTGTCGATCGTCGCCTTGCCGATATCGGCCCAGTCCACATTGGCGAACATCAGACCGCCTCCACCACGACGCCGCGCGCGGCCAGTTGCGCCAGAGCCGCCTCGGCGTCGCCGCCGGTGAAGGCCACCGTCATCTGGCCATAGGGCTCGCCCCGAATACGGCTGATCCGGCCCGACAGAATCGAATAGTCCACGCCCGCCGTGCGCGCGACGCGGCTCAGTTCCGGCTCATAGGTGGAGGGGCCGCGGAAGGTCAGGCGAGCCATGCGCGCCCCGGCGGGCGCGACCGAGGCGTCGATCCCCTCCTCGCCCTCGGCCAGCATGGCGCGGGTCACAGCGTGCTGCGGGTGCAGGAAAACGTCAGCCGTCGCGCCCTGCTCCACGATCTTTCCGTCCTTCAGCACCGCCACCCGATCACAGACGCGGCGCACCACCTCCATCTGGTGGGTGATCAGGACGATGGTCAGGCCCAGATCGCGGTTCAGCCCGTCCAGCAGGTTCAAAATGTCTTCGGTCGTTTCGGGGTCCAGAGCGCTGGTCGCCTCGTCACACAACAAGACGCTGGGGCCGCAGGCCAGGGCGCGGGCGATGCCCACGCGCTGCTTCTGGCCGCCTGACAGCTGGGCCGGGTGCTTTTTCGCGTGGTCAGCCAGGCCAAGTTGAGCCAGCAGTTCCTTCACCCGCGCCTTCACCTCGGCCTCGGGCCGCCCTTCCAGACGCAGAGGGAAGGCGACGTTGTCCTCGATGGTCTTGGCGTTCAGCAGGTTGAAGTGCTGGAAGATCATGCCGATGCGGCGCCGTGCGGCGCGCAGGTCGGCGGCGTTGAGCGCGGTGATCTCCCGCCCATCGACGAAGACCTTGCCGGCGTCGGGCGTCTCCAGCCGGTTGATGGCGCGGATCAGGGTGGACTTGCCTGCCCCCGAACGCCCCACCACGCCGAACACCTCGCCGCGCGCGACGTGCAGATCGACGGCGTCCACCGCCGTGCGGTCGCCCGCCGCGCTGCGATAGCGCCGGGTCACGCCCTCCAATCGGATCATGTCAGTCGGCGTCCAGGGCGGCGGCGGGGATGATAGTCACGCTCTCGCCGCAGCCGCAGGCGTCGGTCTCGTTCGGATTGCGGAAGACGAATTTGGACGACAGCTTGGTCGTCTCATAGTCGATCTCGCTGCCGATCAGGAACAGCACCGCCTTGGGGTCGATCAGGATGGTGACGCCCTTGTCCTCGACCACCTCGTCCAGCGGCTGGATCTCCTCGGCATAGGCGAAGATGTACTCCTGCCCGGCGCAGCCGCCGTTCTTCACGCCGACGCGCAAGGCGACATAGTCCTTCTCGGCGTTGGCCATGATCTCGCGCACGCGCGCAGCGGCGGCGTCCGTCAGGGTCACCGCCTTGGGCCGGGGGCGTCGGGGTCGGGTCGTGGTCTGAAGCTCGGTCATCAGGGCCTCCTCAGAACATGTTCAGGGCCAGCTTGGCCTCGTCGCTCATCTTGGAGGCGTCCCACGGCGGATCGAACACCAGATTGGCCTTGGCGCTGCGCACGCCCTCGACCTTCTTCACCGCGTCCTCGACCCAGCCCGGCATTTCGCCGGCCACGGGACAGCCGGGCGCCGTCAGAGTCATCTCGACCAGGACGTCGCGGTCGTCGGACACGTCGACCTTGTAGATCAGGCCCAACTCATAGATGTCGACCGGGATTTCCGGATCGTACACCGTCTTCAGCGCCTCGATCAGGTCGTCCGTCAGCTTGTCCAGCTCAGCCTGGGACAGGGCGCTCTTCTGCGGCTCGTCCCAGCTGGCGGCGAAGGCGTCGCTGTCGCTGATCGCGTTGTCGGTCTTGGCGTCCATACTCGTCACACGAAGAAGTTGCGCGCCTTGATCAGCGCGTCCACGAAGGCGTCTGTATCCTCCATGGTGTTATATAGGGCGAAGGAGGCGCGCGTGCTCGAGGTCACGCCCAGTCTTTTCGCCAGGGGCTCGGCGCAGTGCAGCCCGGCCCGAACGGCGACGCCGTAACGATCCATGATCTGAGCCACATCATGAGCATGGGCGCCCTCGACGGCGAAGGTCAGCAAAGCGCCCTTCCCTTCCGCCTGCCCCAGGATGCGCAGCCAGTCATGCTCGGCCAGACGCTCGACTGCGTGGCGATACAGGGCCTTTTCGTGCGCCTGAACGGCGGCGGGATCATACTGCGACAGCCATTCAATCGCCGCTCCCAGGCCAATCGCCTCAAGGATCGGCGGCGTCCCGGCCTCGAACCGATGCGGGGGGTTGGCGTAGGTGACGCGCTCCTTCTCGACCGTCTCGATCATCTCGCCGCCGCCCTGATACGGCGGCAGAGCGTCCAGCGCCTCGGCCGTGCCGTAAAGGACGCCGATGCCGGTGGGGGCGAACAGCTTGTGCCCGGTCAGGACATAGTAGTCGCAGCCGATGGCCTGAACGTCCGGCGCGGCATGAACCGCGCCCTGGCAGCCGTCGATCAGCACTCGCGCCCCGGCCGCGTGGGCCAGGCGGGTGATCTCGGCGACCGGATTGATGGTGCCCAGCACGTTCGACATGTGGGTGACGGCGACCAGCCTGGTCTTCGGCCCCAGCAGGGCGGCGAAGGCCTCCATGTCCAGCGAGCCGTCGTCCTTGATCGGCGCCCATTTCAGCACCGCCCCGCGCCGCTCGCGCAGGATGTGCCAAGGCACGATGTTGGAGTGGTGCTCCATTTCGGTGACAATGATCTCGTCGCCCGGCTGGATCGACAGGCCGACGCCGTTGGCGACCAGATTGATCGCCTCGGTCCCGCCCTTGGTCCAGACGATGGTCTCGGGCGACGGGGCGTTCAGGAAGCGGGCGACGATCTCTCGCGCGCGCTCATAGGCCTCGGTCGCCTCGTTCGACAGGGTGTGCAGGCCCCGGTGAACGTTGGCGTAGCTGCCTTCCATCGACGCGACCAGGGCGGCGATCACCGCGCGCGGTTTCTGAGCCGAGGCGGCACTGTCCAAATAGACCAGCGGCCTGCCGTTGACCTGACGCGACAGGATCGGAAACTGCGCGCGGGCGGCATAGGGGTCGAACCCTGTCACGGATGCGTTGGTCACAGGCGAGCCGTCAGCCATTCCCGCACCACCTCTCTGGCGCCTTCATGCTCGATGCGGTCGACGACCTCGATCAGGAAGGCCTGGGTCAGCAGGGCGCGAGCCTCGTCAGCCGAGATGCCGCGCTGCTGCATGTAGAACAGGGCGCTTTCGTCCAGCGTCCCGACGGTGGCGCCGTGGGCGCACTGCACCTCGTCGGCGTAGATGATCAGCTCGGGCTTCACGTCGATCTCGCCGCGCTCGGACGTGATCAGGCCATGGTGGCCCATGCGGGCGTCCGTGTCGTCGGCGCCCTGCTGGACCAGGATCTTGCCCTGGAAGACGCCGCGCGCCTCGCCGCGGACCACGCCCTTGATCAGTTGGCTGGTCGTGCCGTTCGGCGCGACGTGGTCGATCACGGAGGTCAGGTCGGCGTGGCGCGAGCCGCCGAGCAGATAGATGCCGTCCACGCGCGCGTCCGCGCCCTCGGCGCCGTGGCGCAGGCGGGTCTCCTGGCGCTGCAGCTTGGCGCCGGTGGCGACGATGGTCTGGCGATAGCGTCCGCCGGCCGCCAGCCGCACCTCGGCCTCGGCCACCGAGATGGAGTCGGCGGGTTCATCGGTCAGGACAATGCGCGTCACCTCGGCGTCGGTGGCGACGTCGATCTCGACCTTGTTGTGAGCGACATAGGCCGAGCCCTTGCCCTCGTGCGTCTCCAGCAGCAGCAGGCGCGCGCCCGGACGGGCGGCGATGCGGGCCGATGCGGTGTGACCCGTGCCCACGGCGTCGGAGATGAAGCGCAGGCGCAGGGTCTGGTCGCCCGAAGCGATGAAGTCCGTCACCCCGACCGGACGCCCGTTGGCGAAGACGATTGCATCGCCTCCCAGGTCGTAGAACGGCCCCGGCGCGTCGACGACCGCCGTGCCCGACGGTTCAGGCGCTTCACGAAGAAAGCGCTTCAGGTCACTGTATTTCCATTCCTCGACCCGCCGCGAGGGGAAGGTGGCGGCGTTGCGCAGATCAAGCGCGCTCATGCCCTTCTCCCCTTGTGGGAGAAGGTGGCAGCCGAAGGCTGACGGATGAGGGGTCGCGCCGACCCAACCGTCACTGTCATCGAACCACGTCCTTCAAGCTCAGAGAAACCCCTCATCCGAGCGGCTCCGCCGCCCACCTTCTCCCACAAGGGGAGAAGGATGCTCACGCCGCCTCCGGCAGGAACTTGTCGTAGCCCTCAGCCTCAAGCTCCAGCGCCAGCTCCGGTCCGCCCGAGGCGACGATGCGGCCGCCGGCCAGGACGTGCACCCGGTCCGGTTTGATGTAGTCCAGCAGGCGCTGATAGTGGGTGATCACCAGCATCGACCGTTCCGGGCTGCGCATGGCGTTCACGCCGTCGGCGACGATGCGCAAGGCGTCGATATCGAGGCCCGAGTCCGTCTCGTCCAGGATCAGCAGCGACGGCTCCAGCAGGGCCATCTGCAGGATCTCCATCCGCTTCTTCTCGCCGCCGGAGAAGCCGACGTTTAGCGGGCGCTTCAGCATGTCGAAGTCCATCTTCAGCGACTGCGACGCCGCCTTGACCAGCTTCAGGAAGGCGGGGGCAGAGACCTCCTCCTCGCCGCGCGCGCGCTTCTGGGCATTCAGCGCCGTTCGGATAAAGGTCATGGCCGGAACGCCTGGGATCTCGATCGGATACTGGAACGACAGGAACAGGCCCGCCGCCGCGCGCTCGGCCGGATCAAGGTCCAGCAGGTCCCGGCCGTTCCACGAGGCGGAACCGTCCGTCACCTCATAGCCGGGGCGGCCGGAGAGGCTGTAGCCCAGCGTCGACTTGCCCGCCCCGTTCGGCCCCATGACCGCATGGACTTCGCCGGCGGGCACTTCGAGCGTCAGACCCTTGAGGATCGGCTTGTCGGCGACAGAGACGTGGAGATTATTGATCTTAAGCATTGTTTTTCTTCTTCAACTCACTCAGCCGACCGAGCCTTCGAGGCTGATCGCCACCAGCTTCTGGGCCTCGACGGCGAACTCCATCGGCAGTTCCTGCAGGACGTCGCGGACGAAGCCGTTGACCAGCAGGGCCACGGCTTCCTCTTCCGACAGGCCGCGCTGCTGGGCGTAGAAGAGCTGGGCTTCGGACAGGCGGGTTGTGGTCGCCTCATGCTCCAGCTGGGCCGAGCCGTTGCGGACCTCGATGTAGGGGATGGTGTGGGCGCCGCACTCCTTGCCGATCAGCAGGCTGTCGCACTGGGTGAAGTTGCGCACGCCCGTCGCCTTGGGGTGGATCGACACCAGGCCGCGATAGGTCGAGTCCGACTTACCGGCCGAAACCGTCTTGGCGATGATGCGGCTGCGGCTGTTCTTGCCCAGGTGGATCATCTTGGTGCCGGTGTCGGCCTGCTGGTGGCCGTTGGTGATGGCGATGGAATAGAACTCGCCCGAGCTTTCCTCGCCCTTGAGGATGCAGGACGGGTATTTCCAGGTGACGGCCGAGCCGGTCTCGACCTGGGTCCAGGACACCTTGGAGCGGTCGCCGCGGCAGTCGGCCCGCTTCGTGACGAAGTTGTAGATGCCGCCCTTGCCCTCGGCGTCGCCGGGATACCAGTTCTGGACGGTCGAGTATTTCACCTCGGCGTCGTCCAGGGCGACGATCTCCACGACCGCCGCGTGCAGCTGGTTCTCGTCGCGCATCGGCGCGGTGCAGCCTTCCAGATAGGAGACGTAGCTGCCCTTGTCGGCGATGATCAGGGTGCGCTCGAACTGGCCGGTCTGGCTGGCGTTGATGCGGAAATAGGTCGACAGCTCCATCGGGCAGCGCACGCCCGGCGGGATGTACACGAAGCTGCCGTCGGAAAAGACCGCGCTGTTCAGGGCCGCGAAATAGTTGTCGCTGACCGGAACGACCGTGCCGAGATACTGACGCACCAGATCAGGATATTCGCGCAAGGCCTCGGAAATCGGCATGAAAATCACGCCATGCTTGGCCAATTCCTCCTTGAAGGTGGTGACCACGCTGACGCTGTCGAACACGGCGTCCACGGCATAACGCGGCGCGCCCTCGACCCCGGCCAGGACTTCCTGCTCCTTCAGCGGGATGCCCAGCTTTTCATAGACGGCCAGCAGTTCGGGATCGACTTCGTCCAGCGACTTCGGCCCCTCCTTCTTCACCGGCGCGGCGTAGTAGTAGAGGTCCTGATAGTCGACGGGCTCGTATTTCACCGCCGCCCAGGTCGGCTCCTCCATCGCCAGCCAGCGCTCATAGGCGGCCAGGCGCCACTCCAGCATCCACTCCGGCTCGCCCTTCTTTTCGGAGATGAAGCGGACGATGTCGGGGCTGAGGCCCTTGGGCGCGAACTCCTGCTCGACGTCCGTGCTGAAGCCGTACTTGTACCGCTCCAGCTCCGCGACCGTATCGATTGTTTCCTGAACGATAGCCATAAGTTACGCGACTTCCTTCGCGCGCTCTTGCAAACGCGTCTTGTGCTTGTCCCAGGCCGCGACCCAGGCGTCGGCGAACCGGGCCCAGTCGGCCTCGGTCGTGCCCCAGCCGCCGGAGACGCGCACGCCCCCGGTCGCCAGGTGATGCAGGCCCATGGCGCTGATCGCCTTGGACGGCTTGACCTTGCCCGACGAGCAGGCCGAACCGGCCGAGACCATGACCCCGACCAGGTCGAGGGTGATCAGCTGCTGCGGGCTGTCCCAGCCTTCGACGGCCATGAACAGGGTGTTGGGCAAGCGCGGAACCGCGCCGCCGATGATCGTCGCGCCCGCCGCCTTGACCTTGGCCTCGGCCGCGTCGCGCCAGGCGACGTGGGCCATGGCGGCGTCCAGGTCGCGGGCGGCGCAGTCGGCGGCGACGCCGAAGCCGGCGATGCCCGGCACGTTCTCGGTCCCGGCGCGCAGGCCGCGCTCCTGCCCGGCCCCGTGCAGGATGCGCACGGCCGAGACGCCGTCCTTCAGCACCAGGGCACCCACGCCCTGGGGTCCGCCCAGCTTGTGCGCCGAGAGAGTCAGGCTGTCCGCGCCCAGGGCGCGCATGGTCACGGGAATCTTGCCCGCCGACTGGATGGCGTCGACGTGCAGCCAGCCGCCCGCCGCATGCACCAGCTTCGCCGCCTCGGCGATGGGCTGGATCACGCCGCTTTCATTGTTGGCATGGTGGATGGCGACGACCGCGCGGCCCGGACGGGCCAGGGCCTCAGCCAGCCAGGCTAGGTCGACCACGCCATCGGCGTCCACCGGCAGAACCTCGACCGGCGCGCCGCTGACGGCGGCGGCCTCGGCCACGCAGGGGTGTTCGGTCGCCCCGACGATCAACCGTTCGCAACCCGCGGCCAGGGCGCTGTGGATCGCTTGGGCGTTGGACTCGGTCCCGCCCGAAGAGAAGATGATCGCCGTCGGATCGGCGCCGACCAGATCGGCCACCTGGGCGCGGGCCGTCTCGATGCGCGCGCGGGCGCGGCGGCCCGCAGCGTGGACGGCCGAAGGATTGCCGTTATCGGCCAGGGCCTTGGCCATGATCTCCTGAACTTCAGGACGAACCAGGCCCGAGGCGTTGTAATCCAGATAGACGCTCACGCCATGGCCTCCAGAGGTTGGGCGTTCTGAGGGCTCATCCGAGCGCGCCCCGTGCGCCGTTCGATCACATCGGCCAGGCTGACGCCGGCCAGATAGCGGTGGATTTCCTGACCCAGGTCTTCCCACAGGTCGTGAGTGATGCAGCGCTCGCCGCCCATCATGCAGCCGCGCGGTCCTCCATGAGAGGCGCAGCGGGTCGCACGGATCGGCTCGTCCACGGCCAGGACGATCTCGGCCACGACGGTCTCGCCCGGCGCCTTGGCCAGCCGATAGCCGCCGCCCGGACCGCGCACGCTCTTGACCAGGCCGCCCTTGCGCAGCCGCGCGAACAACTGCTCCAGATAGGACAGGGAGATTTCCTGGCGGGTGGCGATTTCAGCCAGGGACACGGCGCGACCCGAGCCGTTTTTCGCCAGATCGGCCATCGCCATCACGGCGTAACGTCCCTTTGTCGACAGGCGCATCCCAGTAACCTCAAAATTCTAACGCTTTTCGGGGCGGCCATGCTAAGACCCCCGGCCTCGCTGGCGAGTGCGTCGCGCACCGGGGACTTAGAAAGTCCTACCTCCTCGGTCAAGTATTATCCGCCCGGCGAAACCTCTATTGATTGTAGGGACCGCGATCCATGCCTGAAGTCATCCTGCCCGGCGCCGCTGGCCGCATCGAAGGCCGTTATTCGCCCGGCAAGCGCCCCGATGCGCCGATCGCCCTGATCCTGCACCCCCACCCCAAGGCGGGCGGTCACATGAACAACCCCGTCACCCTGACGCTGCACCAGCTGTTCGTGCAACGCGGCTTCGCCACCCTGCGCTACAACAGCCGCGGCGTGGGCAAGTCGCAGGGCGAGTTCGACAGCGGCATCGGCGAACTGGCCGATGCGGCCACGGCCCTGGACTGGCTGCAGGCCAATAACCCCGCCGCCACCCAGACCTGGGTCGCGGGCTATCAGTTCGGCGCCTACATCGGCATGCAACTGCTGATGCGCCGCCCCGAGACCGACGGCTTCATCTCGGTGTCGCCGCCGTCGAACATCTACGACTTCAGCTTCCTGGCCCCCTGCCCGGCCTCGGGCCTGTTCCTGCACGGAACGGCCGACACCGTGGTGCCGCCGGCCGAGGTCGAGCGCGTGGTCAACAAGCTGCGCACCCAGAAGGGCATCGTCATCGACTATGAGCTGGAGGAAGGCGCCAGCCACTTCTGGCAGGACCACATCGACGCCGTCGAGCGCCGCGTCGGCGCCTATCTGGACAAGCGCCTGGCTGAAAAGCCGGCCTGACGCTCCCCAGGATCAGCGCGGAGGCCCCGCCTCCGCGCGCGTCCGCCACAGGGACCACAGGATGCCCGCCGTCAGGATCGCCGCCGTCACCGACAGGGAGACGACGGGCGGGACTTTCTCAATGCCGATCAGGGGCGCGGCGAACACCTTGCCCCCGATGAAGATCAGCAGGATCGCCAGCGCCTGCTTCAGATAGGCGAAGCGGTGGATCACCGCCGCCAGGGCGAAATAGAGCGCCCTCAGCCCCAAGATGGCGAAGATGTTGGACGTGTAGACGACGTAGGCGTCCGTCGTGATGGCGAAGACCGCCGGCACGGAGTCCACCGCGAAGATCACGTCCGCGATCTCGATCGTCACGAGGGCCAGGAACAGCGGCGTCGCGTGCAGCCTGGCTTCGCCCGAGCGGCCAGGCGACCTGACGAAGAAGGCGTGGCCGTGCAGCTCATTCGTCACCCGCATCCGACGGCGGAACCACTTCAGCAGACGATTGTCCGTGATGTCAGTCTCTTCCCCGCGCGCGAAGAACATCTTCACGCCCGTCAGGATCAGGAACCCCGCGAACAGATACAGCACCCAGTGATAGCGCCCGATCAGCGCCGCCCCGCCGCCGATCATCACCGCCCGCAACACGATCACGCCCAGCACGCCCCAGAACAGCACCCGGTGCTGATAGAGGCGCGGGACGGAGAAGGCGCTGAAAATCAGGGCGATGACAAAGACATTGTCCATCGCCAGGCTTTTCTCGACGGCATAGGCGGTCAGGTATTCGACGGCGCTGTCCGCGCCCAACTGCGCCCACACGACCCCGCCGAACGCCAGGGCCACGGTGATGTAGAAGGCGGACAGCGCCAGGCTTTCCCGCACGCCGATCTCGTGATCCTTGCGGTTCAGCACGCCGAGATCCAGCGCCAGCAGCGCCAGAACCGCCAGAAGGAAGCCACCCCACATCCAGGCCGGCTTGCTCATCCACTCCAGAAACAACCACTCCATCGACGCCTTCGCGAGTCGGTTTCAACGACGCGGCCGACATCGCGATACATGGTCGCCAGAGGGGCCCGGTCCGCTGGTGCCCAACGCTTGGCGGCGACGGACGTTGCTCAATCTTCGCGACAGGGAGGATAGGCGCTGAACCGCGCCTCATACTGCGCCAGCGTGTGCGGAAAGCCCGCCTCGGCCCTGCGTCGATCGGCGTTCTCGGGGTCTTCCAGGTTGTCGTAATCGATGACCCAGCGCGAGCCCTTGCAGATCATCTGCGTACCGTACCGTTGTGGACGACCTTCGTTCACGGCCAGACGATCGTACATCAAGCCGAACTGCGTCGCCTCGACCTCGCCCGCCGCCGCCAGAGGCTCGAGAACAGGCACAAAACGCCGCCATTGCTCGATGTCCGAGTGCTGGATGATCAGGAAGGCCGCATTCGCCGCCTCCCATCCATATCGGCTCCGCAGGAACCAGCCCTCGGGCGGCAGCATCTGCAGCAGCTCCGCCAGCAAGGCGTCGTCCAGCGCCATCACCGGCGCCCAGACGGCGCTCGTCGTCGCAGGCTGTTCGCGTTCCGGCAGGCTGCTGACATCGACAGCGACCGCCACCCGGCGGCCGACCTGATCCAGCTCGCCCATGCGCTCCAGCCGCTGCGCATCGGAAGCAGGCGCCGGCAGCGCCGCCTGGCGCGCCCTTTCCTGATCGATCGCATCTTGAACCGACGCGATCATGGCGCGGGCCTCTGCGCTCAACTCGACGGGCGCTTCAGCGGCTTGCGGCTGAGCGAACAGAAACAGTGCGGCGATCCATGCGGTCATGCGGCCCTCCCTGACAGGATGTGGGCCGCAGATTCAGTCCGAATTACGGCGTTCTTCAGTGCTCGCCTTCGGCGGCGGCCTCGGCGGCGGGGCGGTGGGCGCGGACGCACCAGACGACGCTGACGATCATCAGGATCATGGCGACGACCTCGACCACGGTCGGGCCGCGCCGCTCCCAGATGAAGCCGTAGATGAAGGCGAACAGGGTCTCGGACACGATCATCTGGCCCAGCATGGTCAGGGGCAGCAGGCGGCTGGCCTGGTTCCAGAAGGCGTTGCCTATGACGGAGGCGAAGATCGCCACGCCCGCGCTGACGACGATCAGACGCAGCCAGGCCGCGTCCGTCATGCCGTCCAGCATGAACAGCGACGGGATCACCAGGACCAGAGCCAGCCCTCCGGTGACCACGCCGGTCAGCAGCGACCACTCATGCGGGGTGACGTTCGGCAGGCGCCCCATCCAGCGGCTGTTGCCGACAGCGAAGGCGGTCCAGGACAGCAGGGCCGCCAGGGCGCACCCCAGACCGATCAGCGTGGCCGTGCCGCTCTGCGCCGCCGCGCCGCCGCCCTGACTGAGCGACTGCCACCCGATCAGGCCGACCGCGAGCGCCGCCACGGCGATGGGCGGCGCGACGCGCGACAGGGGCGGCGAATCCTTGTCCCGCAGCCCCCACAAGGCCACCACCACGGGCACCATGCCGACGATCAGGGCCGAGGCCGCGACGCCTGCGTAGTGGACGCTGACAACCAGAAAGGCGAAATAGACCAGATTGCCGGCCAGGCTCAGCCAGACCAGCGCGCCCCACGCCTTGCGCGTCAGGGCGGCCGTCACGCGCCGCCAGCGCGGCGCGATCAGCAGAACCGCGATCAGGCCGTAGGCGAGGTAACGTCCCGCCGTCAGCAGCAGGGGCGAGGCCTCGGGCACGACCTTGGGCGCCAGGAAGACCAGCCCCCACAGAGCGCCCGCCGCCAGACCGCTGGCGACGCCCCAGAAACGCGATGAAGCCGCCATTATTCTGCTCCCAGCTCGACGATACGGCCGCCGGTCATCGGCGCCGGAACGCCGGTCGTACCGGGGAAGCTGATCGGCAGGCCCAAACGGCAGCGGGCGGCCAGAAAGGCGAAGGCTTCGGCCTCGATGGAGTCGCCGCGCCAGCCCTTGTTCTCCGCCGTCGAGACGGGGACGCCGACACGCTCGCGAATGGCGGCCAGCAGCACGGGGTTGTGACGACCGCCGCCGCAAACGACGATCTCCTTCGGCTGCTCCGAACAGCGGGCGACGCCCAGCGCCACGGCCTGAGCCGCAAAGGCGGTCAGGGTGGCGGCGGCGTCTTCCAGCGACAGATCCGCCACCGGGTCCAGCGAGAAGTCGAAACGATCCAGCGACTTCGGGCCGCTCGCCGCGAAATAGGGATGGGCCAGATAGGTGTCGAGCACGGCCTGATCGACCGTTCCTGCCGCCGCCAGACGGCCGCCCTCGTCCATCCGCTTCTTCATGCGCGACTGAACCAGCAGATCGACCATGCCGTTGGCCGGGCCGGTGTCGAACGCCTCCAGCTCGCCGTCGGCGCGGATCAGGGTGATGTTGCCGACCCCGCCGAGGTTCAGGACCGCGACCGGCCCCTGCATCCCGGCCTTTCGGGCCAGCGCCGCGTGATAGACGGGCGCCAGGGGCGCGCCCTGCCCGCCCGCCGCCACGTCCGCGCTGCGGAAATCATAGGCGACCGGCACGCCCAGGCCCTCGGCCACACTGACGGCGTCGATCAGTTGCACCGTGCGGCCGGGCCGCTCGGGCGTCGGCGCCTCGTGCAGCACGGTCTGGCCGTGGACGCCGATCAGGTCCAGAGCGCTGGACTTCACCCCGTTCACCGCCATGAAGCCGAGAGCGGCGGCCAGGTGGGCGTCGGCCACGGCCATGCGGGCGTCCTCGAAGCTGTCGGGTTCCTCTTCGTCGCGTTCCCAGTCGAAGGCGTCCTCGATGGCCTCCTCGACGACGGCGCGGGTCTCGGCGTCCAGCTTCATCTCCCCGGCCGGGCCGAAGGACAGGATGTCGTGGCCGTCGGTCTCGATCACCGCCATGTCCACGGCGTCGAGCGAGGTGCCGGTCATGAAGCCGAGCACGCGCAGGGTCTTTTTCGGGGAGGTCGTCATGGCGGGTTGACTGCCACGTCAGGCGCGACGTAGCTAGCGCCCATGATCGCCGCCCGCGCCATTTCCGGCCTGTACTACCGTTCGCTGAGCTAGCGAGCGGCCGCGATCTCGTGCCGCCTTCGCTGGCGGCGCGACTTCCCGAAAGGAAGACGGCCGCCAGCATCCCTGCTACGGAGCCGTCCATGACCGACCAAGCCTTCAAGTCCGACTTCCTCAAGACCCTGCAATCGCGCGGCTACATCCACCAGGTGACCCACCCGGTGGAGCTGGACGAGGCCGCCTCGAGCGGGATCGTGACGGCCTACATCGGCTTCGACGCCACGGCGCCGTCCCTGCACGTCGGCAGCCTGATCCAGATCATGATGCTGCGTCGCCTGCAGCAGGCCGGTCACAAGCCCATCGTCCTGATGGGCGGCGGCACGACCAAGGTCGGCGACCCGACCGGCAAGGACGCCTCGCGCCCGCAGCTGACCGACGAGACAATCCAGGCCAACATCGACGGCATCCAGAAGGTCTTCGCCCGCTTCCTGACCTTCGGCGACGGCCCGACCGACGCGGTCATGGTCAACAATGACGAGTGGCTGTCGAAGTTCGGCTACATCCAGTTCCTGCGCGACTTCGGCACGCACTTCACCGTCAACCGGATGCTGAGCTTCGACTCGGTCAAGCTGCGTCTCGAGCGCGAGCAGCCGATGACCTTCCTCGAGTTCAACTACATGCTGATGCAGTCGGTGGACTTCCTGGAGCTGAACCGCTCGCTGGGCGTGACGCTGCAAATGGGCGGCTCGGACCAGTGGGGCAACATCACCTCGGGCGTCGACCTGGTGCGTCGCGTGGACCACAAGGCCGCCTTCGGCCTGACCACGCCGCTGCTGACGACCGCTTCGGGCGGCAAGATGGGCAAGACGGCCCAGGGCGCGGTGTGGCTGAACGCCGACCAGTTGAGCCCTTACGACTACTGGCAGTTCTGGCGTAACGCCGAGGACGCCGACGTCGGCCGTTTCATGCGCCTGTTCACCGACCTGCCCCTGGACCAGATCGCCCTTTACGAGGCCATGGAAGGAGCCGGGATCAACGAGGCCAAGAAGGCCCTGGCCGACGCCGCCACCTCGATGCTGCACGGCTCGGAAGCGGCTCAAGCCGCGCGCGCCGCCGCCGAGGCCGCCTTCGAAAAGGGCCAACTGTCAGCCGACCTGCCGACGGTCGAACTGCCCCGCGACGAGGTGATCGGCGCCATGATCGCGGCCGTGACCACCAAGGCCGGCCTCAGCGCCTCCAATGGCGAGGCGCGCCGCCTGGCCCAGGGCGGCGGCCTGCGCCTGAACGACGCGGTGGTCAACGACGGGGCGCGCCTGATCGAAGAGGCGGACCTGAACGCGGACGGCGTGCTGAAGCTGGGCGCGGGCAAGAAGAAGATCGTTCTGGTCAAGCCGGTCTAAGCCCCCCTTCTTCCGCTCATCCCCGCGCACGCGGGGATCCAGATGGAGCGTGCTCGACTGTGGCCTTCTACGTCTACATCGTAGCCAGTCGACGGAACGGCACGCTCTACATCGGCTCGACCGACGACCTCATCGCGCGCATCAGCCAGCACAAGGCAGGCTCGTTCGGCGGCTTCACGGCCCAGCATGGCGTGACCTGCCTGGTCTGGTTCGAAGCGCATGGCTCACGCGAAGAAGCCTTCCAACGCGAGCGGCAGTTGAAGAAATGGAAGCGGCGCTGGAAGCTGCAACTGATTGAAGAGACCAATCCAGAATGGCTCGACCTGTTTGACAGCATACGACTGGGCGGCCTCAAGGATGCATCGGACTGGGTCCCCGCGTGCGCGGGGACGAGCGGAAAAGAAAGAGACCCAGAGTGACGCACATCACCGACAACACCCCTGCCCCCGCCTTCGAGCTGGCGACGGACAATGGCGGCCGCGTGTCGCTGGACGGGCTGAAGGGGAAGACAGTCGTCCTCTACTTCTATCCCAAGGCCGACACGCCGGGCTGCACGACCGAGGGGCTCGACTTCTCGGCCCTGGCCGACCGGTTCGCGGCGGCGAACGCCGTGGTGATCGGCGTGTCGCGCGATGCGGTGAAGAAGCTGGACCGATTCAAGGCCAAGCATGATCTGAAGGTCGTGCTCGGCTCGGACGAGGACGGCGTGGTCACCGAAGCCTGGGGCGTGTGGGTGCCGAAGAAGCTCTATGGCCGCGAATACATGGGCATCGAGCGCGCCACCTTTCTGATCGACGGCCAGGGCGTGGTCCGCCACGCCTGGAGAAACGTCAAGGTGAAGGGTCACGCCGAAGAGGTGCTGGCCGCCGCCGAAGCGCTCTGATCGGCGAGCGGGGTTCGGAAGGCCCCGCTTGACCTCTCCGCTCGTGCGCCCCCTAACTGATGTCAGGGATTGTATCCCGGGGGGCTGACACTGGACCTTTGCCGGCGCCGTCGGTGAAACGCGGAGACCACCATGTTCACCAAGAACAAACCCTTCGACAACAAGCCTTCGAGCGAGATGGGCATTCCAACGCCGCCCGGAGCCGCTAATCCGACGCCTGCCCAACCTGTGTCCACGGCCCCGGCCGCCCCTGCCGCCGCGCCTCGCGCGCCCGAGCCCGCGCGCCCGGCGGGCCGCTCGTCCAACCTGTCCACCCTGTCGGCGGGAGTGAAATACGAGGGCAACATCTCGGGCGCCGGCGAGCTTCAGGTCGACGGTTCGCTCAAGGGCGACATCCGCGTGGTGCGCGTGGTGATCGGCGAAGGCGGCGCGGTCGAGGGCACGGTCCACGCCGACGTCCTGGAAGTGCGCGGCCGGGTCTCGGGCGCCATCGTCGCCAAGCAGGTGAAGCTGTTCGCCACCTCGCGCGTCGAAGGCGACATCACCCAGGAACAACTGTCGATCGAACAGGGCGCCTGGTTCCAGGGCCGCTGCACCCAGGCCAAGCGCGACACGCCGGGCGCCAGCATGCTGGATGCCCCGCCTCCGGCCGAGAAGCCCGCGTCTGCCAAGGCCGAGGTCAAGCCGGCAGCCTGACGGTGACAGGCCGATCCTCAGGTCAAACCCGAGGAAAGAATTGAAAAGGGGCGACCCGCCGGGCCGCCCCTTTTTAATCAGCCTTCGCGGGTCTCACCCACGCGGGCCGCCAAGGCGGCGCCCATGAACTGATCCAGATCGCCGTCCAGAACCCCTTGGGTGTCCGAGGTTTCGACCTCGGTCCGCAGGTCCTTGACCATCTGATACGGCTGCAGGACGTAGGAGCGGATCTGGTGCCCCCAGCCGATGTCGGTCTTGGCGTCGGCCAGGGCCTGAGCCGCGGCCTCGCGCTTCTGCAGCTCCAGCTCGTACAGGCGGGCGCGCAGCATCTTCCAGGCCTGGTCGCGGTTCTGGTGCTGCGAGCGGCCGGCCTGACAGGCCACCACGGTGTTGGTCGGAATGTGGGTCAGACGCACCGCCGAGTCCGTCTTGTTGACGTGCTGGCCGCCCGCGCCCGAAGCGCGATAGGTGTCGGTGCGCACGTCCGACGGATTGATCTCGATCTCGATGCTGTCGTCGACGACCGGCGAAACCCCGACCGAGGCGAACGACGTATGCCGCTTGGCCGCCGCGTCATAGGGGCTGATGCGCACCAGGCGGTGAACGCCCGATTCCGACTTCAACCAGCCATAGGCGTTCGGCCCCGTGATCAGCAAGGTCGCGGACTTGATGCCCGCCTGTTCGCCGGATTCCTCTTCCTGCAGCTCGACGTCATAGCCGTGCGAACGGGCCCAGCGGCTGTACATCCGCAGCAGCATGCCGGCCCAGTCGTTGGACTCGGTGCCGCCGGCGCCGGAGTTGACCTCCAGATAGGCGTCGTTGCCGTCGGCCTCGCCGGACAGCAGGGCCTCCAGCTCGGCGCGGGCGGCGCGGTCCTTGATGGCCTTGAGCTGTTCACGGGCTTCCTCGAGGGTGGCTTCGTCGCCCTCCTCGTCCGCCATGTCGGCGAGCATGATCCCGTCCTCAAGGCCCTGCTCCATCTCCTTGACGGCGTTGACCTGAGCCTCCAGGCGCGAGCGGTCGCGGCTGACGGCCTGGGCCTGTTCGGGATTGTCCCACAGGGTCGGATCCTCGACCCGCGCGTTCAGCTCATCGAGCTTTCCCAGAGCGACATCCCAGTCAAAGTCGCCTCCTGAGCAGAGCGACGCTCTGCTCGATGTCGGCCTTCATGGCCTCGACATCCGGTCTCATCGCAATCTCCATGCGAACAACGCCTCCCAAACAGCGCCACGCCGCACGCGGCCCGACAGGGAGACAACGGAAACGGCGCGCCTGCCGATCAGGCGCGCCGGGTTGGCGGTGTAACTAGAGCCTCAGTAGAGCCCGCTCAAGTCCTCGGCCGGCTGCTTCTTCGGCGGCGGCGGCGCGACTGCGGCAGGCGCGGCGCTCGACGGGGCCTGGGCGGCCTCCTGCTCGCGGCGGATCACGTCGTTGTAGCTTTGCGGCCCTTGAGGCTCCGTCGGACGCGGGGCTTCCTCGCGCAGATGGCGCTCGGTGCCTGGCCGGAAGGCCTCCTCGATGCCGTTGACCGTGCGGAAGATCGCGTTCTTGGGTTTCACGAAGGGGCGCGCGGGCCGTTCCTTCAGCGCTTCCTGCATGAAGTCGATGAAGATGGGCACGGCGGTCGAGGCGCCCGCCTCGCCCCCGCCCAGCGAGCGGTTGTCGTCGAAGCCGACGAAGACGCCGACCACGATGTCGCTGGAGAAGCCGACGAACCAGGCCGAGCGGTACTCGTTGGTCGTGCCGGTCTTGCCGCCGACCCAGGGACCCAGGCTGCGCGCCCGGGCGGCCGTCCCGCGCTGGACCACGCCCTCCAGCATGGAGCTCATCTGATAGGCGGTGATGGGATCGATCACCTGGGTTCCGCGATCCGGCAGGCGCGGCGATTCCTGACCGCTGAAGCCGCGGCTGCAGTCGCGGCACTGGCGACGGTCGGCGCGGTGAATGGTCTGTCCGTTCCGGTCCTGGGCCAGTTCGATCAGATAGGGGTCGATCTTGCGCCCGCCGTTGACGAAGGCGGCGTAGGCGGCGGTGATGCGATAGGGCGTCGTCTCCCCCGCCCCCAGCGACATGGCCAGGTTCGGCGACATGTCGTCCACCACGCCCATCTTCTTGGACAGGTCGACGACGTTCTTCATGCCGACCGCCTGGGCCAGGCGCACGGTCATGACGTTGCGCGACAGCTCCAGCCCGCGACGCAGGGTCTGCGGCCCGTAATATTCGCGGCTGTAGTTCTCGGGCGTCCAGGCCCGGCCGCCGGGTCCGCCGGGGAAGCTGATCGGGGCGTCCAGCACGATGGAGGCCGGGGTGAAGTCGCCTTCCAGCGCCGCCGCATAGACGAAGGGCTTGTAGGCCGAGCCCGGCTGGCGCTTCGCCTGGGTCGCCCGGTTGAAGCTGGACAGGGCGTAGGAATAACCGCCCACCATCGCCAGCACTCGGCCCGACTGGGGCTCGATGGCGACCAGGGCGCCGTTGACGGCGGGCACCTGCTTCAGGGCGAACTGGCCGCCCTGGCGCTCGACGAAGATCAGGTCCCCGCGCTTCAGCGGACGACGACCGGCGTTGGCCCAGGCGGCGTCGGCGGCGATCAGGGCTCCGGTCTGGCCGTCGCGCGCGGTGCGGACGCGCACCAGATTGCCCGCGGCGCTCTCGACCGCCGCCGCCTGCCAGGTGCGGCGTTCGGGCGGGGTCGTCTTCTTCAGCGCCTCGGCCTGCCAGCCGTCGGCGAAGTCGGTCTCGCCCCAGGCCCCCCGCCAACCGTGACGGCGGTCATAGTTTTCCAGCCCCTTCATCAAGGCGTCGCGCGCCGTCGATTGCAGCTTGGGATCCAGGGTGGTGCGCAGGTAGTAACCGCCGCGGTTCACCTCTTCCTGGCCGAACAGGGCGATGGCGCGGCGCCGCGCCTCCTCGACGAAAAAGTCGGCGTCGGCGTACTCGGCTCGACGCGGCGCGGCGCGAGTGTTCAACGGACGCGCCAGGGCGGTCGCCAACTGTTCGCGCGTCAGCCACTTGTTGTCGGCCATCTTCTCCAGCACCCAGTTCCGACGGCCCAGGGCGGCCTCGGGATAGCGCTTCGGATGATAGTTGCTCGGTCCCTTGGGCAGGGCCGCCAGGAAGGCCGCCTCGTCCGGCGTCAGCTGGTCCAGCGACTTGCCGAAATAGTTGAAGGCCGCGGAAGCCACGCCATAGGAGCGATAGCCGAGGTAGATCTCGTTCAGATAGAGCTCAAGAATCTGCTCCTTGGTCAGCGTCGCTTCGAGGCGGCTCGAGAGGATCGCTTCCTTGAGCTTGCGGTTCAGGCTGGTCTCGCTGGTCAGCAGGACGTTCTTCGCCACCTGCTGGGTGATGGTCGAGCCGCCTTCCAGTCGCCGTCCCGACAGGACGTTGAAGACGTTCTTGAACATGGCCCGGCCGATGCCGGACACGTCGATGCCGCCGTGGCTGAAGAAGTTCTGGTCCTCGGCCGCCAGAAAGGCGTGAACGACCGTCGGCGGCACCTGCTCATAGGTGACGTAGATGCGGCGCTGGTCCGAGAACTCGCCGATCAGGGTGCCGTCTCCGGCATAGACCCGCGTCGCCGTCGCTGGACGATAGTCGGCCAGCTCCGAAGCGTCAGGCATGTCGTGCAGCACCCAGGCGGCGTAGATCGCCACCACCAGGCCGGCCACGGCGATGGCGCCCAGCAGGGCCACGCCCGCCATGACGAACCAGCGTTCGGCTATCCTCACCGTGAACTCCGCAAGACGCACCCCATCAACGGTCGTTTACCGCGCGTCGGGCGGCGCGCAAAGCGGAACAGCAAACCAGCCCCCCGTCATCCCTTGTCACGCAGCAGGCGCGCCTTGTCGCGCTGCCAGTCGCGCTCGGCCGAGGCCTCGCGCTTGTCATGCAGCTTCTTGCCTTTGGCCAGGGCGATTTCCAGCTTCGCCTTGCCCGCCTCGTTCAGATAGAGGCGCAGGGGCACGATGGTGCGGCCGTCACGCTGAACCGCGCCGATCAGCTTGTCGATCTGCTTGCGATGCAGCAGCAGCTTCCGATGGCGGCGCGGTTCGTGGTTGAACCGGTTGGCCATCTTGTAGGGCGGAATGTCGGCGTTGATCAGCACCAGTTCGCGCCCCTCGGGCGAGACGTAGCTCTCGGTGATGTTGGCCCGACCGTCGCGCAGCGACTTGATCTCCGTGCCCAGCAACTGGATTCCGGCCTCGATGTGATCCTCGAGGAAGTAGTCGAAGCGGGCGCGGCGGTTCTCGGCGAGCGTCTTCTGTTTCGGCGCGTCGGCGGCCATCAGGCGATCCCCGCCTCCGCCAGCGCCTTTTCGATGGCGGGCTTCACCGCGTCGGCCGTCGGCGCCAGAGGCAAGCGCACTTCTTCAGTGCACAGGCCCAGCTTGGCCAGGGCGTATTTGGTCGGCGACGGCGAGTTGTCGAGGAACAGCGCCTTGTGCAGGCCGATGAGCCGCTCCTGCCAGGCGCGCGCCGTGGCCAGATCGCCGGCCTGGACCGCCTCATGCAGGGCGACCATGGCCTCGGGGGCCACGTTGGAGGTGACCGAGATCACCCCCACGCCGCCGTGCGCGGCGTAGCCCAGATAGCTGGAGTCATCGCCCGAGATCAGGTCGAAGGCGCCCGCGATGTTGGCCCGCATCCAGCTGGCGCGCGCGATTTCGCCCGTCGCGTCCTTGATGCCGACGATGTTCGGGTGGGCCGACAGGGCCGCCACCGTCTCGTTGGCCAGGTCCACGCCGGTGCGTCCCGGCACGTTGTAGAGCAGGATCGGCAGTTGCACCGCGTCGGCCAGCGCCTCGAAATGCGCCTGCATCCCGGCCTGAGAGGGCCGGTTGTAATAGGGCGTGACGACCAGGGCGCCGTCGGCGCCGACCGTCTTGGCGAAGCGGGTCAATTCGATCGCCTTGTCCGTCGCGGACGAGCCGGCGCCCGCGATCACGCGGATGCGGCCGGCGGCGATCTCGACGCACTGCTCGACCACGCGCTTGTGCTCATCCAGGTGCAGAGTCGCGCTCTCGCCCGTGGTGCCCATGGGCACCACGCCGTGAACCCCGGCGGCGATCTGACGTTCCAACAGGCGCTTGAAAGCGGCCTCGTCCACGTTTCCGTCACGAAGAGGTGTGATCAGGGCGGTGATCACGCCCTTGAACAAGGGGGCGGTCATGGGAACAAGGTACCTGCGCGGAGAGAAGGGGCGGCGGTTCCGCCCGACTGACCGGCAAAGGGTAGGTTGCCCGCCGCCCGGCCGCAACCAGAGATGAATGAGGATCAGCCGACTGATGATCGCGACGACCGTGGCCGCCGCCCTGGCGATTCTGACTCCGCCTGCTCAGGACGTGTTGAACAGCGCGCCCGCCGCCTATTCAGCCAGCCAGAGCGGCATCATCAGCCCGCAGGACGCCGTTCTGGTGCAGCAAGGCCTTGCGGCCGCACGCGCCCGCGACGTGACGGGCACGCAATCCATCATGGCCCGGATTTCCGACCCCACGGCGCGCAAGCTGGTCGAATGGGCCCTGGTCGACACCTCGGACAAGCAGCTGTCCTACGCCGACCTCGCGCGCGCCCAGACCGACCTGACCAACTGGCCGCGCGGCGAATCGCGTCGGGCGGCGGGCGAGCGCGCCCTGGACATGGCGGGCCAGTCGCCAAACGCCGTCCTGGCCTTCTTCAACGGCAGCGCGCCGACGACGGCCCAGGGCGCCATCGCCCTGGCCGGGGCGCTGGAACAGTCCGGCCGTCGCCCGGAGGCCCAGGCCCTGATTCGCGACTGGTGGCGGACCCAGAGCTTTGAAGAGGCTCAGCAAAGCCGAATCTATTCGCGCTGGAGCGGTTGGCTGACCAGCGACGACCATGCGGCGCGCCTGAACATGCTGCTGCTTGGCCCGCATGGTCCGGCGACCCGCGCCATGGTCGCCCTAGCCCCGGCCGACCGCCAGGCCGTGGCCAACGCCGTGATGGCCCTGCGCGCCGCCTATTCTCCCGACGCCATCGTCGCGGGCCTGACGCCGGCCCAGGCCAATGACCCGGCCGTGGTGCTGGAGCGGGTGCGTCTGCTGCGCTCGGCCGGACGCCAGTCCGAAGCCTTCCCGATCCTGGCCGCCCTGCCCCCGGCGCCCTCGCACCTGGACGGCCAGAACACCCTGTGGAGCGAGCGCCGCAATTACTTCCTGGACGCCCTGCAGCAGGGCAATCCCCGCGCCGCCTACGCCGCCATGAACGGCCACGGCTTCCCCTCGGGCGAGCGCAAGGTCGACGCCGAGTTCTTCGCCGGCTGGGTCGCCCTGACCAAGCTGAACGATCCGGCCACGGCGGCGCAGCATTTCGAGACCCTGCGCAACGCCTCCTCGACCCCGATCACCCAGGGCCGCGCCCTCTACTGGCTGGGCCGCGCCGCCGAGGCCAAGGGCGACCGCGACGGCGCCCAGCGCTGGTATCAGGCCGGAGCCGAGCACTGGCAGACCTTCTACGGCCAGCTGGCGGCGGAAAAGGCGGGGGCCACGACGCTGGTTCTCCCCGGCGAACCGGCCCCCACGCGCGAGGACGTGAACCGTTTCGAGGGCAATGAGGTGGTGCGCGCCACCCGCATCCTGGGCCAGATTGGCGGCGAACAGACCCTGATGCGGGTCTTCGCCTATCACCTGGATGACGCCCTGCCCTCGCCCTATGACCTGGCGCAGCTGTTCGACCTGATGCAGGGCTACGGCGACCAGTTCGGCTCGATGATGGTTGGCCGCGCCGCCAGCCAACGCGGCTTCGTCATGCCCGAGCGCATGTATCCGGTGCGTCTGCCGCAGCAGGTGGCGGGCATGGCGCCGAACGAGTTCGCCCTGGCGATCACGCGTCAGGAGTCCAGCTTTGATCCCCTGGTCCGCTCGGGCGCCGACGCACGCGGCATGATGCAGCTCCTGCCCGCTACGGCCCAGGGCGTGGCCCGCCGCATGGGTCGCTCGTTCAGCGCCGAGCAATTGTGGGACCCTGAGGTCAACATGACCCTGGGCAGCTATCACCTGGGCGAATTGATCAATAATTTCGGCGGATCGCCCCTGCTGGCGACCATCGGCTACAACGCCGGGCCGGCGCGCCCGCCGCAATGGACGGCCCGTTGCGGCGATCCGCGTCAGAGCCAGGTCGACCCCATCGACTTCATCGAGTGCGCCCCCTTCACCGAGACGCGCAACTACATGATGCGGGTCATGGAGAACATGCAGGTCTATCGCGCCCGGCTGAACGGCGGGTCGGCGCCGCTGACGCCGTCGGCGGACCTGGCGCGGGGCACGCCGCCCTACGCCGGACCGCGCCCCTATCAGCCCTGATGCAGGCGACGGGCCGCCAGCAGCGGCCCGTCCAGCGCCTCAAGCCAGACGCCGTCGAGGTTGAAGGCCGACCTCAGGACCGCCGGCGACAGGGCCTCGGTCGGCGGCCCGTCGGCCGCGACGCGCCCGCGGCTCATCACCACCAAGCGGTCGGCGTAGCGCGCCGCCAGCGTCAGGTCGTGCAGGCTGACCAGCACCCCGCCGCCCGCGTCGGCGCGCGCGCGCAGCCGCTCCAGCACCAAAAGCTGCGCGTCGGGGTCCAGCCCGGCGATGGGCTCGTCCGCGATCAACAGCGGCGCGTCCACCACAAGCGCGCGCGCCAACAGGACCCGCGCGCGCTCGCCGCCGGACATCTCGCCCACGCCCCGGTCGGCCAGGTGGCCGATCCCGACCTCATCCAGCGCCGCGCGGGCGCGATCCAGGGCCGCCGCGCCCGCCAGGAAGGGCGCGCCCAGGGCGGCCACCTCGACGGCGGGCAGGTTCCAGGCGATCGACCGCTCCTGCGGCAGATAGGCCGCGCGGGCGCCGCGCGCGCGTTCCGACAGGCGACGCACCTCGTCACCGCCCAGCCGCGCCGCGCCCCGGCTCAGCGGCAGCAGGCCTAGACCTGCGCGGATCGCGCTCGACTTGCCCGCGCCGTTGGGGCCGCACAGGGCCACGACCTCGCCCGGACGCACGCTCAGGTCGGCCCCGTCCAGCACGGGAGCCCCGGCCAGCCGCGCGTGGGCGTCCTCAAGCTCCAGCAGCGCCGCCGTCACAGCCGCCACTCCCGCGCCGCGCGCCAGGCGATCAGGGCGAACAGGGGCGCGCCGACCAGGGCGGTGAACACGCCCAACTTCAGCTCCTGATCCGTCGGCAGCATCCGCGCCAGCAGATCGGCCAGCACCAGCATCAACCCGCCCGCCAGCGCCGAGGGCGCCAGCAGCCGCCCCGGATCGCCGCGCACCGCCGCCCGCACCAGATGCGGCGCGGCCAGGCCGACGAAGCCGATCACGCCCGCCACGGCCACCGCCGCCCCCGCCGCCAGGGCCGAGGCGGCCAGAGCCAGGACGCGCATCCGGCCCATCGACAGGCCCGAGGCGCGCGCCGCCTCCTCGCCCAGCGTCATCATGCGAAGCCCCGGCGCCGCCCCTGCGGCCAGGACGGCCGCGACCGCCAGAACCGGCCCGACCCAGGCGACGTCGACCCAGCTGCGGTTCTCGACCGAACCGAGCAGCCAGCTCATCACTTCGGCGGAGGCGATAGGCGACGGCGACAGATTGAAGATCAGGGCGGTGGCCGCGCCCGCGAAGCTGGACAGGGCCACCCCGAACAGGATCAGGGCCTCGGGCGCGCGCACCCTGGCGGCGATGGCGATCAGGAGACCGCCCGCCAGTCCCGCGCCGATCAGGGCCGCGATCTCCACCGCGCCCGGCACGGCGGCTAGGCCCAGGACGATCGCCGTCGCGGCAGCGAAGGCGGCGGTCGCCGACACCCCCAGCACGCCCGGCTCCGCCAGCGGATTGCGCAACAGTCCCTGCATCACCGCCCCCGCCAGCCCCAGGGCGGCGCCCACGAACAGGGCGCAGACGGCGCGCGGCGCGCGCACCAGCCACAGCACCTCGCCCGTCCCGGACCGTGGCTCGGCCAAGGCCTTGGCATAGTCTGCGCCGCTGAAGCGGGTCTCGCCCAGGGTCACGGCCAAGGCCAGCGCCGCCAGGATCGCTGCAGCCAGGACGGCGTTCAGAACGACCGACCGCCTCATGACGCCTGCTCGGCCAATAAGGCGGCGGCGTCGCCCGCGAACCAGGCCGGGCACGTCAGGACAGCGCCCGGCAGCTCGGCCGCTGTCCGCCCTTGCATGACGCGTCGCATCACCGGATGCCGCCCCGCCCCCCGCCAGTCCGAGCGCGCCAGATCGAAGAAGCCCTTCACGAACAGGGCCGGCGGCGTCAGCAACACCCGCTCCAGCCCCAGCGGCTGATACCCGGCCCGTTCGACGCCGTTGCGGAAACCCGCCGCGCGCAGCACGGCGTCCATCAGCGATCCCGGCCCCGTCGTGAAGCCGCCGGCGGTGACATAGACAGCCTTTCGACCGCGCCCCGCGCCCTCGGCCTTCGTCAGTTGGGAGTCCAGGCGCCGCACCAGGGCTTCGCCGCGCTCGGGGCGCTCCAGCGCCTGGGCCAAAACGCGAATGTTGGCGCGCACGCCGTCCAGGTCCGAGGCGTCGGCGATGGTCACGGTGCGGACGCCGTCCCGCTCCAGCGCGGCCAGCAGGCGCGCGTCGCCGCCCCAGTAGCGCACCGCCACGTCCGGCCGAAACCCCACGGCGGCCTCCAGCGTCGGCCGCACGCGTCGGCGCCCCTCGGCCTGGGCCCGCATCCAGGAATCCGGGTCGTCGGCGCGCGGCGACAGCGCCAGTTCCGCATCGGGCGCCAGGGCCAGGACGAATTGGTCAGCGCACTGATCCAGGGCCATGACGCGCAGGGGCGCCGCCGTCGCCGCTCCGCTCCATCCCGCCATCGCCAGGGCGAGCGCCCCGATCACCGCCTTCACGAGGCGGTCAGTCCGGCGAACAGGGCGTCCATCTGGGTGCGGACCAGCGTCTCTCGGTCCGCCCATTCGAAATAGGGCTTGGTGGTCATGATGGCGACCAGGCCGTGAGCGCTGGCCCAGATGACCTGCGCCAGAACGCGCGGCTCTCCTCGCAGCACGCCCTGCTCGACCGCTTCCTCGACCACGGAGACGAAGGCGCGAAACAGCTCCGCCCCGGTCTGCTGGGCCACGGTCTCGGCGCCGTGGCGCGTCTCGACCATCGGCGTCAGATAGGCCAGGCGATAGGCGTTGGGATTGGCGAAGCCGAACGCGATGTAGTTCTCGGCGATCCGACGCAGCCGCGTCAGTGGCGGCGCATCCTCGGCCAGGATCAGCCGATGCTCCTCGGCCAGGGTATCAAAGGCGTTGCGGCAGATTTCGTTGAGGATCTCGCCCTTGTCGGCGAAGTGCATGTAGAGGGCCGTCGAAGACAGACCCACCTCGTCCGCGATCTTGCGGATAGTGGCGCCTTCATAGCCATGCTCGACGAAGATGCCCTCGGCCGCCGCCAGGATTTCAGCGCGCCGAACGTGCCCCTCCCCCTTGGGTTTGCGGGTCGAACGCGGCGAGGCGACGGAGGCGATCGACACTCGAATACTCCCCAAAGCCAGAACCCCGAGTCTGACGTCATTGATAGCCGGAAAGCCGCCGCGGGCCAAATGCTTGCTTTCGGATAACTTTGATATTAGCGATGACTTAACGGGGGAGAAGGCGATGCGGAGGGGGGCAACAGTCCTCACGAGCGGCGATGCTCTGACGTCCGCGCGCACCACCCTGACGCCGCGCCAGATCCTTTGCCTCTGCGCCATTCTGGCCGTCATTCTGGCGGCGGCGATCGTCACGCCGCCATCCACCGCCGCGATGCTGATGGGCTTGCAGATCGGCTTCCTGACGTTGGCGGCATGGCGTCTTTTCCTGATCTGCGCAGCTCGAGGGTGGCGACCGCCGACCGCCCCTTCGCCCGCGACATGGCCGCGCTATACGGTCGTGGCTGCGCTCTATCATGAGACGGAAATTCTGCCTTATCTGATCGAGCGTCTGGCCGAGATCGACTATCCGCCGGGCCGTCTCGAAGGCTTCCTGGCGCTCGAAGCAGACGATCAGACGACGATTGAGACGGCTCTCAAGCTGCCGCGCCCCGACTGGCTGCAGGTGCTGATCGTCCCGCCTGGCGTCCCGCGCACCAAGCCGCGCGCTCTCAACTACGCGCTGTCACGCGCGCGCGGCGACCTTCTGACCATCTATGACGCGGAAGACGATCCCGATCCGTTGCAACTGCGCGAGGCCGCCGCCCGCTTCGCTGCGGAAGGCGACGACTTGGCCTGCCTTCAGGCGCCGCTGCGCATCCGGCGCAGGCATAAATACAGCGCCACCCCCTTCCTCGATCGCCAGTTCGCCGCCGAATACGCGGCCCTGTTCGAGATCACCCTGCCGGCCATGAGTCGCCTGGGCCTGCCCTTCCCCCTGGGCGGCACCAGCAATCATTTCCGTGTTCCTGTGCTGCGCGCCCTGGGCGGCTGGGATGCCTTCAACGTCACCGAGGATGCGGATCTGGGCTTCCGAATCTGGCGCGCGGGCTATCGCCTGGGGGTCATAGAACGTCCGACCTATGAGCCGCCGCCGGGTCCCTTGCGGCTCTGGCTGCCGCAACGCACGCGCTGGCTGAAAGGCTATCTCCAGACCCTGGCCGTCCATACGCGCTGCGTCGGCGGCATGGGATGGCGCGGCTGGGCAGCCATAGGAGTCACCATCGGCGCCGGCCTTGCCTCGGCGGCGATCCACGCGGCCTGCGTCGCCTGGATCTTCAGCGTCGCCATGACGGCCTTCGTCGCAGGTCGCTTGCCGCAGTTCTCGCCCCTGGGCAGCGCCGTTCTCATCACGGGCATCGGCGCGGCCTGGCTGATGAAGCATAAGGGAGCCCGACGGGCGGGCGCGCCTTATGGCCCCGGCGACATGGTCGCCTCCCTCGCCTATTGGTGCCTGCTCAGCCTGGCCTTCGCCCATGCGGCCATCCGACTGATCTTCGAGCCGCACCGCTGGGACAAGACCCCTCATCAGCCGGAGCCGGAACCCGATATCCGCGTCACAACCTTGTCCCCGCGCTGGACGAGCGGCCGCCTGAGCGCCTATCAGCGCGCATGGCTCCGGTTCTCTCCTCCACGCCCGAAACCCTCGTCACGCACGGGTGGTCGGACTACGCCCTTCTCGACAGCGGCGACGGCCGCAAGCTGGAACGCTACGGCCGGTACACCGTCGTTCGCCCCGAGCCCCAGTGCTTCTGGAAAGCCCACGACGAAGGAGCGTTCGAACGCGCCAACGCCATGTTCGACCCGCAGCAGGAGGAAGAGGACGCCGGCCGCTGGCGCTTCGACCAGCACGGGCCGATCGACGCCTTTCCGCTGAAGTGGCGCGACGTGCGCTTCATGGGCCGGTTCACGCCGTTCCGGCATCTGGCCTTCTTCCCCGAGCAGGCGGCCAACTGGGAATGGCTGGACGCGCGCGTGCGCACCCTGAACCAACCGAAGATCCTGAACCTGTTCGGCTACACCGGCGTGGCCAGCCTGGCCTGCTCGGCGGCAGGCGCGCACGTCACCCATGTCGACGCCTCCAAGAAGTCCGTGACCTACGCCCGCGAGAACGCCGAGCTTTCGGGGCTGGCCGACCGCCCGATCCGCTGGATCGTCGAGGACGCCCGCAAGTTCGTGGCGCGCGAGGTGCGACGCGGAAGCAAATATGACGGCATCATCCTGGACCCGCCGAAATACGGTCGCGGGGCTAATGGCGAAGTCTGGCGCCTGTTCGAGGACATGCCGGAACTGCTGAAAGACTGCGCCGCCCTGCTGTCCGACGACGCCTCCTTCCTGCTGCTGAACGCCTATGCGGCGCGGATTTCGGGCCTGTCGCTGGCCCACATGATGGCTGAAGCCACGCACGATCGCGGCGGGCGCATCGACTGGGGCGAGTTGGCCCTGTCGGAGGACGGCAAGGACGCCCGCGCCATCGGCCTGAGCTTCTTCGCCCGATGGAGCCAGGAAAGCCGGAGCGCCTGATGTCCGAACGCCTCATCACCTCTCTGACCAACGACACCATCAAGGCCGTGCGCGCCCTGCACATGCGCAAGGAGCGCGAGGCGACGGGCCGGTTCCTGGCCGAGGGGCTGAAATTCATCGGCGAGGCGCTGGATCAGGGCCGCGCCCCTGTCATGCTGCTGGTCGGCCAGGACGCCCGGCCCCACCCCCTGCTGGACCGCGCCAAGGCCGAGACGCTGAAGAGCGGCGGCCAGATCATCGTCGTCACCCACGCCATCCTCGAAAAGATCAGTCGTCGCGACAATCCGCAGACCGTGCTGGGCGTGTTCGAACAGGTCTATACGCCGCTGGACGCCATCCGGCCCGACGCCAAGCCCTGCTGGGTGGCGCTGGAGCAGGTGCGCGATCCGGGCAACCTGGGCACCATCATCCGCACGGCGGACTCGGCCGGGTGCGGCGGCGTCATCCTGATCGGCGACTGCGTC
This sequence comes from Brevundimonas naejangsanensis, assembly GCF_003627995.1. NCBI lineage: Bacteria > Pseudomonadati > Pseudomonadota > Alphaproteobacteria > Caulobacterales > Caulobacteraceae > Brevundimonas > Brevundimonas naejangsanensis. The sequence goes on along the minus strand of NZ_CP032707.1, from coordinate 2,582,378 downwards.
GATCCCTTCTCGGTCGAGGCCGTGCGCGCGACCATGGGTTCGGTCTTCGCCGTCGGCATCAGCAAGGCGACGCGCGAAGAGTTCCTGGCCTGGCGCGCCTCATGGCCCGGCAGCGTGATCGGCACGCGCCTGGACGCGACGCACGGCTATCGCGACAGTCCCGTGCGCCATCCGGCCCTGATCCTGATGGGCAACGAACAGGCGGGCCTGACCGACGACCTGGCTGCCGCCTGCGACCTGAACGTCAAGATTCCGATGCGCGGCCGGGCCGACAGCCTGAACCTGGCCGTCGCCACGGGGATCATGGTCTATGCCGTGACGGACGCGGCCTACGGCTCCAGCCTCTAGGCTTCGCCCTCGGTTCTGATCCGGCCCATGCCGATCAGGGCCAGGACCGTCAGCAGGGCTGCGACCGTCAGATAGGCGCCGACGGCCTGAAGCCCGTAATGGCCCGCCAGCCAGGTCGCGGCATAGGGCGCCAGCGAGGCGCCGAGGATGCCCGCCAGGTTGAAGGTCATGGAGGCGCCGGTGTAGCGCACCGCCGTCGGGAAGGGCCGCGCCAGCGCCGCGCCCAGCGGGCCGTAGGTGCAGCCCATCAGGCTGAAGCCGATGACGAAGAAGGCGATCACTCCGACCATGCCGCCGTTCCCGAACAGGGGCGCCAGGATCAGGCCGAACAGAGCGATGGCGACGGAGGTCGCGAGCAGCGTCCGCCCCTGCCCCCAACGATCCGCCGCCAGCGCCGCCAGCGGAATGAACAGGCCGAAGAAGCAGACGCCCAGCAACTGGATCGGCAGGAACTGCTCGCGCGTATAGCCCATCGCCGTGGTGCCCCAGCCCAGGGCGAAAACCGTCATCAGATAGAAGAGGACGAAGGTCGCCAGCCCGGCCAGCGTCCCGGTCAGCAGCACCCACTTGTGACGCGAGATCAGGGTCAGGGCGGGCGCCTCGACCCGCTCGGCGCGGTCGATGGCGCGCTTGAACTCGGGCGTCTCGGTGATCTTCAGCCGCATCCACAGGCCGACGATGACCAGCAAGGCGCTGGCGATGAAGGGGATGCGCCAGCCCCAGGCCATGAACTGGCCGTCGCTCATCACCTGGCCCAGGACGATGAAGCTGAGGGTCGACAGGATAAAGCCGATCGGCGCGCCTAGCTGGGGAAACATGCCGAACCAGGCCTTCTTGCCCGGCGGGGCGTTCTCGGTCGCCAGCAGCACCGCCCCGCCCCACTCGCCGCCCAGGCCCAGGCCCTGGCCGAACCGGCACAGGGCCAGCAGCAGGGGCGCGATCATGCCGACCGAATGCCAGGTCGGCAGCAGGCCGATGGCGATGGTCGACAGCCCCATGGTCATCAGGGCCGCCACCAGTGTCGCCTTGCGACCCACCCGGTCGCCGAAATGGCCGAAGACCACGGCCCCGATCGGCCGGGCGAAGAAGGCGATGGAGAAGGTGGCGAACGAGGCCAGCATGGCCGTCATCCGGTCTCCGCCGGGGAAGAACAGGTCCGGAAAGACCAGAACCGCCGCCGTGGCGTAGATGTAGAAGTCGTAGAACTCGATCGTGGTGCCGATCAGGCTGGCGAACAGAACGCGCCGCTTGGAGGCGGACGGCGGTGAAACAGCGGCGTCGGTCACACGAAATTCCTGCAGTTGACGCACGATCATTGCGGCGCGCCGCCGTCGTGCGTCAAGCGGACCGGATCAGGTTCCGCGCGGCTTGGCCCGGTTGGTCGCCATCGCATTGGCCGGGTCTTCCGGCCAGGGATGGCGCGGATAGCGGCCGCGCATATCGCTGCGCACCGCCGCCCAGGACCCGGCCCAGAAGCCCGGCAGGTCCTTTGTCACCTGCACCGGCCGTCGCGCGGGCGACAGCAGGCTAAGCGTCAAGGGAACGCGGCCGCCGCCCACGGTCGGATGGGTCTTCACCCCGAACAGCTCCTGCACCCGGATTTCGACGCGCGGGCCGCCCTCGGCGGCGTAGTCGATGCCGGCGGAGCCCAGCGGCGTGGTCAGGCGCGTCGGCGCCAGGTCGTCCAGCTTGCGCTGCAGGTCCCAGGGGATCAGGCCGCGCAGCGCCTCGGCCAGCTTGCCGTCGCCGATGTCGGCCAGGGATCGCGCCCCGTCCAGCAGCGGCCACAGCCAGTCCTCGCGCGCCGCCAGAAGGCCTTCGTCCGACACGTCGGGCCAGGCCGCGTCTAGTCCGCGCAGGAAGGCCAGCCGCGCCCGCAGCGCTGCCGCCTGCTCGCCCCACTTCAGGGCGCCGAGGCCGCCCGCCTCGATCTCCGACTTCAGCGCAGCCGTCATGGTCGTCCGGTCCGGCGCGCCGACGACCTTCTCATCCAGCACCAGGGCGCCGATGCGCCGGATGCGGCGGATCACCGGCTTGCCGGACGGCTCGCGCGCCATCCGGTCCTCGACTTCGATCAGGCGCGCCAGGTCGGCCTCGAGCGTCGTCGCGTCGAGGGCGGCGGCCAGGCGGATGCGGTCGCGCGCGTCGCCGCCGCCCAGTTCCGCCACGGCCAGCCAGGGCTCGCGCGCCAGATGGTCTGTCGGCTCGACGAAGGCGCCCCGCCCGGACGCCAGCAGCACCTCGCCCGGCTTGCCGCGCGCCCGCGCGATCCGCTCGGGAAAGGCCTCGGCCAGCAGCAGGCCCGCGTCCGCCTCTCCGTCCCGGCCGCCGCCCGCCGCCCGCGCCCAGCGTTCGGCCAGCTTCATCGCATCGCGACCGCGCGGCGAGCGGTCCCGCTCCAACCCCTTCAGCCGGTCGTGCAGATCGACGCCGTTCCCGCCCAGGCCCGGCTCGCTCAGCACCGCCGCGATCCTCGCCCCGCCGAGCGCATCGCCCTGATCCGAGGCGACGGCCACCATGTGCGCCAGGCGCGGCGCCAGGGGGATGCGGGTCAGGCGGCGTCCATGCGGGGTCAGATCGCCCTTGGCGTCCAGCGCGCTCAGCCGGGCCAGCACCTTCCTCGCCTCGGCCATGGCCCCGGCGGGCGGCGGGTCCAGAAGGGCCAGCCCCTCGACCGACTTCGCCCCCCAGCGCGCTAGGTCGAGGGCGAAGGCGGTCAGGTCGGCCTCCTGAATTTCCGGCCGCTGATGGGCGACCAGGCCGCGCGTCTGTTCCTCGTCCCACAGGCGATAGCAGACGCCGGGCTCGACGCGGCCCGCGCGGCCCCGCCGCTGCTCGGCCGACGATCGGCTGACCTTGACCGTCGCCAGCCGGGTCAGGCCGCTGGAGGGCTCGAAGCGCGGCACGCGTGACAGGCCGCCGTCGATGACCACCCGCACGCCTTCGATGGTCAGGCTGGTTTCGGCCACGGAGGTCGCCAGCACCACCTTGCGGCGGCCCGGAGCGGCGGGCTCGATGGCGCGGTCCTGCTCGCCCTTGTCCAGCGCGCCGTACAGGGCGACGACATCGACGGTCGGATCGCGCAGCCGCTCGTTCAGCCGCTGGACCGTGCGGTGGATCTCGCCCTGCCCCGGCAGGAAGGCCAGGACGGAGCCGGTCTCGTCGTGCAGGGCCTGGACCACGGCCTTGGCCATGGCGTCCTCGAACCGCTCGACCGGGTTGCGGCCCAGGTAGCGGGTCTCGACCGGGAACATCCGCCCCTCGGCCTCGATGACGGGTGCGCCGTCCAACAGCTTCGACACCCCTGCGATGTCCAGGGTCGCCGACATGACGAGAAGCCGCAGGTCGTCGCGCAGGACCGACTGGCTCTCGCGCGCCAGGGCCAGGCCCAGGTCGGCGTCCAGGCTGCGCTCGTGGAATTCGTCAAACAGGACGGCGCCCACGCCTTCCAGCGCCGGGTCGTCCAGAATCATCCGCGTGAACACGCCCTCGGTGACGACCTCGATTCGGGTGTCGGGGCCGATCCGGCTCTGCAGACGGGTGCGATAGCCGACGGTTCCGCCCGCCTTCTGGCCAAGGGTGGCGGCCATGCGGTCGGCGGCGGCGCGCGCGGCCAGCCGGCGCGGCTCCAGAACCAGCACCTTGCCGTCGCCGAGCCACGGCTGATCCAGCAAGGCCAAGGGCACGACCGTGGTCTTGCCCGCCCCGGGCGGGGCGGCCAGAACGGCGACGTTGGTCTGGGCCAGGGCCGCCTTCAGCGACTCAAGAACGGCGTGAATCGGCAACATGAAGCGGGCTGTAGCGCCTTCGGCCGGGTTCACGAAAGCGTCGTCGATGCGTCATCCCTCGTAAACCGCGTTGCGCCTGAGCCTACAGATGGCTAGCGTCCCCGCCCAAGAAGGCGACCCGGGAGGGGTCGTCGATAAGTTTGGGGGCGCACCTGCATGTCTGCAGATGGCGTAAAGCCAGCCGGAAACCGGCTATTTCTTAAAAAATCCATCGCCCAGATCCAGAAGGAGGCCGCCAAGAGCGAGCTGAAACGGACCCTGGGCCCGCTGAACCTGATGAGCCTCGGCATCGGCGCCATCATCGGCGCCGGCATCTTCGTACTGACGGGTCAGGTGGCCTCGGCCCATGCCGGTCCGGCCATCATGTTCTCCTTCGTCATCGCCGGCATCGCCTGCGGCCTGGCGGGCCTGTGCTACGCCGAACTGGCGTCGACCATGCCGGTCTCGGGCTCGGCCTACACCTACGCCTACGGCACCCTGGGCGAGATCTTCGCCTGGATCATGGGCTGGCTGCTGGTGCTGGAATACGGCGTCGCGGCCTCGACCGTGGCGGTCGGCTGGTCCGGCTATGTGGTGTCGATCCTCAACGACTTCGGGGTCAGCGCCAGTCTATTCCCGACAATAAGTTATCCTGGCGGCGAAGGACCCCAGTGGGCCACCCCGCTGATCCAGTACGTGTCGTCGGGCGCCAATGCGGGCTTCCCGCTGACGGGCACCTTCAACCTGGTCGCGGCCGTCGGCATCGCCGCCGTTTGCGGCCTGCTGGTGCTGGGCGTGTCGGAATCGGCGAACATCAACAACGCCATCGTGGTCATCAAGATCATCGTCCTGCTGACCTTCATCGCCGTCGGCCTGCAGTACATCAACCCGGCCAACTGGGACCCCTTCATCCCGCCGCAGGGCGCGACCTGGGACCAGTTCGGCGTGGGCGGCATCTTCCGCGGCGCCTCGATCATCTTCTTCGCCTACGTCGGCTTTGAAGCGGTTTCGACCGCCGCCGCGGAGGCCAAGAACCCCTCGAAAGACGTGCCGATCGGCATCCTGGGCGCCCTGTTCGTCTGCACCCTGATCTACATGGTCGTGGCAGCCGTCATGACCGGCGTGGTGCCCTACCTGGAGCTGGCTTCGCCGGCCCCGATCGCCGTCGCCATCGACCGCATGGCCCTTACCTGGGCCGACATTCCGCTGGCCGGCGCGCCGAGCGGCAAGCTGAACCTGATCGCCTTCATGATTAAGATCGGCGCCATCACCGGCCTGTCCTCGGTCATGCTGGTGCTATGCTACGGCCAGACGCGCATCTTCTACACCATGGCGCGCGACGGCCTGCTGCCCAAGGCCTTCGCCATGGTGCACCCGAAGTTCCGCACCCCGTGGATCGGCACCATCCTGCTGGGCATCGTCATCGCCATCGCGGCGTCCTTCCTGCCCATCTCGATCCTGGGCGACCTGGTGTCGCTGGGCACGGCGACGGCCTTCGCCATCGTCTGCCTGTCTGTCATCGTTCTGCGCATCAAGCACCCGGAGATGGAGCGTCCGTTCAAGGTGCCGGGCGGCATGGTCACGGCCGTGCTGGGCATCCTGGCCTGTCTGACGCTGGCGTCGTTCAACTTCATCCCGATGGTGACGCACGCGCTGAACGACAACCCGCTGCCGCTGACCATCCTGGGCGTCTACGCCCTGGTCGGCGCCCTGATCTACGGCCTCTACGGCTTCGCCCACTCGAAGCTGGCCAAGGGCATCGACATCACCGAGGACTCGACCCTGGAAACGGCGGTCGAGGCCATGGGCCACGGCGTCGACAACAAGAAGGACTGATCCTTCGGAATGGAAAGGCCCCGGAGCGATCCGGGGCCTTTTTTTATCAGAATGGCCCTTCACGCCATGAGGCGCCCTTGCGGTCACGCCGTCTATCTTGATGAGGGCGTGGCTCTTGGAAGCCAGGCCAACACGACACGGAGTTACAGTGGCATGGTTACCGCCGGGGACGTCCTGTGGTGGATGCACAAGTTTCGGCGTCCGATCCTGTCGATCCAGGCGATCGGCATCATCGTCGGCGTGCTTTCGATGATCGTTCGGAACTGGGGCCACCTGGTCAGGCTGATCCATTGACGATCAGGCTGCGCCGCCCGTAACGCCCCTGTTTTCATCTTGTTGGGGGTGACGAAACCCCCTACAGCCACGGGCGAACCTATGCGGATGTGGCGGAACTGGTAGACGCACTGGATTTAGGTTCCAGCGCCGCGAGGCGTGGAGGTTCGACTCCTCTCATCCGCACCAGGTCCTTCAGTTCCCCAGCAGGTCGGCCAGCACCGCCGGAAGACCGTCCGGCAGGTCCTCGGCGATCAGGCCCGGTCCGAACCGCCGCGCGGCCTCGGAATGCATCCACACCGCCGCCCGCGCCGCATCGAAGCTGTCCATGTGCTGGGCGACCAGGCCGCCGATCATCCCGGCCAGGACATCGCCGCTGCCTGCCGTCGCCAGCCAGGGCGAGCCACCCCCATTGACCGTCATGCGTCCGTCCGGCGCCGCGACGACGGTTGCGCTTCCCTTCAGCACGACAACAGCGCCGGCGCGCCGCGACGCCTCCGCTGCAGCCCCCTCGCGACCAAGGGCCTCCAGAAGGCCGGGAAACAGCCGCTCGAACTCGCCCTCGTGGGGCGTCAGCACGTCGTCGCGGTCCAGCCAGGCGAACAGTTCGTCGGATCGGTCACGAAACAGGGTCAAGGCGTCCGCATCGACTACCAGCGCGGCTCCCGTCCGCACCAATGCGCCGAGGTTCAGGGCGGTGCCTTCCGTCAGCCCCGCTGCGGGGCCGATCACCACGGCGTCCATGGGCTCGGCCAGGTTCTGCAACTGATCCGGCGAAGCGAAGCTGGCCAGCATCACCGCCTCCAGCGTCGGCGCCAGGACCGGCGCCGCGTCCGGCGGGCAGAACACCTTGACCAGACCTGCCCCGATCCTGAGGCCCGCGCGCGCCGACAGCCGCGCCGCTCCCGTGTTCAAGGGGCCGCCCGACACCACACCCAGCCGTCCGCGCGCGTGTTTGTGGGCATCCGGCCCCGGCCGGGGGAGCAAATGACGCCATTCGGAAGGAGCGTTGCCGGACTTCATGTGGATTTCCGTTCACGGATGGCGTCACGATGCGAAAATCGCTTGCCAATTTGTGCGATGCAATGTCCCTTTAGCGCCCGAGCGTCGGACCAAACAAGGAGCCGGCTCGGGATCCGCCATGAAGAAGATCGAAGCCGTCATCAAGCCATTCAAGCTGGATGAAGTGAAGGATGCGCTCCAGGACATCGGGGTGCAGGGCATGACCGTGCTGGAGGCCAAGGGATATGGCCGCCAGAAGGGCCATTCGGAACTCTATCGCGGCGCCGAGTACGTCATCGACTTCCTGCCCAAGATCAAGATCGAGGTGGTGGTGTCGGATGATCTGGCCCCCGCCGTGGTCGAGACGATTCAAAACGCCGCCCGCACCGGCAAGATCGGGGACGGCAAGATCTTCATCACCACCCTCGAAGACGTCATCCGCATCCGCACGGGCGAAACCGGCGCCCAAGCCATCTAGACCCAACGGCCGCCTCTCGAGGCGGCCGATTTCAATTCCTCAGCCACAGGACTCCTCCCCATGAGCGCCGCCCAAAAGATCCTGCAAGAGATCAAGGACAAGGACGTCCAGTACGTCGACCTTCGCTTCACCGACACGCGCGGCCGCGTCCACCACGTGACCTTCGACATCGGCATGGTGGACGAAGAATTCCTGGAAGACGGCACCATGTTCGACGGCTCGTCGATCGCGGGCTGGAAGACCATCAACGAGTCCGACATGCTGCTGAAGCCGGACCTGTCGAGCGCCTATGTCGACCCCTTCTACCAGCAGACCACCCTGTTCATGTTCTGCGACGTGCTGAACCCGGACACGGCCGAGCCTTATAACCGCGACAGCCGCTCCATGGCCAAGAAGGCCCTCGCCTATGTCCAGTCGTCGGGCGTGGGCGATACCGTCTTCTTCGGCCCGGAAGCCGAGTTCTTCGTCTTCGACGACGTGCGCTGGAGCACCGCCGCGCACGACACCCGCTACAGCTTCGACTCGACCGAGCTGCCCGCCAACACCGGCGCCGAATACGCCGAGGGCAACCTGGGCCACCGTCCGGGACCCAAGGGCGGCTACTTCCCGGTCAACCCGGTCGACTCGGGCCAGGACCTGCGCGGCGAGATGCTGGCGGTCATGAAGGATCTGGGCCTGGACCCCGAGAAGCACCACCACGAAGTCGCCCCGGCGCAGCACGAACTGGGCCTGAAGTTCAGCGACCTGCTGACCATGGCGGACCGGATGCAGCTGTACAAATACATCGTCCACAACGTGGCCCACGCCTACGGCAAGTCGGCGACCTTCATGGCCAAGCCGATGTTCGGCGACAACGGCTCGGGCATGCACGTCCACATGTCGATCTGGAAGGACGGCAAGCCGCAGTTCGCGGGCGACAAGTACGCGGGCCTGTCGCAGGAATGCCTGTGGTACATCGGCGGCGTGATCAAGCACGCCAAGGCCATCAACGCCTTCGCCAACTCGACCACCAACTCCTACAAGCGCCTCGTTCCCGGCTATGAAGCCCCGGTGAAGCTGGCCTACTCGGCGCGCAACCGCTCGGCGTCGATCCGCATCCCGCACGTCACCTCGCCCAAGGCCAAGCGCCTGGAAGCCCGCTTCCCCGACCCGATGGGCAACCCCTATCTGACGTTCGTGGCCCTGCTGATGGCGGGCCTGGACGGCATCGAGAACCGCATCGATCCGGGCGCGGCCGCCGACAAGAACCTGTACGACCTGCCGCCGGAAGAGCGCCACTCGATCCCCGAGGTCGCCGGTTCGCTGAAGGAGGCCCTGGAGGCCCTGGACGCCGATCGCGCCTTCCTCAAGAAGGGCGGCGTGATGGATGACGACTTCATCGACAGCTACATCACCCTGAAGCAGGAAGAGGTCGCCCGGCTGCAACTGCACCCGCACCCGGTCGAGTTCGACATGTACTACAGCTGCTGATCAACAGCGTTGAAGAGGGCCGAAGGCAGATCCTTCGGCCCCTTTTCTCGGCTACCGACACACGTCTCAAACGACATAGGGATCTTCAGGCTTTCATGGGTGACATCATGCGCATTGCAACACTGTTGATCCTGGCCGTAGCCTTGCAGGGTTGCGCCACCTTCGATGCCTCGGAAACGCACCAGAACATTGCTCGCGGTCGGTCCATCGTCTCTGACGCCCTCTCGAAGCCAGGCGCGCAGGAGCGTGTGACTCTGTCCTATGCAGGCGGACAAGGCGAACGTGAAGCCTTCTCGGGCGCCGCGATCGAAGGAGATCAGGTGTGCGGCCTGCGGGTCGCCGGCACGCTGGAGCCGATCTACGTCCATCCGCGAGGCGGCGGCGTGCAGCTATACGCTATGGAGTGGATAGAGCTGCCGCATGAACGCCAGGATCGTCGCTGCGTCTCTCTGGCGCGGGTGTCGAAGGCGAAGGTCGGCGACGACCCAGGATTCCTGGGGCTTCGCCTGAATTGAGCGATCTAGGCGACTAGGTTGAGAAACTGACGATCCAGAGGCGCCGGGCGGCTACGTCCGGCGCCTTTTTCGTTTTCGGCGAAGCCGGAACAACCGCCGCCCTGCGCGGTTTGCCTAGGCGTAGGAGAGCATCGCCATGGTTCAGAAACACGCCGACACGGATCGCTGGGGCGGCCCCGGAGCCAGCCACGAGAACCGCAACAAGCCCAAGCCCGATCCTGTGGTGAAGGACGCCGACGCGCCCGATCATCTTTCGCCTCGCCACCAGATTTCAGGCGGCGGCGGCGAAGGCGACGTGCACAAGGGCCACTCGGCCAAGGCGAAGCACGCCAAGCACGCTACGTCCCAGGAAAAGAAGCACGAGCGGGATGGACGCCACTAGGGACGCCCCTGTCAGGCCGCGAGCGCGTCCGCCTTCTTGCGGCGCAGTTCGATGATGCGGACGCACCAGATCGAGATTTCGTAGAGCAGGACCATGGGCACGGCCAGCATCAGCTGGCTGATCGGGTCCGGCGGCGTCACGACGGCGGCGACCACGACCACGGCGACGATGGCGTAGCGGCGGCCCTTGGCCATCATCTGGCTGTTAATCAGGCCCGCCAGGCCCAGCAGGGTCATCACGACCGGCAGTTGGAAGCATAGCCCGAAGGCCAGGATCAGGGCCGTCACCAGGTTCAGATAGTCCGACACCTTGGGCAGGAGTTCGGCCGACACGCCCGCTCCGATGATCTGCTGGCTCAGCGAGAACCACATCACGAAGGGCAGCATGACGTAATAGACCAGAGCCGCGCCCAGCAGGAACAGCACCGGCGCCGCGATCAGGAACGGCAGGAAGGCGCCCTTCTCATTGCGATACAGCCCCGGCGCGACGAAGCGGTACAGCTGCCAGGCCAGGACCGGGAAGGCCACGATGACGGCGCCCAGGCCCGCCAGCTTCATCTTGGTGAACAGAATCTCCAGCGGCGCGGTGTAGATCAGGCGCACGCTGTTGTGGTCGACGTCCGGCACCGGGATCAGCCCGGCCGTGCCCAGGATCAGGCTGAACGGCGAGACATGGCCGTGCGCCCCCACCGTCTGGTGGAAGGCGGCCGAAACCACATAGGGCTTCACCAGGAACAGGTAGAGCGTCTCGGAAAAGGCGAAGCAGCCGATGAAGGCGATGATGAAGGCGACCACGCAGACCATCAGCCGCGACCGCAGCTCGATCAGGTGATCCATCAGGGGCGCGCGCGAGGCCTCGATGTCGGCTTCGTCGCGGTCGTCGCGGCTCATAGGTCGACCTTCTTCGTGCGCTTGGCCTTGGGACGGGCGGCGTCGGTCTCCGCCGTCTTCTTCTTCGCGCGCGGCTTGGCGGCGGGCTTGGGCGCGGGCTCAGGTTCGGGCGCGGGGACGGCCGCCGCATCCGGCCACTCGTCGACGCCGGTCGCCACGGGCGAGGGCTCGGGCCCTGTCAGGGCCGGCGCATCCAGCGGCGCCTCCAGCTCCTTGCGAATATCCTTGAAAGCCTCGTCCGCATCGACGCCCAGGGCGTGCATCCCCTGCCCCGACCGCAGCGCCTCGACCTCCTTGCGGAGTTCGTCCAGCTCGGACTGGCGCGCCATCTCGTCAAAGCTGGCGCGGAATTCGTTGGCCATGGCCCGCGCCTTGCCGACGAACTGCCCGACCTTGCGCATGAGCATGGGCAGGTCCTTGGGCCCCACCACCAGCAGGGCCACCAGGCCGATGACAAGGATTTCGAACCCGCCGACGCCGGGGCCAAGACCACCCATGATTCAGCGTCTTCCGGCGAGCGTCAGCGGTTCAGTTCTTCTTTTTCGGCCTCGGTGCGCGGCAGGGCGCCCGCGCCCTCCTTGCCCTTGGCGTCCGTGTCGTCCTTCAGACCGTCCTTGAAGGCGCGAATGCCCTTGGCCGCGTCGCCCATGATGCCGGACAGCTTGCCGCGACCGCCAAACAGGACCAACACGACGACGACGACGATGGCCCAGTGCCAGATGCTCATGGAGCCCATGGAGATACCTCCTCAAAGGGACTCGCCGGATACGCGGCCCCACCGACTGATTGTTGTGCGTCATATAGGCTGAGTGATGGCGATGCGCCAAGGGAGGCTGTAGGCATCGCGACCATGAATCCCAACGATCACGTCATCATTCACACCGACGGCGCCTGCAAGGGCAACCCCGGACCGGGCGGCTGGGGAGCGATCCTGCAGACCGGCGGCGGCCACGAAAAGGAACTGTGGGGCGGCGAGCCTCTGACGACCAACAACCGCATGGAGCTGATGGCCGCGATCATGGCGCTGGAGGCGCTGAAGCGTCCCTGCCGCGTCGACCTGCACACAGACAGCAAATACGTCATGCAGGGCGTCACCGAATGGATCCGCGGCTGGAAGGCGCGCGGCTGGAAGACGGCCGACAAGAAGCCCGTCAAGAACGAGGACCTGTGGCGACGCCTGGACGAGGCCCGCAGCCGCCACGAGGTCAAATGGCACTGGGTCAAGGGCCACGCCGGCCACGCCCTGAACGAGCGGGCCGACGGCCTGGCCAATCGCGGCGTGCCGGACATGCGGGGGCGCTAAACACCCCTCCCCCGCTCATCCCTGCGAAATTAGAGCAGTCTAGACCGCTCGCACCTTCAGGCGCGGACCGGACACCGATTCGACGATGACGCTCTCGCCCGCCAGGGGCGAGGCGTCCTCAATGTCGGCGGGCCATTCGGCGCCGGAGACGAAGACCCGGCCCCGGCCGTCGACGAAGGCCTCGACCACGCGCGCCCGCTCGCCGACCAGGCGGCTGTCGCGGTCGTTGATGTCCGGCTGCTCCTTGGGGTTCACCCGCTTGATCAGGCGGCGCGACAGGATGGTGGAGGCCACCGTCAGGGCGGCGAAGACGCCGATCTCGACCGGCAGGCCCAACTGGGGCGCCAGGGCCGAGATCAGGGCCGTCAGCCCCGCCGACACCGCCGGCCACAGCAGCCATTCAGTCGAAGCCGCCGCCTCGATCCCCAACAGGATTACGCCGACCGCCAGCCACAGCCAGAACGGCTGGGCGGCGTAGAGGGAAATGAGCCAGTCCATGGCCTACTCCGTCGTCGGCACGGCGCCGCCCGGACGGCGCGGCGAGGCGGCCGGGCGCGCCGGCGTGGGCGCAGGCGCAGCGGCGCGTGCCGCCTGGCGTGCATCCGTGCGGACGTGCTGCTGTTCCTTGGCCAGGCCGACCAGTTCGCCGACGCCGGCGATGGTGCCGACCAGGGCGCCCATTTCGGCCGGAACGATGACGGTCTTCTGCTGCGGGCTGCGGGCCAGTTCGGCGAAGGCCTCGACGTATTTCTGGGCCACGAAGTAGTTGATGGCGTTGACGTCGCCGCGCGCGATCGCCTCCGACACCATGGCGGTGGCCTTGGCCTCGGCCTCGGCTTCACGCTCGCGGGCCTCGGCGTCGCGGAAGGCGGCTTCGCGGCGGCCCTCGGCTTCCAGGATGGCCGCCTGCTTGGCGCCCTCGGCGCGGGCGATGGCGGCCTGCTTCTCGCCGTCCGCCTCAGTGATGACGGCACGACGCTCGCGCTCGGCCTTCATCTGACGGGCCATGGCGTTGGTGATGTCCACCGGCGGCGTCAGGTCCTTGATCTCGATCCGGTTGGCCTTGATGCCCCAGGGCTCGGTCGCGGCGTCGATGACGTGCAGCAGGCGGGTGTTGATGCTGTCGCGCTGGCTCAGCACCTCGTCCAGCTCCATGGAGCCGACCACGGTCCGCAGGTTGGTCATGCACAGCTGGGAGATGGCGTAGGTCAGGTCATCGACGCGATAGGCCGCCTTGGCCGCGTCCATCACCTGGATGAAGACGATGCCGTCGACCTTCACCATGGCGTTGTCGCGGGTGATGACCTCCTGGGTCGGGACGTCCAGCACCTGCTCCATCATGTTCATGCGGCGGCCGATGCGCTCGACGAACGGGGTCAGGATATGGATGCCCGGCGTCAGGGTCTTGGTGTACTTGCCGAACCGTTCCACCGTGAATTCACGGCCTTGCGGCACGATCTTGATCACGCTGAACAGGAAGATGATCGCGAAGACCGCGAACATCACAAAGAATATCAGCGAAAAATTCATAAGGCCCTCCGATGTGAAGGCCAGCTTAGCCGTCGGGCGTCGGCCGCGCCACCGAATCCGGTTCCGCCGGGATGACATCCCCGTCAGCCATGCGCCGAGCCGTGCGGATGATGCGCCGCGTCTCGTCCCAATCCACCTTGGCCAGCGCGGTCTCGAACGGGAAGAAGGCCGCCTCGGCCGCGTCATCGCCCGCGACCGGCTCGCCGGACAGCCAGCGCGCGGCGTAGTCGATCAGGACGTAGTGCCGCCCGGCCTCGGGGAAGAGGCCGTCCACCACGTCGACCAGGCCGATCAGCTCCGCCTCGACTCCGGTCTCCTCGCGCAGTTCGCGCAGGGCCGCATCGGCCAGACGCTCGCCGGGTTCCAGCCGCCCGCCGGGCAGGCTCCACTCCCCCTGGCGTGGCGGCGCGCCGCGGCGGATCAGAAGCACCTCGTCACCTTTCAGGCACACCACGCCCACGGCGGGGGTCGGAATCATATTTCGCCCTTGAAATGACTGCCTGGAGGCAAGGTTTTGCGCTTCCACCACGACGCGCCTTTTGCCACAAGGCCGATATGACCCTCCCCACGCCTGAATCCCTCGCCGAACTCAAGGCCGCCCTGCCCGGCGCCTGGACCCAGGACGCCGCTGAAATGGCGCCCTGGCTGACCGAATGGCGCGGCCGCTGGACCGGTGAGACCCCCCTGCTGCTGCAGCCGCGCACGACCGAGGAAGTCGCCCGCGCGGTCGAGATCTGCGCCCGTCACGGCGTGGCGCTGGTCACCCAGGGCGGCGGCACCGGCCTGGTCGGCGGTCAGATTCCCTATGGCGAGGTGCTGCTGTCCACGCGCAAGCTGCGCGCCGTGCGCGACGTGACGCCGCTGGACGACGCCATGACCGTCGAGGCGGGCGTGACCCTGCTGGAGGCGCAGGAACTGGCCAGGGAAAAGGACCGCTTCTTCCCGCTCAGCCTCGCGGCCGAGGGCTCGGCCACCATCGGCGGCGTCATCTCGACCAACGCCGGGGGCACGGCGGTGCTGCGCTACGGCATGATGCGCGATCTGGTGCTGGGCATAGAGGTGGTCATGCCTGACGGTCAGGTGTTCAACGGCCTGAAGCGGCTGAGAAAAGACAACACCGGCTACGACCTGAAGCAGCTGTTCATCGGCGCCGAGGGCACCCTGGGCGTCGTGACCGCCGCGACGCTGAAGCTGTTCCCGATCATGCGCAGCCGGGCGACGGCCATCGTCGGCCTGGAAAGCCACCACGACGCGGTCACGCTTCTGGCCCGCGCCAAGGCCGAGACCGGCGGCGGGGTCGAGGCGTTCGAGCTGATGAAGCGCCTGGGCATGAGCTTGGTGCTCAAGAACATCCCCGACACGCGCGAGCCGCTGGAAACGGCGCCGCCCTGGTACGTGCTGATCGAACTGGCCTCGGGCGAGCCCGGCGGCGCCGAAGCGGCGATGGAGCGGCTGCTGACCGCCGCCTTCGAGGAAGGGCTGATCTGCGACGCCGCCATCGCCCAGAACGACGCCCAGAAGGCCGCCTTCTGGCGCCTGCGCGAGGAGCATTCGGCCGGGCTCAAGCCCGAGGGCGGCGGCTGGAAACACGACGTCTCCGTCCCCGTCTCGCGAATCGCCGACTTCATCGACGAGGCCACAGCGGCGGTTGAGCGGTTCCATCCGGGCTGCCGGGTGTCGGTCTTCGGCCACGTCGGCGACGGCAATCTTCACTATGACGTGATCCCCGGCGTGGGCGAGGACGTGGCCGCCTTCATCGCCCGCTGGATGGAAGGGTCGGAGGTCGTGCACGACGTGGTCGCCCGCTACGACGGCTCCATCTCGGCCGAACACGGCCTGGGGCGGCTGAAAACCGAGGAAGCCCGTCGCTACAAGTCGCCAGTCGAGATCGCGACCATGCAGGCGATCCGCCTTGCCCTCGACCCCAAACGCATCATGAACCCAGCGGTCCTGTTCTGAGAGCCCGCGACCGAGGCTGACGTCGCGGGCGGTTCAAATCGTCACGGAAGCGGCCTATGAGGCCCGCTTCCCGACGCTGCGGAGTCAGTTGTTTTGCTGATCGTCCTGTCCCCGGCCAAGAAGCTGGACTTCAACCCGCCCGCCCTCGACGTGCCCGCGACGCCACGGCGATGCGCGGACGAGACGGTCGAACTGGCCAAGGTGACGCGCCAGCTGAGCCGGGCGGACCTGCGCCGGCTCCTGTCCATTTCCGACGCCCTGGCCGAGCTCAACTATCAACGCTTCCAGGCCTTCGACAACGACACGTCCGAAGGCGCGCTGCAGGCCGTCTTCGCCTTTGCCGGCGACGTCTATGAAGGCCTGTCGGCCCGCACCCTGTCGCCCGACGACCTGGCCTGGGCGCAGGATCACCTGCGCATCCTGTCGGGCTTCTACGGCCTGCTGCGGCCGCTGGACGCCATCCAGCCCTATCGCCTTGAAATGGGCGTTCGGCTGAAGACCAAGCGCGGCGCCACCCTGTACGACTTCTGGGGCGAGCGCATCTCGTTGCGTCTGAACGAGGACGCTGAAAAGCTGCCCGAACGCACCCTGGTGAACCTGGCCAGCCACGAATATTTCGGCGCGGTCGACGCCAAGGCGCTGAAGCTGCCGGTCGTGACCCCCCACTTCAAGGAGCGGAAGGACGGCGAGGCCCGCATCATCTCCTTCTACGCCAAGAAGGCGCGCGGCGGCATGGCCCGCTTCGCCATCGAGAACCGGCTGGAAAAGGTCGAGGATCTCAAGGCCTTCGACCGCGACGGCTATCGGTTCGACAAGAGCCTTTCCACCGATTCCGACTGGATATTCATCAGAGAAGGAAATTCCTGATCGCCAGACGCTTCGTCTGTCGCTAGGCTCCGCCCCAAACCAAATATTCTAATGGGTGGAAGCAGCTTCATGTTCGCCATGAACGATCTCAAGGGCCGGGTCGCGGTCGTCTCCGGCTCGACCTCCGGCATCGGACTGGCGCTGGCGCGGGCCGTGGCCCTGTGCGGCGGCGACGTGATGCTGAACGGCCTGGGCGATCCCGACGCCATCGAGAAGACGCGCGCAGACCTGGCGGCCGAGACGGGCGTGCGCGTCCTTTACCACCCGGCCGACATGACCCAGCCGGATCAGATCGAGGACATGATCGCCACGGCGCATCGCGAACTGGGCCGCCTCGACATCCTGGTCAACAACGCCGGCATCCAGCACGTCGAGGCCGTCGAGAACTTCCCCGCCGAGGCGTGGGAGAAGATCATCGCCATCAACCTATCCTCGACCTTCTACGCCACCAGGGCGGCGGTGCCGATCATGAAGGCGCAGGGACGCGGCCGGATCATCAACATCGCCTCGGCTCACGGCCTGGTCGCCAGCCCGTTCAAGTCGGCCTATGTCGCCGCCAAGCACGGGGTGATCGGCTTCACCAAGACGGTGGCGCTGGAACTGGCGCAGCAGAACATCACCTGCAACGCCATCTGCCCCGGCTTCGTCGAGACCCCCATCGTCGCCAAGCAGATTCAGGACCAGGCCCGCACGCGCGGCATGAGCGAGGACGAGGTGATGAAGTCCGTCATCCTCGGCTCGCAGCCGACCAAGCGGTTCGTCACGACCGACGAACTGGCGGGCGTCTTCCTCTATCTGGCGTCCGATCTCGGCGCCTCGGCCAACGGCTCGCATTTCTCGGTCGATGGCGGCTGGACGGCTCAATAGACCGCTCGCGCCAGCAGCCGCCCGCGTCATCCCGGAAACGGCGCAGCCGTTATCCGGGACCGCTCAGGACAAGACACGAGGGTTCGGCCGGAATGACGGACAGGGAACTGCCTAGCCGACGAACCCTGCCGCGCGGCGCAGGCGGTCATTGATCGCCTCGCCCAGCCCCTTCGCCGGAATTGGCGAGACGGCGATGCCCGCAGGCTTGGTCCGATCCGCCTCGCGCAGCAGGCGGAACAGGTTGGCCGCCGCCTCGCGCAGGTCGCCGGCCGGGCTGAGGCTCCAGCGCGGATCACCGACGCCGGGACCGAAACCCAGCAGGATTTCGCCCTCCTTCGCCCCCTCGGCCTCGATCCGCACCGGCGCGTCCGGCGCATAGTGCAGGGCCAGCCGCCCCGGCGAGCGATGCCCCTGCCCATTTTCGGCCAGCGGCCCGACCACGGCCTCGATCTCTTCGCGCGTGACCGAGCCGGGACGCAGCAGGGCGACCTGTCCGTCCAGCACCGACACGACCGTGCTCTCGACCCCGACGGCGCAGGGGCCGCCGTCGACGGCCGCGCCGACGGCGTGGCCCGTCTCCTCCAGGGCGTCGGCGAAGGTCGTCGGGCTGGGTCGGCCCGAGCGGTTGGCCGAGGGCGCCACGACGGGGCCGCCGAAGGCGCCGATGACCGCCCGCGCGCGCGGATGGCCGGGCACGCGCACGGCCACGCTGTCCAGCCCCGCCCGCGCCAGATCGCACACCCGTTCGCGATCCCGCACGGGCGCCACGATGGTCAGCGGTCCCGGCCAGAAGGCTTCGGCCAAAGCGCGGGCGCGGGCGTCGAACACGGCGATCTCTTCGGCGTCCAGCGCATTGGCGACGTGGGCGATCAGCGGATTGAAGCGCGGCCGCCCCTTGGCCTCGAAGATGCGCGCCACCGCCTGAGGATTGGAGGCGTCAGCCGCCAGCCCATAGACCGTCTCGGTCGGCAGGATGACCAGGCGGCCCGTCTTCAGCGCCTCGGCGGCGATTTCTGGCGCGTCGCTGGTCATGGGCGAGGCGCGATGAAGGGCAGCATCCGCCGCAACACATTGTCGCGATTGATAAAGTGATGCTTCAGCGCCCCGGCCACATGCAGGACGATCAGGAGGTAAAGCAGCTTCACCACCATCTCATGCACGTCCATGAAGCGCCCCGCGACCTCGCGCCCGCCGCCGATCGGCAGCAGGGGCCAGTCGAACAGGCCGAACCAGCTGATCTCCCGCGCGGCGGCGGACGACGCCAGCCAGCCGGTCAGCGGCAGAATCAACAGCACCGCGTAGAACAGGAACTGCGTTCCCCGCGACAGAATTCGCTCCCACGTCGGCGTGCCCGACGGCAGGGCGATCAGCGGATTGGCCAGCCGCCAGCCCAGGCGCGCCAGCGTCAGCACCAGGATGGTCAGGCCCAGGGCCTTGTGCGTCTGCAGGAGCTGTCGCGCCGCCTCGCCCTGGGTCGCGTCTCGGGCCATGATCAGGCCGATCTGGGTCAGCACGGCGACCGCAATCGTCCAGTGCAGGATCAGTGAAACTGTCGAATATCGGCTGCGAGGTTCGGCCAAGGGGTCTTTCCTTCCGTGACGGCACGGCGCCACAGCTTGGCGGAACCACGACCAAAGTCCAAGCACCCTTGCATCAGCGTCAACTCGGGCGCCAGAAGCGTATCGAGATTTGGAGACCGCCATGACCTACCGCGCCCCTGTCCGCGACATCGCCTTCGCCCTCGACGCCGTGGCCGGCATCGGCCAGGTCGCGGCGACCGGCGCCTTTCCCGACTATGACGCCGACGTCGCCTCGGCGGTGCTGGACGCGGCCGCTCAGTTTTCGGAAGGGGTTCTGGCCCCGCTGAACCGCCCCGGCGACCTGGCCGGCGCGAAATACGCCAACGGCGCCGTGACGGCCGCCCCCGGCTTCGCCGACGCCTATCAGCAGTTCGCCGCCGGCGGCTGGACCAGCCTGACCGCCTCGGTCGAGGCTGGCGGGCAGGCCCTTCCCAAGGCGCTGGAGCTGGCGGCCTATGAGACCGTCCACGCTGCCAACATGGCCTTCGGCCTGTGCCCCATGCTGTCGCTGGCCTCGATCGAGGCGCTGGAGCAGGTCGGCAACGCCTATCAGAAGGCGACCTACCTCCCCAAGCTGGTGTCCGGCGAATGGACCGGCGCCATGGTGCTGACCGAGCCGCACGCCGGGTCCGACCTGGGCGCCCTGACGGCGACGGCGGTTCCCAATGGCGACGGGACCTACGCCCTGACCGGCCAGAAGATCTTCATCACCTGGGGCGACCACGACGCGGCAGACAACATCGTCCACCTGGTGCTGGCCCGCCTGCCCGACGCGCCTCCCGGCCCCAAGGGCATCAGCCTGTTCCTGACGCCCAAGTTCGCCGTCAACGCCGACGGTTCGCTGGGCGAGCGCAACGCCTTCCGCCCGGTCGGCGTCGAGCACAAGCTGGGCATTCACGCCTCACCCACCTGCGTCATGAGCTATGAGGGCGCCCGCGCCGAGCTGGTCGGCCAGCCGAACCAGGGCCTGGCCCATATGTTCGTCATGATGAACGCCGCCCGCCTGGCCGTCGGCGTCGAGGGCGTCGGCATCGCCGAGCGCGCCTATCAGCACGCCCTGGCCTATGCGCTGGAACGCCGTCAGGGCCGCAGCGTCTGGACCGGCGAGAAGGACGCCGCGATCTTCGACCACCCTGACGTGCGCCGCATGTTGTCGGTGATGAAGGCCAAGGTCGCCGCCGCCCGCGCCATCTGCCTGTCGACCGGCGTCGCCGCCGACCTGGCTCGCCACGCCGCCACCGAGGAGGAGCGCAAGGTCTGGAAGGGTCGCGAGGACCTTTTCACCCCGATCGCCAAGGCCTGGTCCACCGACATCGGCTGCGAGGTCGCCTCCATGGGCGTTCAGGTCCACGGCGGCATGGGCTTCATCGAGGAGACCGGCGCGGCCCAATACTATCGCGACGCGCGCATCGCCCCGATCTACGAAGGCACCAACGGCATCCAGGCCATGGACCTGGTGGGCCGCAAGCTGTCGATGGACGGCGGCGAGTCCGCCAAGGCCCTGATCGCTGAGATGAAGGCGACCCTGGCCCAGATCGACCGCCTTTACAGCGGCAAGCCGGTCGAACGTTTCGCCACGGCCATCGAGGCGGTCGAGGACGCCACCCTGTGGCTGCTGGACGCCAAGACCGACGCCGCCCGCGCCGCCGACGTCCTGGCCGGCGCCGACGCCTATCTGAAGCTGATGGGCGACGTGGTCGGCGGCTGGATGCTGGCCAAGGGCGCCCTGGCCGCCAAGGCGAAGCTGAACGCCGACGACGGCGATCCCGCCTGGCTGCAGGGCAAGCTGGACCTCTATGAAGTCTATGCCGCCAACGTCCTGGGCCACGTCTCCAGCCGCCTGGCCGCCGTCGGCCAGGGCGGGGACCTGCTGCAACGGATGACGGTCGAGGCTCTGGCGGGATAAGGACTTCTCCTCCCTATCGGCGGCGCCGATGGGGAGGTGGCGCGGCGCGTCAGCGACGTGACGGAGGGGCCGTGCGACGGGCGCAGGCGGCGCTGCCCCTCCACCGCTATGCGGTCCCCCTCCCCATTTCATGGGGAGGAAATGTCCAGCCGTTCGATCGTCTCGCGCACATATTGCGCGTGGGCCACGACGCCCAGGTCCATGCCCTCGCCGCCGCCCTGAACCTCCTGCACCAGAACCCCGGCGATGAAGGGATGATCCGGCACGGGCGCGCCCGGCATGCGGCGCGCGGCCGGAGTCCAGAAGACCGGCCCGCCCGAATTGCCCTCGGCCACCACGAAATCGAGCAGGAAGATCGGGAAATGCCGGATCGGCGTCAGAGGCCAGGAACTGATCCGGCCCAGACGCAGAATGGGAAACCCCGCCCGGTTGGCCGACAGGCCGTGCGGATAGCCCAGAGCCATGAGCTCGTCCCCCGGCCCTATGCGCCAACGGTCGAAAGCGTCCGCCTCGGCCAGCCAGCCGACGGGAATCGCCGCCTGGGCGAAGGCCGGCGGCGCCGCAATCTCCATCACCGCCACGTCGCGCTCGGGATGGGCGGTCCACAAGGGCGCGCCGTCCGCGTCGCGGATCGCCAGCGTTCCGGGCGCGAACTTCCAGGCGCCGTCCGCCTCGGCCGTGCGCCAGCCGATGCGCGCCTCGCTTCCGGGCATGACGTCCAGGACATGACGGGCCGTCACCAGCACCACGCGCGGCGCCCCGTCGGGCCGGGGCGCGGCGATGAGAAAGCCCGTGCCGACCTTCCGCTGGCTGCCGTTGATCGGCTGATCCAGTTGCACCGTGGCATTGATCATGCCGACCGTCAGGTCCCATTCGGGCGGAGCGGAGGCGACGACGGCGGGTTGTTCGGGCGGAAGATCCTGAATGACCATGACGCCATTTGACGCCGAGCGTCGCGGGGCACAAGGTCCGGCTCAAATCATGACCTCTGGGGGAGCCCGTCTTATGAACCGTCGCGAACTGATCGCCTCGACCGCCGCCGTCGGCGTGGTCGCCGCCTCCCCCGCTTTCGCCCGCCCAACTACCGGAGTCTCGATGTCCCTGCCCCAACCGCCCGTCGCCAAGAAGGTCCCTGTCCGCATCGAGCAGCTGGGCCGCGTCCGCGTCGACGACTATCAGTGGATGAAGGACGACAACTGGCAGGCGGTGCTGCGCGACCCGTCGCTGATCAAGGCCGACGTCAAGGAACACCTGACCGCCGAGAACGCCTATCGCGAGGCCATGATGGCCTCGACCCTGCCGCTGCAGACGGCGATGTTCGAGGAGATGAAGGGCCGCATCAAGGAGGATGACAGCTCCGTCCCCGCCGCCGACGGCGCCTGGGAATACTACGTCCGCTACAACACCGGCGACCAGCACCCGCTCTATTGCCGTCGTCCGCGTGGGCGCAGCGACGGCGAGACCATTCTGCTGGACTGCAACAAGCTGGCTGAAGGCAAGGCCTATTCGGAAGTGTCGGCGACCGAGTACAGCCCTGACCACGCCCTGTTCGCCTATGCCGAGGACGCCCAGGGCTCGGAGGTCTTCAAGATCTATGTGAAGGATCTGGCCACCGGCGAGGTCCTGCCCAACCCCATCGAATCCGCGACCGAGAACTTCACCTTCTCGCCGGACAGCCAGTGGATCTTCTGGACCAACCGCGACGACAACGGCCGCCCGGACAAGATCTTCCGTCGCCCCGCGCGCGGCGGCGAGACGTCCCTGGTCTATGAGGAAACCGACGACGGCATGTTCCAGAGCGTCGGCCGCACGTCCGACGACGCCTTCATCGTCATCGGCATCGCCAACCAGGAAACCTCGGAAGGCCGCATCATCTCGGGCGCGACTCCGACGGCGACGCCCGTGGTGGTCGAGCCGCGCCACGTCGGCCGCCTGTACGAACTGGACCACTGGGGCGACCGCTGGGTGATCCGCACCAACGCCGACGACGCGGTCGACTTCAAGGTGGTCGAGGCCCCGACCGACGCCCCGGCTAAGTCGAACTGGAAGGACCTGATCCCGCATACGCCGGGCCGTTTCATCGAGCGCGTCGCCCTCGTGAAGGACTATCTGGGTCGTCAGGAGCGCGCCGACGCCAACACCAAGATCGTCATCCGCGACCGCGCCGGCGCCGAGCACGAGATCGCCGCGGACGAGCCCGCCTACGCCCTGTCGCTGGGCGGGGCGTCGGAGTTCGACACCACGGTCATGCGCTATGGCTACAATTCGCCGTCCACGCCGACCTCGACCTATGACTACGACCTGAAGACGCGCGAGCGCACCCTGCGCAAGGTTCAGGAAATCCCCTCCGGCCACAACCCGGCGGACTATGTGGTCGAGCGGCTAAACGCCCCGGCCTCTGACGGCGAGCTGGTGCCGGTGACGGTGCTGCGCCGCAAGGACACCCCGGTCGACGGTTCGGCGCCCCTGCTGCTCTACGGCTACGGCTCCTACGGCATCCCGATGGCGGCCGGCTTCTCGACCAACCGTCTGTCGCTGGTGGATCGCGGCTTCATCTACGCCATCGCCCATATCCGCGGCGGCTCGGACAAGGGCTGGAACTGGTTCCTGACGGCGCGTCGCTTCACCAAGAAGAACACCTTCACCGACTTCATCGCCGCCGCCGACCACCTGATCGCGCGGAACTACACCAAGGCCGGAAACATCGTGGCCGAGGGGCGATCGGCCGGCGGCCTCTTGATGGGCGCCGTGACCAACATGCGGCCGGACCTGTGGGCGGGCGTCATCGGCGGCGTGCCCTTCGTCGACGTCATCAACACCATGTCGGACACCAGCCTGCCGCTGACGCCGCCGGAATGGCCCGAATGGGGCAATCCGCTCGAGGACGCCGCTGCCTACGACTACATGCTCAGCTACAGCCCCTACGACCAGATCGAGGCCAAGCCCTACCCGGCCGTGCTGGCGACCGGCGGCCTGTCCGATCCACGCGTCACGTATTGGGAGCCCGAGAAGTGGGTGGCCAAGCTGCGTCCGGCCTCGACCTCGGGCAAGCCGGTGTTGCTGAAGATCAACATGGAGGCGGGCCACTTCGCCTCCTCCGGCCGCTTCGACTATCTGAAGGACATCGCGCACGATTACGCCTTCGCCGTCTGGGCCGTCGAAAAGGGCTGGGAGAAGGCGTGAACGCCTGAACCGAAAGCCGATCGAGCGGAGCTAAAGCCTGATTTCGCAGAATTTTTAGCGAAAGCGGCACAAGGCGCTTGACCGAAGGCCCGGTCCCCCGTATTCGCCCCTTCTCCTCCTCGCGGGGGAGCCAAGCGGGTGTAGCTCAGTTGGTTAGAGTGCCGGCCTGTCACGCCGGAGGTCGCGGGTTCGAGCCCCGTCACTCGCGCCACTCCTCATGAAGAATGATGGAGTGGCGCATCTGCTTTCAAGCGATGAGCGCGCTGACAAGCCGCATCCATTTCATTCGATGATTGACACACGCGCCTAGGACGGGCCGCCGGTTGCTGTCTTTTGCGACATTAGGCGCCCCACAGGACCCTCGCTTGTCTTCCCAAGCCAGGGCAGCACCTGCTTGCCTGAAACAGCCCATACGCTTTCAGCACCTGCCTTCGACCAAAAGAAAGGGCGACGGATCATACGATCCGCCGCCCTCCCCCTAGGTACTGACTACTTCTTAGAAGCGAGCGCGAGCGCCGACGTAGAAGTAGCGACCGATGACGTCATAGGTCGACGGATCGGTCTGATACTGGAAGCCGCTGGCGTAGCGCGGCGGGGCCTTGTCGAACAGGTTGTCGATGCCGCCGAACACTTCCAGCGTATCGTTCACGGCCCACGAAGCGTTCAGGTGGAAATAGCTGTACGCATCGATCTCGCCGATATCACCGGCCGCCACGTCCGCAGCGTCATCAACGACGCTGCTGATGTAGGTCCAGCGCAGCGACGCCGAGAAGTCCTCATACGCCCACGAGAAGCGCGTGTTGAACTTCCACTCCGGCAGGGTGGTTTCACCCGGGGTACCGTCGCCGATGCCGCCAACGAAGTTGCCGCTGATCGGGCTGGCCGAGTCAGACTGGAACTGCTGGTTCTCGTACCAGGTGCCCTGGGTCGAGAGCGCCAGACGGCCCAGCCAGGCCGGAGCGCCGTAATCAGCCGGCGTGATGTTGTAGTTCACGGCCAGGTCGACGCCCGAAGCCTTGAACTGCGCCAGGTTGGCGTTGGTGGCGGTGATGAAGCCGTTCAGACCCGTGCTGGTCAGATAGCCCGTGTCAGCGTCACGGTGCAGGTTCTGACAATACACGTTCGCGTTGCTGAACGTCGGGTTGAAGTCCGCGTTGAAGCAGCGCGACAGCGAGGTCGAGAAGCCGATCGAGCTGATGACGTCGTCGATTTGAATGTCGAAGTAGTCAACCGTCGCCGTCAGGCTCGACGCCCAGGACGGAACCGAAGCCGGAGCACGGAGCACGACGCCGATGGTCGTGGAGTCCGCGGTTTCCGGGTTCAGGTTCTTGTTGCCGCCCGAGAAGGTCCGGTACTGGCTGCCCACCGAGTCCCAGCTCGCCGTGATCTGCGACGACTGAGCCTGGCAGAGCGCCAGAACCTGGGCAGCGTTGGCGCCGGTACGCGCCGCGCTGTCCTTGTCGCACGGATCCAGGTTGCCGGTCGTCACGCCCGGATAGCTTTCCTGCTGGGTGCGGAACAGTTCGCCGAGCGACGGCGCGCGAACGGCACGCTGTTGCAGGGCGCGGAAGCGCATCCAGTCGACCGGAGCCCACTCACCGCCGTACTTCCAGGTCTCGGTGGTTTGGCCGATCGAATAGTCCGACCAGCGATAGCCGCCTTCGACACCCAGGTAATGGGCGAAGGGCTTGTCGGCCAGGATCGGCACACGCAGTTCGCCGAACACTTCCCAGACATCATAGCCGCCCACAACCGGACCGGCCGAGTTGCCGCCCAGCAGGGTGCCGGTCTGCACGCCTTCCGGCGGCAGATCGCTGTAGCCCAGGTCGCGGTATTCGCCACCGAAGGCGAAGCTGACCGGGCCGGCAGGCAGGGTGAACAGGTCGCCCGTAACCGAGGCGACGACGTTCTTCTGCTCGATCTCGGTGACGGCAACCTGGCCCTTGGCCGTGATGTAGTCGACCTGATCAGCCGTGATGTTGTTGGCGCCGAAGGGGTTCAGCGGCACGCAGGTGGTCGGAGTGCCCTTGCGGCCCACGGGGCCCGTGGGCGAACCGGCCGGGCAACCGGCCAGGGCGGCGCGAATACGGTTGGCTTCGGGGAAGCCGATGTACTCTTGGGTGCTCCGATACTTGCCGTACGACGCATAGACGTCATAGGCCCATTCCTTGCCGAAGATCGCAGGAAGATCGCCGCGGAACCCGCCCGTGGCCTGATAGGCCGTGGTGTCGTAGTTATAGGTACGCGGGCCCAATTCGTTCGTCCGACGCGACAGCGTGAACGACGCAATGTTGGCATTGGCCAGCAGGGTCTTGATCTCAGGCGACAGCGTGCCCGTCGTCGCAACCGGGATTGCGAAGCCCGCCGGCGATTCCGCCAACTCGTTGGTGCTGCTGTAGGTGCTGAACAGCGCGTCGCCGTAGAACTGAATACGATCCGTGAGATCGTACTTCATCTGGCTGTAGAAGTTCGTCCGCTCATACGGCGATTGCAGCAGGTTCACCGGGTTGAAGTCGTAGACAAACGTGTCGGCCGGATCCCAACCGTTCGTGTTCGGCCCAGTGTAGCCGAAAACGCCGTCGCCCTTGAAGTCGCCGGCGACGAACAGCGAGCCATCGGGGTTGAAGCCCAGGCGCTGACCGACGCGGATGAGGTTCGGGTTCGTCAGACCCCGACCGGCGAAGTAGGTGCGGAAGGCGTCAAGACGGGCATCCGTCGCAGCCTTGTTGGCGTCGTCGTCTCCGGCGTTCGTCACCGCGGAAATGGTGAACGTGCCGTCGCCGGTCGTCGGCGAGCCGTCCGGCACGCAGGTGCCGTCGTTGAAGCAGTATTGCGCAGTGCGCGAGATGTCGCGCGCGGTCTGCTGAATGCCGTCACGCGTGTTGTGCGACGCAGCAAAGGTCAGGTGGCCACGGCCGTCGGCGAAAGCGCCGCCCAGGACCATGTTGTACTGGACTTCCTTGCCGTCGTTCTCTTGCGAGATGCCGTACTGCGCGGAGACCTGAGCGCCTTCAAAATCGTCCTTCAGGATGAAGTTGACCACGCCCGACACGGCGTCGGCGCCGTACACGGCCGAGGCGCCGCCGGTGATGATCTCGACGCGATCCATCAGGCCCGACGGCAGGATGGAGATGTCCACGGCGCCGCTCGAGGAACCCGGAACCAGACGACGGCCGTTGACCAGCGTCAGGCCGCGCGAGGTGCCCAGCTGACGCAGGTCAAGGAAGGCGGCGCCGCCCGACGACGGGTTGTTGTTGGTCTTGGTCAGGCTGGGCGACAGCTGCGGCAGGGCGTTCAGATAGGTTTCGATCGTCGCGGTGCCGATCTCTTCCAACTGCTCGGCGCCGACCGTCACAATCGGGCTGCTGCCGGTCGTGTCGCGAACGCGGATACGCGAACCGGTCACAACGATGTCAGACACTTGGCTGGTCTGTTCTTGAGCGCTCGTGTCCTGCGCCAGGGCCGGAGCGGCAAAGCCGAAAAGCGCTGCCCCTGCAATCATGGTGGACGCGAGCAGCCGCTCACGCTTCAACTGAAATTTCAAACTATTATCCTCCTAGGTTGCGCCAGGCCCCCGACGATGCCTCGGCCCCGTCTGCCCGCGCTATCAGCGCCCCTCCCCCACAATTTTTAGAGACTCAAGGCGACTGACTGCGATGGGCTTAGCCGACGCCTTCGGATGAGGGCCAGATATATTGCCCCCAGAAATCAACTGGCCCTTCAAATGTCGCAAAAACGCCACGGTAAATGCTTGCACGATCTAGCCATCTCTTTAGTGAGAACAACCCTTTTTCAAAAATTGCGCGCAAAGAGCCACATATGAAACACATATTTTCCATCATCGCTCTCCCACCAGCCACAATCGGCCTGCTCCTGAGCGTTAGCGGACACGCTTTTGCCCAGGACAAGAAAGCTCCGTTTGAGGAAATGGCGGCATGCCAAGAAATCACGCCCAACGAAGCGCGCCTGGCGTGTTTTGATTTCACCTTGGCGCGCGTCCTACAGGCGCGCGAGAATGGAGATCTGTCGGTCATTGACCGCGCCCAGGTGCAGGAGGCTCGGCGCCAGCTTTTTGGCTTCTCGACCGTGCCCCTGCCCGCCCTGTTCGGAAAAAATGAGCCGAGTGAGCAAATCGAAGCCATATCGACCACGCTGGACCGCGCCGTGCGAGACAACCAGGGCCGCTGGCTCTTTCACCTGACAGACGGCAGCCAATGGCGACAGGTCGATAACGAAACCTATCACCTGCGCCCGGTTCAGGGAGATGAGGTCCGAGTGAGACGTGCGACCCTCGGCAGCTACTTCCTGAACCTCGCGTCCAACCGCGCCGTACGCGTGCGTCGCGAATAGGCGGAACGAGCCTGATACCAACCGGGCCGTTCAGTTCGGACGACACGTCAAAATGAAATAGGGCGGCGGATCAGAAATCCGCCGCCCCATCTTTTAAACCGATAATACTTAGAAGTTCGCCGTGACGCCGAAGAAGAAGTAGCGGCCCATGGCGTTGTAAAGTTGCGGGTAGGTGTTGTTGTTACCCGTCGTGCCGACCGAATAGGACAGCGGCGGATCAGTGTCGAAGACGTTGTTCACGCCCGCGCGCACCGACACGTTGTCACGGGCCTGCCAGGTGGCCGCCAGATCGAAGTAGTTGATGGCGTCGAACTCGCGATCGATGCGGGTCGTCGGCGAGTTGTCGAGGCTGCCGTCGGCGCCCAGGACGGCGATTTCAGAGCCGCCGTAGTAACGCCACGTACCGTTCACGTTCAGCCCCTCGATCGGCGTGCCCCAGTCAACGCGCAAGCGGTGACGCCATTCCGGGTTCGGAACGCCGCACTGGTTCGCGAAGAAGCCGGCGCAGTCATACTTCGAGTTGGCAAAACCGAGGCCGGTATCGGTCTCGAGCTTGTCCAGCCAGGTGCCGACCATGGCGAAGCCCAGGGTGCCGGCGCGATCCCAGCCGAAGTCGCCCAGATCCATGTTGTAGTTGACGGCAACGTCCACACCCGAGGTCGAGAGACCGCCGATGTTGGTGTTGAGATCGATCACATTGCCGGTCCCGACCCACAGCTGGCCGTTGGAGTTACGGCGAATGTTGGCGCAGGCCGCTGCCAGACCAGAGCTATAGCAAGCGTCAAGCGAGTTCTGGGCGCCGATCGTCGACACGAGGTTGTCGATCTGGATGTCGAAGTAGTCCAGCGTCATGTTGAAGCCCGGCAGGAACTCCGGGGTGAACACGACGCCGAGGGTCAGGGTGTCGGATTCCTCCGGCGTAAGCGACTGGTTGCCACCCTGCAGGAAGCTATACTGGCCCGCCGGGCTGGACAGGCTGCCGCCGGTCGATTGACCCGCCGTCACTTGCCACGGATTATTGCCGATGCAGGAAGCCGGAACCGGGCCTTCCGCCGCCGGACGGTTGACCGCATCGCAAGGATCGAAGTCCATGTCGAACAGGTTGAAGCCCTGGGCGGTGAACAGCTCGATCACGTTCGGCGCGCGGACAGCGCGCTGAGCGCTGGCGCGGAAACGAACCGACGGGATCGGAGCCCAGTCGCCGCCGACCTTCCACGAATCCGTGCCGCCGCCCAGTTCGTACTCCGAGTGGCGATAGGCCAGATCGAGCGACAACTGGTGAGCGAAAGCCATGTCTTCCGCAATCGGGATCTGGGCTTCGGCGAAGATGTCGTAGACTTGGTTGGCGCCGCCGAGGGCCGGGGTCGGGCCGCCTTGACCGGCGCCGTCACCGCTGGTGAACGACACGTCGGGCGTCAGATCCAGAGCGTCACGGCGATACTCGGCGCCGAAGGCCGCCTGAACGGAGCGCGTCGCCCACGGCGACTTGACGCCATAGGCGCCGAGGTCGGTCGTCAGCGAGGCCGAAACGACCTGTTGGGTGGTCCAGCCCGTCGCGACCAGCGGCACCTGCAGATAGTTCAGCGCTTCCTGGGTCACGCCGCCGGCCGAGAAGATGTTATACGGCACGCAGTTCGCGTCGATGCCGGCCAGAACGGCCGAGCAGACAGGACGACCGGACACCGGATCGGTCACGACATCCAGCGCGCGCGCCAGGCGCGTGTTGGAGAACTCGTTACGATAGATGTTGGTGAACTGCGACCGCGAATACTGCAGCGAAAGGTCATAGCTCCAGGCGTCGTTCAGATCGCCTCGAGCGCCCAACACGCCACGGTACGCCTGGAAGCGGATGTCGGACTGACGACCGCCGCCCTCAACGTTGCGACGACCGATGTACATCGGCACCAGGTTGGGGTCGTCCAGCAGGCGGAACGCGTCAGGGTTCGAAGCATCCGAAAGCTCAAACGCTTCCGTCGCCGGGTTGAACCAGACAAAGGTGTCGTGCGCCTGCTGCGCCAGGGCGCCGCAACCGATCGCCGCCGCTTGCGCAGCGCTCAGCAGCGGGTTGTCGCAGTTGATGAACGACGAGCCGTCGGTGGTGCGGAAGCCGTTCTTGAACTCGCCGAAGAAGTTACCCGACGGCGCAATCTGGGCGATCGTCGAATAATCGCTGAACATCAGCTGCGTATAGACTTCGATCTTGTCGGTCACGTCATAGTGACCGAAAGCCCCCAGGGTGTAACGCTCATCGGGACGCTGATAATAGTTCAACGGGCCGAAGTTGTAGGCATCCGTAGCGGCCGAGTAATTCCGGAAGCCCGGACCGCCCACCGTAAAGGTGAAGCCCGGCATCGGGTTGACGTCGATGCTGTTCTTCGTGTCCGGATTGTTATCAGGATCGATCAGGAACGAGTTCGAGCCGAAGTCGGCGAACTGACCCGGGAACGAGGTGCCCGACCCCGCGCACTGGAAGCTGTCCGGCGTCGCAGTGGCAGGAGCGCCGAGCGAACAGGCAGCGTAGTCGTAGTCGCGACCCAGCACCTTGTTGTTCTTGCGGTAGCCCGCATACAGGGTGATGTTGCCGCGGTCGTCAGGGGCGTTCACGCCCATCAAGATGTTCACTTCACGGCTGAAGCCCGTGTAGACGTTGTCGTCCGGCAGCTTGAACTGCGACGGGTTGCTGGCCGCGCGACCGGCGACGACGTTCCGCACGTTGCCGACGCCGTCATAGTCGTTGTTGTGCTGGTTGAAGCCGTACTGGGCGTCGATTTCGATGCCCTCGAAATTCTTGCGCATGATGAAGTTCACGACGCCGGCGATGGCGTCCGAACCATAGACGGCAGAGGCGCCGCCCGTCAGCACTTCGACACGCTCGACCATCTGCCCGGGAATCTGGTTCAGGTCGGCCGCGTCATCCTGGGGCGAGCCGTAGCCCATGCGCTTGCCGTCGATCAGCACGAGGGTGCGCGACGAACCCAGGTTGCGCAGCGACACCGTCGCCGTGCCCGAGGCGCCGTTCGAAACGGTCGAGTTCTGCGCCGCGAAGGCCTGCGGCAGTTGGCTCACCAGATCCTCGACGCGGGTGACGCCCTGCACGTCGATGTCTTCCCCCGTGACCTGCGTCACCGGGCTGGTCGTGGTCAGGTTCGGCTGACGCAGGCGAGAGCCGGTGACGACGATGTCGCCGACCTGGCTAGGCTGGTCGGTCTGCGGCGCGGGCGTGGTCTGCGACAGGGCCGGCGTGGCCAGGCCGGCGAACGCAAGTCCAGCGATCATCGTCGACGCTAACAGACGTTCTCGTTTGATTTTGATATTCAAGATTCGTCCTCCTGATTTGCGGTCGACACCGATGAAGTCGTCCCCACCCGCCGGCCACAGCTAGTCTCGGCCCCCGCCCCCAAAGGACGTTCGGTCGATAATTTGCAGGTTAGGCACGAGTCCCTAATAAGGGCTATGCGAATTACATGAGCATGGCGATCAGGCCGCCACTCTGTCATAAATTAGCCACGCCATGACTTTGACCGACAGGCGACAAAGCGCCGAAAGATGGATGAATACAGACAAATCAAATTATCGAGATACGAGAAAAATGCGGATAACTCTGGCAATAGCCGCGACAACAATTGCGGTTTCCGTCCCGTCTCGCGACATATCAGCGCAATCCTTCTCCCCTGAGCGCGCCAGCCTCATGAGAACGCTTTCCGAGTGTCGCTCCATCGCCGACGATGCTGAACGGCTGCGCTGCTTCGACCGGACAGCCGACGCTCTCGATGCGGCCGAACAGCAGGGCGAGCTCGTGGTTATGGATCGCGACCAGGTGCGCCAGGCCCGCCGACAGCTCTTCGGATTCAGCGCCCCCGCCCTGCCCTCAATCTTCAGCCGAGGCGACGATGGGGCGGAAGGCGCTGATGTCGACGCCGTCGAGACCACCTTGCTCGGCGCGGGCCAGGACCATGAAGGCAAGTGGACCTTCCGTCTCGCGGACGGCAGCGAATGGCGACAGATCGATTCCGCGCCGGTTCGCTTCCAGAATCGCGCAGGGACGGAAATTCGCGTGCGTCGCGCCGCCCTGGGCAGCTATCTTCTGACCGCCGGCGCCAGTCGCGCGGTGCGTGTAAAAAGGCAGTAGCAATGAGCGAACCCGTCGTTCTCGTCAGCAACGTCTGGATCACGGGCCAGATGTCTCCGCAGCGCCTGGCCGAATTGGCCGTCCGCCTGGGCCTGAAGCGGGTGGTGAATCATCGCCCCGATCATGAAGAGGCGGGCCAGGCGACCTCGGCCGAGCTCGCCGCCGTCGCGGCCGAGGCCGGGCTGGTCTATGTCGCGGCGCCGGTCAGCGGCCTGCCCTCGGCCGAGGCGGTGGAAGCGACCGCCCTGGTCCTGTCGCACGGCGAACCGACCCTGATGTTCTGCCGCTCGGGCATGCGCTCGACCGCCGCCTGGGCCATGGCCGAGCGCCTGAACGGCGCCGATCCCGAGGATCTGCGCGCGACGGCGCGCCAGGCGGGTTATGATCTGAGCCGCCTGCCCCTCTAGGGAAGGCTCGTCCGCGCGACGCCTGCGCGTCCAGGAGCCCGGTCATGATTCCCTATCTGCGCCAGTTCGACTTCGCCTACGGCCGTCGAGACCAGGTCTCGCCCCTGATCCAGAGGGTGATCGCGGATAACCCGGGCCCCTTCACCTTCACCGGGACGGGGACCTACATCATCGGGCGCGACCGACCGGGAGCGGAGGTCGCGGTGATTGATCCGGGGCCCGACGACGACGCCCATCTGGCCGCCCTGCTGAAGGCGATCGAGGGGCGGATCGTTAGCCACATCCTGGTGACCCACACCCATCGCGACCACGCTCCCCTCGCCCGCCCGCTGGCAGAGGCCGTCGGCGGCGCGCCGATCCTGGCCGCCGCCCCGCCCGAACGGACGATCCACGCGTCGGGCGCGTTGGACGAGGAAGACGACGCCGACTTCCGACCCGACGTGGTCCTGAGCGGCGGCGAACGGATCGAAGGCGACGGCTGGACGCTGGAGGCCCTGGCCACGCCGGGGCACGCCTCCAACCACATGGCCTTCGTGCTGCGTCAGGAGAACGCCCTGTTCAGCGGCGACCACGTCATGGGCTGGTCGACCACCGTCGTCGCCCCGCCCGACGGCGACATGGCGGACTATATGAAGAGCCTGGACGCGGTGCTGGCGCGCGGGTTCTCGACGATCTGGCCGACGCACGGCCCGGCGATCACCCAGGTCGCGCCCTTCCTCAAGGCCTATCGCGACCACCGGCTGGAGCGCGAGGCCCAGGTCATGGCCCGCCTGGCGGCAGGCGACCGGACG
The DNA here is from genome assembly GCF_003627995.1 of Brevundimonas naejangsanensis. Lineage (NCBI taxonomy): Bacteria > Pseudomonadati > Pseudomonadota > Alphaproteobacteria > Caulobacterales > Caulobacteraceae > Brevundimonas > Brevundimonas naejangsanensis. The sequence goes on along the minus strand of NZ_CP032707.1, from coordinate 2,548,545 downwards.
ATCGCCGAGATGGTGCCGATCCTCTACGCCGCCGTCGATCAGCGCCTGTGGCCGGCCGCCAGCCTGTCGGTCCTGGCCCACCTGATCAAGCTGGAGAAGGAGGGCCGCGCCCAAGCCTCGCCCCAGCCGGACCTCGGCGCGAACTGGAGCCTGAACGACCCGGCCTTCTGATCCGTCAGGGCGTCAGGCCCGCGACGACGGCCTTGGCGAGACGACAGGCTTCGTCACCCACCGGCAGGCTGTCGCGCGCCGCGACGCGCACGTCGGTGCGGCCGGGGCGGATGCGGACGCTGACGTCGTGGGTCAGGCCGAACCAGACCCCTTCCTTGCGACCGTCCACCCGGAACGGCGCCGTGCCCAGGACGGTGAACCCGGCCTTTTCAAGCGCCCAGGCGGCCGTTTCCGGCGCGACCTGGGTCGGCGCCGGGGTCAGGCCATCGCACGCCTGCGGTCGGGTCTGGGGCGCCTTGGCTAGGCGACGCTCGGCGGTCAGCAAGCGGGCGAAGGCGGGCGGGTCGGACGGATCGGTGGCGACGTCGCGCGGCGCCTCGCCGAAGCGTCGATCCTGGACCCAATAGCCGCCGACGCACAAACCGGCCGCCAGCAAGGCGGCGCCCGCCAGGCCCAGCAGCCGCCGATCTCGCAAGGCCAGGATCACGGCGACCAAGGCGGCCGCCAGCCCCAGATAGGCCAGGAGGCGTCCCGCCTTCAGCGCCAGCACCCCCATGCCGAAGTCCGCGTCCCACAGCCCCAGGCGCGTGCCGAAGACGGCGGCCAGCAGCAGGCCCGGCGCCAGAAGCGCCAATAGCAGCAGCAGGACGGCCAGCAGCTGGCCTTTGGGGCGTTGGGTCGACATGGCGTCCTTCCGTGGAATCACCCGGCGGTGGGCAGCCGGTAGTCCGTCATTCGCTCGCGCAGGGTCTTCTTGTCGATCTTGCCGGTGGCGCCCAGGGGGATGTCATCCACGAAGACCACGTCATCCGGCATCCACCATTTGGCGATCTTGCCCTGCAGGAAGTCCAGATGCTCCTGCTTGTCCTGCGCCTCGCCGTCCTTAAGCTTGACCAGCAGCACCGGCCGCTCGTCCCACTTGGGATGGGCCGCGCCGATCACGGCGGCCAGGGCGACCTTGGGGTGGCCGACGGCGATGTTCTCGATGTCGATGGAGCTGATCCACTCCCCGCCCGACTTGATGACGTCCTTGGCGCGGTCCGTGATCTGCATGAAGCCCTGAGGATCGACGCTGGCGATGTCGCCGGTATCGAAGAAGCCCTCGTGATCCAGGATGTCGCCGCCCTCGCCCTTGAAATAGGCGCCGGCGATGGTCGGCCCCTTGACCATGACGCGGCCGAAGGTCTTGCCGTCGTGCGGCATCTCCTGGCCGCCGTAGTTCTTGATCTTCAGCTCGACGCCCAGCGGCGGCGTCCCCTGCTTCATGCGCCAGGCCATCTGCTCGTCATAGGGCAGCGCCTTCAGTTCAGGCGTCAGGTTGGCGATGGTGCCGATAGGCGAGGTCTCGGTCATGCCCCAGGCATGGACCACTTCGACGCCGAACCTGTCCTGGAAGCCGCGGATCAAGGCTTCCGGGCAGGCCGAACCGCCGATCAGCACCTTCTTCAAGGTGGAGAATTTCAGGCCGTTTTCGATCATGTGGGCGAACAGGCCCTGCCAGACGGTGGGCACGGCGGCGGAGAAGGTGACGCCTTCGGCCTCGATCAACTCATAGAGGGCCGCGCCGTCCATCCTGGCGCCCGGCATGATCAGCTTGGCGCCCGCCGCCGGGCCGGCGAAGGCGATGCCCCAGGCGTTGGCGTGGAACATGGGCACCACCGGCAAGATCACTTCGCTGGGCGTCGCGCCCATGACCGTCGACTGCAGGCCCAGCAGGGTATGGATGAAGTTCGAGCGGTGCGAATACAGCACCCCCTTCGGATTGCCGGTCGTGCCCGAGGTGTAGCAGAGGCCGCAGGCCGTCTGCTCGTCAAACCCGCCCCAGGTCACATCGCCCGACGCCTGTTCCAGCACGGTCTCATAGACCTCGGCCTTGGGCAGTTTGGCCTGCGGCATATGGGCGGCGTCGGTCATGACGATGACGCGCTCGACGGTGGGGCAGTGCGGCAGGATGGCTTCCAGCAGCGGCACGAAGGTCAGGTCGGTGAAGATGACCCGGTCTTCGGCGTGATTGATGATGTAGGCCAGTTGTTCCGGAAACAGGCGCGGGTTCAGGGTGTGGCACACGGCGCCGATGCCCATGATGCCGTACCAGGTCTCGATGTGGTTACCCGTGTTCCAGGCCAGGGTGCCGACGCGGTCGCCCGGCTTGACGCCCCAGGCCAGGAGCGCGCCCGACACCCGGCGCGCCCGTTCGTGGATGGCGGCGTAGGTGGTGCGGACGATCGGCCCTTCGACCGACCGGGTGACGACCTCGCGTCGCCCGTGCCAGGTCTTCGCGTGATCGAGGATCTTGTCGACCGTCAGCGGCCAGTCCTGCATCATACCCAGCATTCGGCGTCTTCCCTCGTCTATGCGTCTGCAGCGCTTGGATGCACGCTAAGACAGGTCAACGGCGTCAAGCAACGTGCCGCAAGGGAAGCCTGGCCGCGACAGATCGACGTTACGCGCGCGCTCAAGGCTTGCATCCCCGCCCGTCCGGGTGAATGAGCCGCCCATGACCATTCTGATCGCGATCACCGGCGGTTCCGGCTCGGGCAAGAGCACCCTGGCCGAGGCCTTGATTTCTTCCCTGCCCGAGAGCGTGGCGACCCTGCTGCGCGAGGACTCCTATTATCTGGACGCCGCCTCCATTCCCGGCTTCGATCCGGCGACGCATGATTTCGACGACGTCGCGGCGCGCGATCACGATCTGCTGATCTCCGACCTGACGGATCTGAAGGCTGGGCGCAACGTCACCGCCCCCCTCTACTCCTTCATCCATCACGGGCGCGAACCGGGCGGCGAGCCGGTGCCGGCCGCCGAGGTGGTGGTCGTCGAGGGTACGCACCTCTTGTGCACCCCGGCGCTGGCCGCCCTGTTCGACATCCGGGTTTTCGTGGACACCCCGGCCGACATCCGATTCATCCGCCGCCTGCTCCGCGATCAGGTCGAGCGCGGCCGGACGGCGGAATCCGTGATCCAGCAATATCTCGCGACCGTTCGGCCCGGCCACGAGCGACTGACGGAGCCGTCGCGGGTCCACGCCGACTTCATCGTTGCGGACGCCACCGCCGCCGTGCGTCTGGACGACCCTCAGGCCGTGATCCGACTGGCCGCGCCGGTCCTCGCTCATCCGCTGCTGGCGCCCTGGCTCAAGTAGTAATTGACGCTCGAAGAACTCTGATATTAACGGTGATCGTTGCAATCGTGTCAAATTAAAGGCAGTGTCGGCGCCTAACGACTGGTGATGATCCGATGACCGTTTCGGTCTACGCTCTCGACGACCCTCGACGCGACGCCCTCGTGCGTCAGGCTCGTCTGCACTTCGTCTCCGAAGGCTATGCCGGAACAAAGATGGAGCCCATCGCCCGCGAAGCCGGAGTGTCCACCGCGACTCTCTACGCCATGTTCGACAGCAAGGCCGCTCTCTTCGCGGCGGTGATCGACGAGGCGTCCGCCGACTTCACGAAGCGCATGGCTGGCGTCAAGGCCTGCACCGGACCGCCTCGTCCCAGGCTGACCAGCTTCCTGACCGCCTATGCAGAATTCCTGAGCGACGCGTTCGTCAGAGCCATTTTCCGACTGGTCATGACCGAGCGCCATCGGTTTGAAAGCGTGGCCACGGCCTTCTACGAACAGGCCAAACAGGATTTCGGCGCCGTGCTGGTCGCCGCGCTGACCGAAATGGCCGCCAAGGGCGAACTAAAGGTCGACAAGGCTTCCTGGGCCGCCAGCCAGTTGATGGGGATGGTCGAGCATCCGCTCTTTTTCGTGCCCATGGTGACCGGCGACCAGGTTCTGCCCGCACGGTCCCCCGCCAGCATAGCCGAAGACGCGGTCGAAACCTTCCTGGCGCGCTACGCCGCCTGAAGCGGCGCGCGAGCCCTTACGGCCACAGACGGAGGCGACGCCAGTCCGACTCCCCCGCCGTCCGATCGAAGCGCAGACGATCGTGCAGACGGAAGGGCCGATCGCGCCAGAACTCGATCTGGACCGGGTTCACCCGCCAGCCTGTCCAGCGATCCGGGCGTGGCACCTCATGCCCGTCAAAGCGCGCCGTCTGGTCCGCCACCCGCGCCTCCAGCGTCGCCCGGTCGGCCAGGGGACGCGACTGATCCGACACCCAGGCGCCGATGCGGCTTTCGCGCGCTCGACTGGCGAAGTAGGCATCGGCCTCCTCGACGCTGACCGGCTCGACCGAGCCACGCACCCGCACCTGGCGGCGCAGACTCTTCCAGTGGAACAGCAGGGCGGCGGACGGATTGGCCCAAAGTTGCTCGCCCTTGGCGCTCTCCTGATTGGAATAGAAGGTGAAGCCGCGCGCATCGACGTCCTTCAGCAGGACCATGCGCGCGTCGGGGTTGCCCTCGGCGTCCACGGTGGCCAGGGCCATGGCGTTGGGATCGTTCGGTTCGGACGCCCGTGCGGCGTCCAGCCACTCCACGAACAGCGCAATGGGGTCGTCGCGCTGGAAGATGGTTTCGTCGGCATTGGCCGCCAGCTGGGCGGCATAGTCTTCGCGAGACGGGCTGGGCGGGATTACGGACTGGGTCATGCCGGTCCTATAGTCCCGCTTGCGCCACGCGTCACAGGCTGGGCGTTCAAACCTGCGTCACCCGGACCCGTGCTCAGGCTTCGCTGTAATGTCCGGTCGCCTCGCGCAAGGCCGCCTCTCGGGCCTGGAGTTCGGGCGTCAAGGCTTCGAAGTCCTCCATGTCCAGGATGGGGCGGATCTCGACCTCACCGTGCAGCCTGTCGGTATCAGGAATACGCCGCGCCCAGGCCACGGCCTCGTCCATGTCCTTGACCTTCCATATCCAGAAGCCGGCGATCAATTCCCTGGTCTGGGCGAAGGGTCCATCCACGACAGGCGGCTCGCCATTCCCGCCGAAGATCACCCGCTTGCCCTTGGACGAGGGCTGCAACCCCTCCCCGGCCAGCAGGAGGCCGGCTGCGGCCAGTTCCCCATTGAAGACCGTCATGTCACGGATGAGCGCTTCGCTGGGCTGAACCCCAGACTCGATGGCGTCCGTGCCCTTCATCATCACCATTACGCGCATGGCATTTCCTTCCAGCTTGGCGAGGGCGGCTTTCCCTCACGGCGTCGCTGCGTCGACAATAGAACGCAGCGCCCGCCAATCAGCCCCAAAAAAGGCGCTACGTCGACAGGGTTAACTCGGCCTTGACCATATCCACGTCAGGCTTCGCGCCATGCGCGCGGACAGCCTTCCATTCTCGGACGCTCGGCGCCTGCTGGGCCTCGACGCCCCGGCGGGGCCGCAGGCGCTGGCCGCCGCCTTCCGCGCGGCCGTCAAGGCGGCTCGGCCGGACCAGCCGGGCGGCGACGCCGAGCGGTTCCGGCGCGTGATCGCCGCCTATCGCCTTTTGCAGACTGAAGCGCCCGCCCTGCCCGCGCCCAACACGGGCGCGCCGCCCCCCGCCGCTCGTCCCGCCGATCATACAACTTCTTCTTTCACCTCCGCCCCCGCACCGCTGGTCGTTCTGACGCCGATGCAGGCCCTGACCGGGGCCAGCGTGGTCGTCGAGGCCTGGGGCCGGCGCCTGCTCGTCCATGTTCCGCCCGGCGTGCGCACCGCCGACCATGTTCGGTTGAAGGGCTGCCCCGGCCTGCTGCGGGTGCTGATCCGCCCGGCCGACGGCCTGTCGGTGCTGGGGGCGGACCTGTTCATGGACTGGCCCATCGCGCCTCGCATGATGCGCGACGGCGGACGGATCGAGATCGACACCCATGCCGGTCCGCAGTCCGCCTGGCTGGTGCCGGACATGATCGAACCGGTGCGGCTGCGCCTGCCGGGCCTGGGCCTGACCGCGCGCGGAAAACGCCCCGCCGGCGACCTCTTCGTCAAGTTGATCCCCTCCGACGACCTGCCCTCGGCGGCCGAAGACATGCTGCTGCGCTTCACTCGGGTCTGGACGCCGGAGCGGATGGCGGCCTAAGCGTCGCTATCATGTCGCACAACACCTTCGGCCATCTGTTCCGCGTCACCACCTGGGGCGAAAGCCACGGCCCGGCCATCGGCTGCGTCGTCGACGGCTGCCCGCCGCTGATCCCCTTGACCGAAGCCGACATCCAGCCCCTGCTTGACCTGCGCAAGCCCGGCGGCAGCCGCTTCGTCACCCAGAGGCAGGAGGCCGATCAGGTCCGCATCCTTTCCGGCGTTTTCGACGATGGAAACGGCCCGGTCACGACCGGCACGCCGATCAGCCTGATGATCGAGAACACCGACCAGCGGTCCAAGGACTACGGCGAGATCGCCCGCGCCTTCCGCCCTGGCCATGCCGACTACGCCTATCAGGCCAAGTACGGCGTGCGCGATCCACGCGGCGGCGGCCGCTCCTCGGCCCGCGAAACGGCCAGCCGCGTGGCGGCCGGCGCCGTGGCGAGGAAGGTGCTCGGCGACAACATCCGCATCCGCGCCGGGGTAGTCCAGCTGGGGCCGCACCGCATCGCCGACGAGGCGATCGACTTTGGCACCGTCTATGACAACGCTCTGTTCGCCGCCTCAGCCGAGGTCGTGCCCGCGTGGGAAAACTACTTGGACGGCGTCCGCAAGGCCGGCTCCTCCATCGGCGCCGTCGTGGCGCTGGAGGTCACGGGCGTGCCCGCCGGATGGGGCGCGCCCCTCTATGGCAAGCTGGACGCCGAACTGGCGGCCGGCCTGATGTCCATCAACGCCGTCAAGGGCGTCGAGATCGGCGCGGGCTTCGCAGCCGCCGAGCTGACGGGCGAGGACAACGCCGATGAGATGCGCCTGGGCGAAGACGGCCTGCCGGTCTTCCTGTCGAACAAGGCGGGCGGCGTCCTGGGCGGCATCTCCACCGGCCAGCCGCTGACGGCGCGGGTAGCGTTCAAGCCCACCTCCTCCATCCTGACCCTGCGCCGGACTATCAACCGCGACGGCGAAGAGGTCGACCTGCGCACCAAGGGCCGCCACGACCCCTGCGTCGCCCTGCGCGGCGTCCCCGTGGTCGAAGCCATGGCCGCCATCGTGCTGGCCGACGCCATGCTGCGGCATCGGGCGCAGTTGGGGTGAGCTTGAACAGCCTCCGCCGCCTTCGCCTATTCGGATTCACCTACAGCGACAGCGACACCTATGGCGGAATGGCTACACGGTGGCTGATGCGGACCCCTGCGCCAACCATTAGAAACAACTACTGTTGCATATACCGTTTCGCGATCCTATCTAGGCCTCAAGCATTCCTCGGATGGGAGACCGCACCATGATCGACGTCAGACCTTTCAGCACCCTCGGCGGCGCCAACCACGGCTGGCTGAACGCCAGGCACCACTTCTCCTTCGCCAACTACTATGACCCCAAGCGCATGGGCTGGGGCCGGCTGCGCGTCTGGAACGACGACGAGATCGCGGCCAAGTCCGGCTTTCCGCCCCACCCGCACGCGGACATGGAGATCATCACCTACGTCCGCACCGGGGCCATCACCCACCAGGATTCCATGGGCAACACCGGCCGTACGGCGGCGGGCGATGTCCAGGTGATGAGCGCGGGCACCGGCGTGCGCCACGCCGAGTACAACATGGAGAACGAGCTCACGACCCTGTTCCAGATCTGGATCGAGACGGACCGGCCCGGCGCCCAGCCGTCCTGGGGCCAGCGCGAGTTCCCCAAGAGCGACCGCTCGGGCCGCTTCACCGTCGTCGCCTCGGGCGATCCGGCGGACGAGGCCCTGACCATCAACGCGAACGCCCGCGTCCTGGCCGCCACGCTGAAGGCGGGCGAGAGCCTGACCTATGACCTGGCCGCCGGTCGCCGCGCCTATCTGGTGCCCGCTGTGGGCCGGGTGGACGTCAACGGCACGGCGCTGAACGCCCGCGACGGCGCCGGCATCATCGACGAGCCGACGATCACCATCACGGCCAAGCAAGACGCCGAACTGGTGATGGTCGACAGCCTGTAAAACGACGATCTGGTCCAAAGACCACAGGGGGCGCTCGAAAGGGCGCCCCCTTTCTTTTTGCGCGCTGACAGGACCGGCGCGCGCGGGCAGACTGCCGCCATGATCCAGCGCCTCACCACTCTCGCCCTCTGCCTGACCAGCGCCCTGATGCTTCAGGGCTGCGTCGCGGGCGCCGTCGTCGGCGCTGGAGCCGCCGTAGTCGGCGGCGCGGCCAAGGTGACGGGCGCGGCCGTCGGCGCCGGCTTCGACGCCGTCACCACCTCGGACGAGGAAACCAAGGCCAAGCGCGAGCGCGAGCAGCGCGAATGGGAACGCGAACAACGCCGCTGCGAACAAAGACAGCGACAGGGCAAAGCCTGCTGATCCCTACCGCACCCCGATATATTTGTGCGTCTGGACGCTGAGCCGCCATTGCGGATGCGTCAGGCAGTATTCGATGGCGGCCGCGGTGTTCGCGGCCTGATCGGGCCCATCCATCGGTTGAAGCCAGAAGCGCTCGAAATCGAGGTGTTCAAAGCGATCGGGCATGGCCAGCGCCTGGGGGAAGACCAGCTTCAGTTCCTGGCCTGACGTCTGGACCACGGGCGCGTCGGCCTTGGGGCTGATGCAGATCCAGTCGATACCCTTAGGCGCCGCAAGCGTGCCGTTGCTCTCGATGGCGATCTCGAACCCGCGCGCGTGCAGGGCCTCGATCAGGGGCGCGTCCAGTTGCATCAGCGGCTCGCCGCCGGTGCAGACGACCAGCTTGGGATCGCCCTCGCGGCCTCGCCACATCCCGGCGACATGGTCGGCCATCAGGTCGGCGGTCTTGAACTTGCCGCCGCCGTCGCCGTTGGTCCCGACGAAATCCGTGTCGCAGAAGGTGCAGACGGCGCTCGCGCGGTCCCGCTCCAGCCCGCTCCACAGATTGCAGCCGGCGAAGCGCAGGAAGACGGCCGGGCGGCCCGCCTGCCCGCCCTCGCCCTGCACCGTCAGGAAGACTTCCTTGGCCGAATAGGTCATGCGGCCGCCCATTCAGCATAGCCCGCCGCGCGCAGTTCACAGGCCGGGCAGGTCCCGCAGCCATAGCCCCAGGCATGCCGATGCGTCCGGTCGCCCAGGTAGCAGGTGTGGCTGAACTCGATGATCGTCTCGACCAGGGCGCGTCCGCCGATCTGGTCCGCCAGCGCCCAGGTCTGGGCCTTCGTCAGGAACATCAGCGGCGTCTCGACCGGAACGGACTTGTCCAGGCCCAAAGACAGGGCGCGCGCCGTGGCCTGGATCGTCTCATTGCGGCAGTCGGGATAGCCGGAATAGTCGGTCTCGCACATGCCGCCGATCAGCACCTCCAGCCCCCGGCGGTCGGCCAGGGCGGCCGCCGCGACCAGGAAGATCAGGTTGCGTCCCGGCACGAAGGTGTTGGGCAGGCCGCGGGCGTCCGCCTCGATGGCGCGTTCGGTGGTCATCGCCGTCTCGCCGATGGCGCCGAAGCCGGTCAGATCGACCACGTGATCATCGCCCAGACGGTCGACCCACTGCGGCAGCGCCTTAACCAGTTCCGCGCGCACCGACTGGCGCGCCTGCATCTCCACCGCATGACGCTGGCCGTAGTCGAAACCCACGGTCTCGACCCGATCGAAACGCTCCAGCGCCCAGGCCAGGCAGGTGGCGCTGTCCTGGCCGCCCGAGAACAAGACGAGGGCTGATTTTTCAGAGTGTTGCGCGATTACGCTCATGACAAATCTGCGGTCGGCCGCAGGCCGCGCGCATCCAGAAAGAAACCGGGATCAGAAGATGGGACGTCGCTTCCTATACGCCAGTGGCCGGGACACGGCAAAAGGAAGTCGTACGGGAAGAAGAAACGGCCACGCTTAACCCTTCCGCAAATGATTCTCTGAGAATGTAAAAGCACCTCAGTAGGAGTCCGGCCGAATGCCGACGATCGAAGTGCTGACTGATCGCGTAGAACCGGTGGCGAAGACCGCCATGACCGGCGAGATTCTGGCGCGGTTCGAGCGCGAGCCGAACACGATGGTGATTCCCGTCGTCGACGGCGATCGCCCCATCGGCCTGATCGAACGCGGCGACTTCCTGCTGAAGCTCGCGGGCCCCCTCGGCCAGAGCCTGTACGGGGGGCGCGAGGTCACGCACCTGATGGACCCGGAACCCGCCGTGATCGACGCCGGGGTTCGTGTGGACGCCTTTTCCTCCATCATCCTGAAAAGCGGGCCGGGCGCGCTGATGCGCGGCTTCATCGTCACCCATGGCGGGGCCTATCGCGGCGTGGGCACGGCCGTCGCCCTGCTGCGCGCCATCAACGAAGATCAGCGTCACGAGAACCAGAGCCTGGTCGAACAGCTTCGCTCAGCCGACGAGGCCGAGCGCTCGGCTCTGACCGCCGCGCGCGACAAGAGCCGCTTCATGGGTCTTCTCAACCGCGAACTCAGCACTTCGATGAACGGCGTGCTGGCCGTGGCCGAACTCCTGCACCGCCAGCCCCTCAACGACGCGGCCAAGGCTCACGCCCGGACCATCATGGATTCGGCCGAGGACATGCTGGACAACCTGCGCGACGCCCTCGACCTCGCTCGCGCCGAAGCAGGCGAACTGCAAATCGCCGCCGCCGCTACGCCGTTGCGCACCCTGATGGACGATATCCAGAGTCACTGGTCCCCGCGCGCGGCTCAGGACGGCGTCACCCTGATGGTCGGCTACGAAGGCGACACCGAACTGGCGGCCATGGTCGATCAGGGCCGGCTGCGCCAAGTGTTCAACAACCTCATCGGCAACGCGCTGAAATTCGCGCGACACGGCATGGTCGAGGCCAGCCTGAAGGTTCAGACCCAGGGCGATCGCGTCCTGATCGAGGCCCGCGTCCGCGACGACGGCCCATCGGACGACAACCGCGCGGGCGGGCTGATCGACCCTTCCGCGGACGACGCCGGTCTGAGCCTGGCGATCAGCCGACGCCTGATCGAATGCATGGACGGACGCATCTGGGCCGAGAACAACACCGGGCGCGGCGCCACCTTCGCCTTCGACCTGTCCGCGCCCATCGCCTTCATCGAGCGCGAAGAGCCGACCAACGTCGCGGATCTGGACCAGTTCCAGCTTCACACACGCCCCCATGTGCTGATCGCTGACGACAACGCGACAAACCGCGTGGTCGCCCAGGCCCTCTGCGAAATGTTCGGCTGCACCTCGGAAGCCGTCGAGGATGGACAGGAAGCCGTCGAGGCTGTGGAGTCGCGGCCGTTCGATCTGATCCTGATGGACATCAAGATGCCGCGCCTGGACGGCATCGGCGCCACTCGCGCCATTCGCGCCTTGGCCAGCGCCCAGCGCGACATTCCCATCATCGCCCTAACCGCCAACGCCGATCCCGACGACGCCAAGGCCTACCTGGCCGCCGGCATGGCCGCCGTGGTCGAAAAGCCGATCAAGCCGGAACGACTGCGCCTGGCCATGAACACCGCCCTGGAGCCGGCGGTCGCCCAGACTCCCGCCCGGGCCCGCGGCGCCGCCTGACGGATCGCCGCTGAGCGATCAGGCCGGGATCGTGCTGTCCGGCGCCTGCTCGTCTTCCTCGTCATAGCCCACAAGACGCAGGGCGCGAGCCTTCACGCCGCTCAACTCGGCCCAACGCAGCAAGCCTTCCTCGCGCCCGTGCGTGATCCAGATCTCTTCCGGGCCCAGTTCCTCGAAGGTCCGGATCAGTTCCGGCCAGTCGGCGTGGTCGGAGATGACCAGGGGCAGTTCCACCCCTCTCTGCCGGGCTCGCGCCCTCACCCCCATCCAACCCGAGGCAAAGGCCGCGACCGGATCGGCGAACCGGCGCGCCCAGCGGTCCTGAATGGCGGATGGCGGGGCGATCACCACCTCTCCGCCCAGCGCTCCGGCCGCCAGCCCCGTCGCGGGCGCCAGGGAGCCGAGATCGACGCCCTCGCGCTGATAGAGGCGGTTCAGGCGCTCCAGCGCGCCGTGAACATGAATGGTCCGGCTCCAGCCCGCCTCGCGCAGCAGACAGATCACCCGCTGAGCCTTTCCCAAGGCATAGGCGGCCACCAGGTGAGCCCGATCGGGAAACTGGGTCAGGGAATGGATCAGGCGGCCGATCTCTTCTTCATCCGGTGGATGGACGAACACCGGCAGACCGAAGGTCGCCTCGGTGATGAAGACATGGCAGGGAACCGGCTCGAACGGCGGGCAGGTCGGGTCGCGGCGCCGCTTGTAATCGCCCGAGACCACCATGGTCAGGCCGCCCCGCTCAACCACGACCTGGGCCGAGCCCAGGACATGCCCGGCCGGCACAAGACGTACCGTCGCCCCACCGATCTGCGTCGTCTCTCCATAGGCGGCGGCCTGGACGCGCCCGGCGAATTCCGGACCATAACGCTCGGCCATGATGGCCAAGGTCTGGGGAGTAGCCAGCACCGCCCCATGGCCCGACCGCGCGTGGTCCGAATGGCCGTGGGTGATCACCGCACGATCCACCGGCCGCACCGGATCGACATAGAAGTCGCCGGGCGGGCAGTAGAGACCGGCCGGGGTCGGACGCAACAGTTCTTCAGGTCGGGTCATTAAGCGATGCGTCCGCTGGACAAGGGCGCGCCCGGCGGGCGACCAAGGACAAGCGCAACACAGGACGCCTTGATGACGGATTCGTTCCTAAACACGCTGCTGCCCCAACTCGCTTCAGGCGCGGCTCATACTCATGCGCTCGGCTTCGCCTTTGAAGGCCTGAAGGGCGATCGCGTCCGCATGCGCGTCCCCTATCGCGAGGACCTGATCGGCGATCCCGAGACAGGCATTCTGGCGGGCGGGCTGGTGACGACCCTGCTCGACCACGTCGGCGGCCTGGCCGTCTGGGTGACGCTAGGGACCTTCCGCCCCGTGGCGACCCTTGATCTGCGCGTCGACTATATGCGGGCGGCGACGCCCGGACGCGACCTGCTGGCCGAGGCGCGCTGCTACCGCCTGACGCGCAACCTCGCCTTCGTACGCGCCTGGGCCTTCGAGGACGACCCGACCGATCCCGTCGCCGCGGCCCAGTCCGCCTACATGGTCAGCGCCGAGGGCGACCATCGCCCCGGCGCAAACCTGAAATCCCGGCGCACGACGGAGGGCGCGGCATGACCTCCTCCCTGCTCGACAGCCTGCCTTACGCCCGCTTCCTCAACCTCCAGACCCAGATCAACGGCGACGAGATCACCGTCGTCATGCCCTTCGCGGACCGCCTGATCGGCAACCCCATGCTGCCCGCCCTGCACGGCGGCGCGACCGCCGCCCTGCTGGAGATGGCGGCCATGGCCCAGGTCTCGCTCACCTATCCTCGCCTGCGTCTGCCGCGCCCGATCAACGTCACCGTGGCCTATCTGCGCTCGGGGCGTCCGGTCGACGTCTTCGCCCGCGCGCGGATCAACAAGGCCGGCCGCCGCGTCGCCCATGTGGTGGCCGAGGCCTGGCAGGACGCCCGCCACGAGCCGATCGCCGCCCTGACCGCCCATTTCCTGCTGGATCCGGATGAGACGCCGCCAGCGTGACCGAAAAGTCGCGCACCCGCGTTCGCGTTAACGAATGTAAACAAATCCCTACCAAAAATCGTTAATACAGGTTAAAGCTTAACCATCGTTCTTTCTACGAGGGGTAAGTCATGGACCACACTCAAGTCATCGCCGGCGTCGCCAGCGAACTGCATGCCACCGAGAAGGCGCTGGATGACGCCATCACCCACGCCACGACGCTGGTTCAGGCCATGATCGGCGCCCGCACGGCCCTGTCGATCTCGCCGGTGGCTGGTGCCATGTCCCAGACCAAGGCAATGGAAGTCATCGCCGCCCTCAGCACCGCGCGCGAATCCGCCGTCGCCTGCCACGCCGAACTCCAGAAGGACCACCGCCGCCTGGGCTTCGGCACCTACGCTGCCGGTCCGGTGGACAAGCCGGACGAATGGGACAGCCGCCCGATGGGCCACCAGGAGCGTCATCTGCGCGTCGCGTGAATTCGGCGTAACCTTGCGGATCAGGTCTCCGCTTTCCGCACCGCATAATGTAGGAATGCCCCCATTGTCTGGACGATGATGGGGGCATTCGTTGTTCAACTTTATTTGGGGATACGTCGGCGCCGGAGGCGTACTCCTGGTTTGCCTCTTCGCGCTAACGAAGGGCGGTCGTCCCGAACGCATCGGTGCAGGAACCATGTTGAGCGCCTGGTTTCTTTCTATCCTATCCCAGACCTTTCTGGGCTATGCTTCGGTCCAATGGCCGATGTTCCTGATCGACTTGGCCGTCCTCGCCGTATTTGTCGCCCTCGTTTGGAAAGCTCCCCGATCCTGGCCGGTATGGGCGGCTGCCTTCCAACTCCTGGCCGTGGCGAGCCACGTCATGGTTCTGCTGAAGCTGCGGCCCGAAATTTCAGCCTTTTACACGGTGCTCAATATGGCCGCTTACGGCATCATGATCGCCATTGCCTTTGGCACCTTTATCGCCTGGCAGGAGCGGCGCGCCGTGGGGCTTGAAGAGACCTAGGTAGATATTCCTATACGAGTAGGCTAAAATGGTAATCCGAACCTTTCAGTTTCAGAGCCTACGTCGTGCCGCTTTCTCACGCCCAGATCTGGAAGGCGCTTGACGTTCTGGCGCGGCGCGAGGGCGTTTCGGCCTCGGGTCTGGCGCGGCGCGCGGGCCTGGACGCCACCAGTTTCAACCCCTCGAAGCGGCTGGGACCAGGACAGCCGCCGCGTCCGCGCTGGCCCTCGACCGAGAGCCTGATGCGGGTGCTGGAGGCGACGGGGCTCAGCCTCGGCGAATTCGCCGCCCTGGCCGACGACGCCGCGCCGCAGCCGCGCTCGATCCCCCTGCTGGGCCTGGCTCGGGCGGGCGACGAGGGCTTTTTCGACGATGCGGGCCTGCCCATGGCCGAGGGGTGGGACCAGACCGAACTGCCCGCCCGCAAGGACAGCCTGTTCAGTCTCACCATCGACGGCGATTCCATGGAGCCTGTCTATCGCCCCGGCGACCGCGTGATCGTCGACCTCGAGGCTACCGAGGTCCGCCGCGGCGACCGGGTCGTGGTGCGCACGACGAACGGCGAAACCCTGGCCAAGGAGATCGCCGCCCTGAACGGGCGCGAGGTGACCCTGGCCTCGGCCAATCCGCACTATGCACCACGCACCCTGCCCCGCCACGAGGTGGTGTGGATGGCCCGCATCCTGTGGGTCAGCCAATAGCGGACGCGGTAAGAGCCGCCTCTTGCGGGCGGCCCTCGTTCCAATCGACGCGGGGGAGAAATCCGCCGATCAGTTACGGGTGACGTAGTGGGCGTTGACCCAGCCGCCGCCGGCGATCTGGACCCATTCGCCCTGCGATCCCACCGCCGTGAAGGGCTGGCCGGCCGACAAGCTGCCGGCCTGGCGATACTGCGTGCCCGGCCCGGTGCGGATGCGCAGGTTGGAGGTGGCGCGATACATGTTGGCGTTGGCCTGGGCGGCGGCGCGCGTGCGCTGCTGGTTGCAGCCGATGTAGGAGCCGGCCGCCGCGCCGGCGCCGGCGCCGACCACCGCACCCAGAGCGCGCTCATTCTTGGACACCTGGCTGCCGGCCAGGCCGCCCAGAACGGCGCCGATGGCGGCGCCTGCCTGTTGACGGCCACCCGGCGCGTCGCAGTTGGTGATCCCGTTGGCCTGGGGCATGGCGCTGGCGCTCATCGGAACGGCGGCGGCGCTCAGGGCGGCGAACATAGCGGTGGCGGCCAAACCCGCCTTGAAGGTCTTCGACATAGGGCTCTCCTGTCATCGAGTTGTCGATGGAGCGAGAATGCCTCGGCCAAGCTGAAGGCTCGCCCAGCCGCACCGTTATATTCGGTTCATATTTCTCGGCTTCCGCCCGGCCGACGGCCACGCCATCCGCGCCTAAGCGTTTAACGAAAAACGAATATTGTTCATTTCCTCCCCAATTAGGGGGATGGGCAGAGACCGCTTTGTCGTGCGGAATAGACCCATGGGCGATCTCGGCAAAGCAGATGTGGCGCTGGATGTGCTGTGGCGCAGCCTTTACGGCCAGCCGCTGCCGATCTCAGGCTCTCCCGAGCTCGCCTTGCAGATCATTATGGAATGCGAGCAAAAATCATGGTTCCCAGCACCCGAACCCGACGCCATCGACGTTCAATCTGGCTGCTGTCCCCGTTCGAGGGCCTGCTCTTGACCTTGGCCTTCGCCTCCCTGGTCGGCGCCCTGTTCACGGCCTGATCCACCCCGACAGGAAAACGGGCCGCCGAGATTTCGACGGCCCGAAACATTCACCCTTCGGCCAAGGCGCCACTGGCGCCTTTTTCGATCAGTTCGATCGTCTGCGGCAGACCGTAGATGGCGGCGAAGGATCCGAAACGCGGCCCCTGGGACGCGCCCAGCAGCACCTCATACAAGGCGCCGAACCAGGCCCGCAGCGGGTCGAAGGCGTGTTCCTTGCCCACTGCATAGACCTCGGACTGGATGACCTCGCCGTCGGTCGTATCGCTCGGCAGAGCCTTCAGCCTTTCCGCCAGGTCCAGCAGCGCTGCCTTCTCCTTGTCGTCGGGCAGACGATAGGTCTTCGAGGGCTTCACGAAGTCCTCGTAGTAGTTCAGCGCATAGCCCATGAGGCGATCCAGCACCGGCTCGCTCTCGGGCGTGGCGTCGGGCAGGTATTTGGCGAAATAGGCCCACAGCTGGTCCTTGGTCGAGGCGTTGGCCACGCCCACCAGGTTCAGCAGCAGGGCGAAGGACACCGGCGAGGCGCTCTCGGGCGGCTGGCCCGAGTGGATGTGCCAGACGGCGTTGTCGATCTGCTTGGCCGGTTCCTGCGTCTTGTACTGCTCGATGAAGGACAGATAGTCGTCGGTCGCGCGCGGAATGACGTTGAAGTGCAGGCTCTTGGCCGACTTCGGCGACTGGAACATGTACCAGCTCAGGCTCTCGGGCGTGCCGTAGCGCAGCCACTCCTCCATCGTCAGGCCATTGCCCTTGGACTTGGAGATCTTCTTACCTTCGACGTCGAGGAAGAGCTCGTAGTTGAAACCTTCCGGGGGAACTCCGCCGATGGCGCGGCACAGCTTGGACGACTCGCGCACGCTCTCGATCAGGTCCTTGCCCGACATCTCATAATCGACATCCAGCGCCGTCCAGCGCATGGCCCAGTCGGGCTTCCACTGCAGCTTTACATGGCCGCCGGTGACAGGAACCTCGGTACGGCC
This sequence comes from Brevundimonas naejangsanensis, assembly GCF_003627995.1. Taxonomy (NCBI): domain Bacteria; kingdom Pseudomonadati; phylum Pseudomonadota; class Alphaproteobacteria; order Caulobacterales; family Caulobacteraceae; genus Brevundimonas; species Brevundimonas naejangsanensis. The sequence continues at coordinate 2,531,247 of NZ_CP032707.1, read as the reverse complement.
GCCTGCGGGATCGTCAAAGACGATGGTGCCGCGCTCGACGTTGCGCTCCAGCGTCGGCACCTGCAGCACATGGCCGGTGATCGGGCTGATCGGCAGGAAGGGCGAATAGGTGGCCCGGCGCTCTTCGCCCAGGGTCGGCAACATGATGCCCATGACCTTGTCGAAACGCTCCAGCATGGTCAGCAGGGCCGTATCGAACCGACCCGACCGATAGGTCTCGGTCGAGGACATGAACTCATAGTCAAAGCCAAAGCTGTCGAGGAAGGCGCGCAGGCGGGCGTTATTGTGCGCGCCAAAGCTGTCGTGCGTGCCGAACGGATCGCGCACCCTGGTCAGCGGCAAATGCAGGTCTTCGCGCAGCATCTCCGGATTGGGGATGCCTTCCGGCACCTTGCGCAGGCCGTCCATATCGTCGCTGAAGGCGATCAGGCGCGTGGCCCAATGATCGCCGGTCAGTGCGCGAAACGCGTTGCGCACCATGGTCGTGCGCGCCACCTCGCCGAAGGTGCCCATGTGCGGCAGGCCCGATGGGCCATAACCCGTCTCAAGGATCACCGGCTTGTTCAGCGCCTCGAAGGTGGCCAGAGCCTCGTCCGTCTTGCCCGCGTCGATCAGCAGTTTCGCGGCATCGCGCTCCGCGTCAGACAGCCGTTTTTTGAGCACGTGGGCCAGCAGGTTGCGCGCTTGCTCAAACGGCCACGAACGGGCCTCACGGGACAGGGTTTCGAGGTTCTGTAGCATGAACGGGCTTTGAAGCCTTGCGCGCCCGCGGTCAACCGCGGCGGGACGATCAGAGCCGCACCGAGGCGTCCTTGGGGAACTGCATCAGGTTCTCGAAGGTCATGACGACGTCGCCGTCCTGATTGCGGACCCAGGTTCTGGTCTTGACCGTTCCCCGGTCAGGGCGGCTCTGCGACGGAGTGATGGCCAGGATTTCGCGACGGACCGTGAGCGTGTCGCCGGGCCGTACCGGGCGCAACCAGCGCAGGTCGTCGATGCTGATGCCCAGCATGGGCGTGGCGCCGAAATAGCCGACATCGACGTATTCGCGCATGACCCGCGCGCAGACATGCCAGCCGCTGGCGATCAGGCCGCCGAACCGGCCCGCCTCGGCAGCCGCCTTGTCGATGTGCATGGGCTGGGGGTCGAACTGCTCGGCGAAGGCGACGATCTCTTCCTCGGTGATGGTGAAGGGCTCCCCCTCCCAGGCTTCGCCGACGGCGAGGTCATCCAGATAGCGATCGGTCATGCGCAACTCCCTACTTCGGCCGATGACATAGAGGCTTCTGCGTGATTGGCCAGCCGGCCGTTTCTCTGGCGCCTCGCTTGACCGGAAAGGCGGGGCATGAGCATTCCCCGCACCATGCGGACATCCGATTTCGACTTCGACCTGCCCGAGGCGTGCATCGCCCTGCGCCCCGCCGACCCGCGCGATTCCGCGCGCCTTCTGGTCGTGAAGGATGGCGACCTGCAGGATCGGATCATCCGCGACCTGCCGGACTTCCTGCAGCCGGGCGACGCCCTCGTGTTCAACGACACGCGCGTGATCCCCGCGAGGCTGTCAGGCGTGCGCCACCGCACGGGGCCGGAAGGCGAGCTTCTGTCGGTTCCGGTCGAGGCGACCCTCCACCACCGCGATGCGCCTGACGCCTGGTCCGCCTTCATGAAGCCGGGCAAGCGGTTGAAGATCGGCGACCGGGTGCGCTTCGGGCGCGAGGAAGACAACGCCTGCTTCCTGGGCCAGATCGACGCCGAGATCACCGCCAAGGGCGAGGACGGCCTGGTCACCCTGCGCTTCGATCTGGCTGGACCGGCGCTGGACGACGTCATCCGCGAGGTCGGGGTCATGCCCCTGCCCCCCTATATCGCGGCCAAGCGGCCCGAGGACGACCGCGACCTGAAGGACTATCAGACGGTCTTCGCGACCTATGACGGCTCGGTCGCCGCCCCGACGGCGGGTCTGCACTTCACGCCCGCCCTGCTGGACGCGATCCGCGCTCGGGGCGTCGCAACCCACGCCGTGACCCTGCACGTCGGCGCCGGCACCTTCCTGCCGGTCAAGGCGGACGACACCGCCGACCACAAGATGCACTCCGAGTGGGGCGAGGTCTCGGCCGAGACCGCCGCCGCCCTGAACGCCGTGCGCGCGGCGGGCGGCCGCATCGTCTGCGTGGGCACCACCTCGCTTCGCCTGCTGGAAAGCGCCACGACAGAGGACGGCATGGTCCAGCCCTTCCACGGCGACACCGCCATCTTCATCACGCCGGGCTACCGCTTCCGCGCCTGCGACGTGCTGATGACCAACTTCCACCTGCCGAAGTCGACCCTGTTCATGCTGGTCAGCGCTTTCGCCGGGCTGGAGACCATGCGCGCCGCCTATGCCCACGCTATCGACAGCGGCTATCGCTTCTATTCCTATGGCGACGGGAGCCTGCTGTTCAGGAAGGACGCATGACCGACGACCTGCCCGACGATTTCATCACGGCCCTGGACATCCTCGCCTCGGCGGCGAGCGAGCTTCAGGACCCGTGGTGGGTCTTCGGCGGGGCAGCGATGATGCTATGGGGGCTACGCGACTGGCGCGCGCCCGACATCGACGTGATGTGCAGCCCGCGCGACGCGCGCCGCCTGATCGAGGGCCTGTACGGCCAGGTGGTCGAGGATCCCGGCGAGGGCCTGTTCCGGTCGCAGGTGTTCGGCCAGATCCTGACCACCCCGGTGCCGCTCGACGTCATGGCGGGCATGGACGTGCGGGCCGGCGGCGACTGGGTTCCGGTGACCTTCTCGACCCGCCTGCCCATCGCGGTCGAGGACTTCACCGTCTTCACGCCCTCGATCAACGAGCAGATCGAGACCTGCCGCCTGTTCGGCCGCCCCAAGGACCTGCAACGCGCGGAAATGCTGGAAAGCCTGCGCTAACTCTTGCGCCCGTCATCCCGGAAACGGCGAAGCCGTTATCCGGGACCGCTCAAACCGCAACGCTGAACGTGACGCTTGTCGCGATCCCGGCTCAAGGCCGGGATGACGACGCCAGGGGTGACAGGGCGTGCCGTTCCGTGGTTGAGCAGTCTCGAAACACGCCGCCCGTCTGCGGCTCTCACTGGATTCCGGCGTCGGCCGGGATGAGCGGAGTCTCTGTTGCCCTTCCCGTTTGACATTTTCGCCACCGAAGGCCGCGCCCGCACCGGGGTGCTGAAGACCCCGCGCGGCGACATCCGCACCCCCGCCTTCATGCCCGTCGGCACCGCCGCCACCGTCAAGGCGATGACGGTGGATCAGGTCAAGCAGACCGGCGCGGACATCCTGCTGGGCAACACCTACCACCTGATGCTGCGCCCCGGACCGGAGCGGATGGAGCGCCTCGGCGGGCTGCACAACTTCATGCGCTGGGACAAGCCGATCCTGACGGACTCCGGCGGCTTCCAGGTCATGAGCCTGTCAGGCATCTCCAAGCTGACCGAGGAGGCCGTGACCTTCTCCAGCCACATCGACGGCTCCAAGCACATCCTGACGCCCGAGCGCTCGATCCAGATCCAGGCCGACCGGCTCGGCTCCGACATCGTCATGCAGCTGGACGAATGCGTCGCCTGGCCCGCTGAAGAAAAGCGCGCTCGCGAGGGCATGGAGTTGTCGGCGCGCTGGGCCCAGCGCTCCAAGAACGCCTTCGGCACGCGCGATGCGCAGGCCCTGTTCGGCATCCAGCAGGGTTCGACCTATGAAAACCTGCGCCGCGAGTCCTCCGAGCGCCTGCAGGAGATCGGCTTCGACGGCTACGCCATCGGCGGTCTGGCCGTCGGCGAGGGCCATGAGGCCATGTGCGAGGTGCTGGACTTCGCCCCCGAGTTCCTGCCCAAGGACCGGCCGCGCTATTTGATGGGCGTCGGCAAGCCCATCGACCTGGTCGAGGCGGTCTATCGCGGCGTCGACATGTTCGACTGCGTCCTGCCGACCCGCGCCGGGCGTCACGGCCAGGCCTGGACCTGGGACGGCCCGCTGAACCTCAAGAACGCCCGCTTCGCCGAGGATCAGGACCCGCTGGACCCGGGCGTCCCCTGCCCGGCTTCACAGGACTATTCAAAGGCCTATCTGCACCACCTGATCCGCGCAGATGAGATTCTCGGCAAGATCCTGCTGAGCTGGCACAACATCGCCTTCTTCCAGGCCCTGACCGCGGCCATGCGCGAGGCGATCAGCGAAGGCCGGTTCGAGCAGTTCCGTCGCGACTTCCGCGCCCGGCACCTGAAGGCCTAGCTGCGACGCGGAACGAACCCGGCCGGCGCGGCGGGCGGGGCGCAGTTTCGCTGCATCCCCACCCCTTTCAGGAAGGAGCGCCGACGCAACCCTGCCTGAATGGCGGACTGGACGTGCTTGCTGTGGGCGTCGGCGCCGGACAGTCGGCGCACCCAGCCGCGCGCCGGAATGAAGTCCGTCATCGTGCCGCGAACGGCGTCGAGCGTGGCCCCGGCGGCGGCGGCGGCGGCCCGCTCGCTGATGAAGGAACCGTCCTGCGACGGCGGCGCGTCCGCATCGGGCCCCAAGGCCTCGTCCAGGCGGGCGATCTCGGCCGCGATGGTGGCGCAGCGGTTCATGTTGCGCAGGTCGTAGGGGTTGGACTCCGCCTGCAGCAGGACCGTCGGAATCTCCTGACGCCGCAGGTTCAGGTCTTCCAGCGGTGCGGTCACGGCGCCGCCCAGACCGGCCCCCACCTGCTCGACCCCGCCCTTGGCCGAGGCCCCGGCGTTGCATCCGCCGAGCAGCAACGAAAGAGCGATGACGGGAACCGGAATCTGACGCATGGTTCTGTTAAATCATGGCCCAGCCGCCAAAGCCAAGCCTTCGCCGGGCATGGAGCCCTGCGTCTTCGATAACGATTGAAAGGGGAATGGTACGCCCCCCGGGCTCGAACCGGGGACCCTCTGATTAAAAGTCAGACAAAGTACCGGTTTCATTGGGTTGCAAGCGGTTTCGACCCTCACCTCTAATATATTGTTTTCTTAGGGGATATTGTTTCAGTCGGTCTCAGCCGCATGCAGACTGCTTCAGCTTTTTGGACCCCATATGGACCCCAAAATGACTTGGGGTCCAAGGCCAAATCTGCAACACTGACGCCATGCCCAAGGTCCGATTGACAGACAAATTCGTCGCATCGGTTTCCGCTCCCCCCGGAAAGCGCCTTGACGTCCATGATGAAAACCCGCGAGGCGCGGGCCTCATGTTGCGGGTGAGCGAAACCGGACGGAAGGCGTGGACGTTCCGCTACCGGACCGAGAACGGCGACAAACGTCGCTTAAGTCTTGGTCTGTACCCCGACGTCTCGTTGGTCGAGGCTCGCAAACGTTGCGCCCAGGCGCGCCTGCAGGCGATAGACGGCGTCGATCCCGCCGGCGAAAAGCGCCGCAAGAGGGTCGAGCGACAATCACAGACCATCAAGACATTTCGAGATCTCAGCGTCGCCTATTTCGACGCGACAGATCGGGGCGAATGGAAGCCACGCGGTAAGCGCAAGCGGCCTTCGACAATCGCAGCCGAGAAATGGCTCTGGACCAAGCATATCGAGCCTGCGCTGGGTTCGCTCCGACTGGAGGACGTGACCCCCGCTGCTATCAAGGAACTCTTGCGCAAGCTTCTGGCGAAAGGACAGGACACGAGCTCAAACCGCGTCCGCGCCCAGATCCGTCAGATGTTCAACTACGCCATCCTCGAAGCGGAGGCCGCTGCCTTCAACCCGGTGTCCCGGGTTCCGGCTCAGGGAAGCGAAGTTCCACGCGACCGCGTATTGAAGGATGAGGAAATCAGGTCAATCTGGGCCGCCCTTGATGATCCCGAAAGCCTGGTCAGCGCAACAGGAACCCGCCGCGCCAACCAACGAGTCTATGTCAGTCGCCCCGTCGGACTGGCGATCAAGCTGCTCCTGCTGACCCTCCAACGTCGTCATGAGATCGCCGGCATGATGCGGACTGAGGTCGACCTCGATCAAGCGGTTTGGTCGATACCGGGCTCTCGAACCAAGAACGGACGCCCCACCCTGGTGCCGCTTTCACCGAGCGCGGTCGAACTCATTCGCGAAGCGATCAGCCTCGCCGACGCCGGCCACGCTACCCCATCTCGGTTCGTCTTTCCCGCACGATGGGATCGTGACAAGTCGCTCTCACCGGCTTCGCTCACCCGCTCCCTACGGGACGTCAGATCCGCCCTGGCTCTCCCCTGCCTCACCCCCCACGACCTGAGGCGGACAGCCGCCACCATGATGGCGAGCGAACGCCTTCGGATTTCGCCCTTTGTCATTGGTCGGCTTCTCAATCACACGAGTGAAAAAGGCGGAGCCGCCTCCGTAACCCTGTCGACCTATGCCCTCTATGATTTCATGTCGGAGAAACGCGCAGCCCTCGCTGCCTGGGATCGCCTACTCGGCTCAATCCTGACCGCTCATGCAGAACGCGCACATCCTTCAGAGAGAAAACATCAAATCTCGAATTGATATTCAGATCATGTCTCAAGTTTTTATCATGAAATTATTTCAAGACATGCCGAGGGCCCGCTAATGCAGCACGCTGCTAGCCTTGCATTGATGTCCAGAGCGATCTCCGCGCGAAAAGGCTGATCAGCAGGCTGTAGCGTGCCCGTTCGTCGCCGCGCCTTTGTCCTGAATGGGACTTCCACCACCCGCCAACCGGAAAGATTGCGATGGCGTCAGGCCCGCCAGCTCAATCACCCGACCGCGCCAGAGATCGCAGTGGAGCGAGCCCGCCGCGCCGGACTTCGAGCCCAGCAGCCAATGACTGGCTTCCGGCTCGGCGCGCTCGCTGTCGTTTTCCTGGGCGGCGTTGACGCGCGCCCGTGGCGTCATCCGAGGTCTCACGGCTTCGCTTGCTGCAGCTGGCCTGCCTCTACGAAAGGAACGCCCTCTTGGAGGAACGCGCGCACCGCATCCGCCTGAAGCCGCACCCTGCCCAGGCTGGTCAGAGCGGAAACCCGGTCGCCCCCCGGGATTCGGAGACGACGGCTAGGGCGCCGCCAGGGCGGTGTCGTCCGTCAGACCGCTGTTCAGGTCCAGGCGGAAGCGCTTAATCACTACGACCTCGAAGGGCTTGGCCAGAATGGTCGAGACATGGACCAACCGCGCTTCAGCGGTTTGCGTCAGATCAGCACGATGAAGCCTTTGGCCGACTGATCGCAGAATACGACCTCGTCGTTGGCCTGCACCAGCGCCGCGTACAGCGGGAACCCGCCCAGAACGCCGCCGATCGAAGGGCTGGAGACGGCGCTGGTCCCGAACTCGACGGCGCGACGCGCACCGCTGGCGTCCTTGAGCTCATTGACCCAGAAGGCGTGGGTGTCGCCGGCCATGACGCGCTAACCAGGCGCGCAAGGCGTTCTCGTGGGGAAGACTTCCCGACCCATTCCGCGCGTTCTCGAGACACCGCCATCGGCAAGCGTAGCAGCAGGATGTGACGCCTGGCTTACAGTCCGGGTCTATTGCGAGCTCTTGGCGTTCGACGTCGTCAGTTCGCCTCTGGCGCGTCCGAAGTCGCGCTGGAACTCAGGCTCGGCCTTGAGCCGTGCGACGAGTGCTGCGCCGACCAAACGTCCCGCCTCGACATCGCTGACGTAGTGGACGCCGCAGATGACGCGACTGTCGCCATAGGCCAGTCCCCGGGCGAGAATCTCCTCGGCTCGATCCGGCGCCAATTCCGCCAGCACCAGCGCCCAGGCCCAGCCTATGGCTGCGTGGCCGGACGGATAGGACCCGCTTTGGGCCAGCCAGGGCTCGGCCTCGATGCAGATGTTCGCCGGTTCGGCCACGAAGGGCCGCGAGCGAGCATAGGTTGCCTTGGCCGAGGCCTGAACGGCTTCCAGGTCGGCATGAAGCCGTCCCAGCAGCAGGGCGAGAGCCGGAGTCTGTTGTGGATCGAAGGGGCTGCCGAGCGCCTCGCTGAACACGCGCGGAGCGGCTGGCGTGACGATTTCGGCGTCAGCGGCCGCTTGAGCCCATCGCGGATAGCCTTCCAGAGCGCGGGTTTCACGATAGACCGAAACGTCATTTTGAGCACGCAGAGAGCCTGCCTGCGGCGGCGGCGGCAGGAAGGCCAGGGCTTCAAACCCGGCCGCGGGTGCAAGATAGCCCTTGGGGTGGTCGGCATAACCCTGCCACAGGGTGATGTCCCTGCCAGCGTCCGAAGTGGCGGCGCACCCGGCCAGGGCAAGCCCGATGAAAGCGCTGAGAAAGGCGCGCCGCATCTCAGCCTTCCCCGACATTGAAGCCGCCTGCCCGGTCGGTCGTGATGCAGGCGAAGCGCGTGGCCCTGCCATCGCGGGTCTTGATGTCCGCGACCTGATGATAATCACAGCGCAAGGCTGTGCGGGTGATCTCCACAATCAGGAAACCATGGTCCCGGACATGGGCGAAGCGCACGTCGGGATTCCTGGCCACCAGGGCTGTCTCGGCGATCTCATAGATGCGCGGGTCCGGGCTGATGGTTTCATATCCGCCCGGCGACGTGACGCTGCCCACGCCGAATTCCACTCCGATGAAACTATCGTCGCGCGGATCATGCAGACGGTTGCCCCAGAACATATGGGTATCGCCGCTCAGAACAGCCAGATTGGCTCCACTGCGACGGGCGGCGTCATACAGACGAAGGCGCGCCGCCGGATAACCATCCCACGCATCCAGATTGATCGGCAGGCCCAGGCGCGTGCTTTCCAGCCACCGGCGCGAGCCCGGCCGCGAAAGCGCTTCTTCGAGCATCTCGTCCGGCAAGATGGACATGAAGTCGGGCGCCCGCATCCGGGCCACGATGACTTGATTGGCCAACATCTGCCACGCTGTTCCGCGCTGGACGGAGGCGGTCAGGGCGTCCTCCAGCCACGCTTCCTGCGTCGCGCCCATCATGGAGCGTTCGGGGCGGTTCAGCACCGCAGCCTCGAAGCGGGCGGCGTCGGGGCGGCCCTCGGCGTCAAAGATCATCTCGCGCGAGGCGCTGGGCGCCTGGGTGCGGCCGGTCAGGCGCGTCTCGACCGCGATCAGGGACAGCAGATCGCCGAAGTCATAGACGCGGTTCAGCACATGAGCCGGGCGTCCAGGCGCCGGGTCGCGCATGGGCAGCCATTCAAAATAGGCCTGGATCGCCGCATCGCGACGCCGATCCCAAGGGCCTTCTGTATCTTCGTTATGCGCCGATGACCCGCCCATCCAACTGTTGTTGGCCGTCTCGTGGTCGTCCCAGACGGTGATGAAGGCGGCGCGGGCGTGAGCGGCCTGCAGGTCCGGGTCGGCGCGGTACTGGGCGAAGCGGCGGCGGTAGTCGTCCAGGGTGAGAATCTCATGCGCCGGATCGTGCTCGCGCCCCAAGGCGCGGCTCTCAGGCCCGCCATAGCCGTCGACGCCGTATTCATAAATATAGTCGCCGAGGTGGACGACGGCGTCCACCGGTTCCTCCAGTTCGGCGATGGCCCGATAAGCGTTGAAATAGCCGAAGCCGTAGTGAGAGCAGGACACGACGGCCAGACGGGCGCGCTCGACATCGCCTGACGGCAGGGTGCGTGCGCGCCCGGCGGGCGAGACGGCGTCCGCGCTATGGAAGCGATAGAAATACTCCCGGCCAGAGTGAAGACCTGTGACATCGACCTTGGCCGTGTGGTCGCGCGCCGTCTTCGCCAGGGTCGTTCCGGATTGGACGACACGGGTGAACCCGGCGTCCTCCGCCACCTCCCAGCGCAGAGCGACGGCGCTCCCCTCCCCTACCGCGCGGGTCCAGATCACGAAGCCGTCCTGGGTCGGATCACCCGCCGCGAGCCCATGTGTGAACGCAGCCGGATCGACTGATTCACGCGCAGCGACAGGGCCGGCCAGCGCGGCGCCGCCGGTCACCAGAGCCAATGCGCCGCGACGCGATAGACGAAGGTTATGCGTCATCGAACCTACTCTTCATTTCGTTCGAAATGCGCCCAGCACACGGCGCGGAAAGGCGTCCCGGCGGCCGGAAGACCGGCCGCCGGGCAGAAAGGATCTGGGTCCTAGAAGCGATAGGCCAGGTTCACGCGGAACATACGCGGCAGGCGGGGCATGACAGCGACTTCCTTGTAGACCTCCGCCGAAGGGGTGAAATACTCCTCGTCGAACAGGTTATCGATGTTGGCCGACACTGTGACGTTGCGCACCTTCACATAAGCCGCCGCCTTGGCCAGCGTATAGGCGGGCAGGCGTAGGCTGCTCTCCAAGATGCCGCCCGTTCCGCACCACTTGTGCGGACACGCCGAAACGCGCCCTATCTCCTCCGGGCCGTAGCCCCTGAAGGAGCTTCTCACGTTGACGGTTACAGCATGTCGGGCTTCGCCTGGGCTGACAGGATCAGCCGGGATGGCGCGCAAGCCAGGATTCGAGTTCCGTGACTTCTCTGGTCTGCGCGTCGATAACCGCCTGAGCCATGCGACGTATTTCAGCATCGGTCGCATCACTCGCAAGCAGAGCCTGCGACATCGCGATAGCTCCTCGATGATGGGCGATCATCTTCCTGGCCCAAGTCCGCTGGGTGTTGACGTCTGTCGCCATCATCATGGAGCGATGCATGCTCATTTCCGCCTCGGTAAAGGGTGTCCGAGGCATGCTCATGCCCGGCGGCGTCGCATGGTCCTGGCCCATCATTCGCTGATCCTGGGCGGCCTGGGGCATCTGCATGCCGGCCATCGGTTGACCCCGCGGGACCGCACCGGGTTTCAGCGCGCCCGCGCATCCAGCCGCGAGCAGGGAAAGTGTTGACAAGGCGATGGCCGTCCGTGTGACGGGCTTTTGCGTGATGTTGAGCATGGGGGCAAACCCTCTGGATCAAGCCGCCTGCCAACCGAACGGCGTGTCCGCGGCTGGGGCCGTGTCTGGCCTTGAGCTGAACGAACCTCGGCAACCTTGGTTCAGTTCGACGGGCGTGCACGCCATGATCGGCGCGGCGGCGCTGGGCGCGGACCGGGGACGCGCCGTCTTCGGGCAACGGCGACGTCCCAGTCTGACAAGCGTTTCGATAGCGCTCTCCTATCCGAACTGCCCGGCTCCTCTCGAACGACTGAAGCGCGAGTCCGCACCTTCCTGAGCCTAATTCGCACGAAACGGTCGTTCCTTGGCGCATAGCCATATTGTTCCGACTTGCACAAAACTCACCTGGGTGTATTTCGTGCGAGATGGAACAAAACTAGGGGGCCAACATGAATCGATCCGAGGCCAAACCGGCTGCAATGGGCACGCTTGCCTGGGGCGAGGCGAACGCAGGAGAACTTGCAGCAGCCGAAAGATGCCGACTGCTCGGCAATCTGGCCTATGTGCAAATGCTTGAGACGCTCGATTTTCTAGGACAGCGGCTAGGATTGCTCCGCCCAACGGATACCCCCCTCGAAGCTTTAATGCCGCCGCAGACCGCTCTTGTCGCGGATGCATTAGAACTGGCGACCACGACGCACCAGCAGGCACTCATCCTCCATAGCTGGAGGACCTACTTCTTTGGCGCAATGCTCGCAAAACAAGAACGCATCGAGTTTGATAAATCTATTTTCTTTGCCTCAGCCATACTGCATGACGTCGGATTGACTGATGACCATTCACCAACCCTGTGCGCTCGTTGCTTCGCAATAAGTGGCGGCGAACGCGTTCACCAATACCTGATCGCCAAAGGCCATCCACCGGAACTCGGACGGAATGTTGGGGATGCCATTGCTCTTCATTTGAATGCTTGGGTGTCGAAAAGACGGCACGGGGCGGAAGCTCACCTCCTGTCGCGGGGTGCGTTCTGTGATCTATTCGGGGCCGGCCGACGCCGGCTGACGCAGAGAAGCCTTGAACAGGTTTTGACGCGCTTTCCTCGCGATGGCGTCATCGATGCGCTGAAGTTTGAAACAGCTAATCATCGCCAGGGCACCCGGGCGGCGATCATGACGGGGATTTCAGGCGGCAAGGCACCCCCGGATCCATTCCAACATGTTTCAGGAGAAAGACGGGACCTCAGAGATTGAAGCACAGCCTTAGAAGCGCACGGTCACATGACCATCCGCCAAGGCTGGAGCCAACATCGGCGCCGGCGTCAATGCACAATGGCATAAACAACACGGAGCGAGAACTTATATGGGGGCCAGCACAAGACGAAGCGGAGCTGGCGGGCGTCCCCGCAAGTACGATCCGGAAAGCGCGCTTCGCAGCGCGATGGATCTTTTCCGGATGCGAGGCTTTGCCAGCCCATCGATGGCGGACCTAGCACGGGCGGCGGGCGTGCACCGCCCAAGCCTCAGTGCAGCTTTCGGTGACCGCAAGTCCCTATATCTTGCTGCGATTGAGCTCTTCCGAAGCGACCTCCGCTCTCGGGGCGAAGCGACGCTTGCCCAACCGAACATACGCTTGGCCGTTAAAGCCTTCTTTGATGCGATCATCGACGTTTACGCCGGCGGCGATAATTCTGCTCCTGGCTGCCTCGTTTTCTGCACTACGCCGGCCGAAGCGGCGCACGATCCGGAGATTAGGGCAGTTCTTGCGGCCACATTGGATGAAGTAGACACCCTGCTCGCCGAGAGGCTCGGGAAGGCCGAGGGAGAAGGTCAACTGATTGGCGCAGCTCATGGATTAGCGCCGCTCTTAGCTGCGCTTCTGCACAGCTTGGCGATACGCGCGAGAGCGGGCGAGGGACCGGCTCGCCTCAGGGAAATTGCAGAGATCGGGATTGATCAGCTTCTATCCGTGACCCCCACAGGGGCGACAAGGTGACGGCGTAAGCACCCGAGCGCAGTAAGAGAAGTCGCGGCGCGGGCAGTGGCCCGGCCAGCGAAGCAAGGCGGCGGCGATCCCATCGCCGAGGACGGCCGCCACGCTGCAGAAACCTGAGGAGCAGGCCCGTCAAGGTCAACGAGGCGGTCCAAAGACATCGCGGAAACGGTCATGGCCTCGTTTCACTGACCGTGCGCACTCTAACGACAAGGCGGCGTCGGATGCGTCTCCCCGGCAAACGGCCGCGACCGCGCGCACGCCACCTAGCTTCGCCAGCGGTGAATTGGCAGGCGACGCGCGCGCGTCCGAACGTCTGTCCACTACAGGTACTTCGTCACCGCGCGGAACTCCGCCATCGCCTGCTTCGCCGCGACCGGCTCGCCGTCAGCGGCATGGGCCAGGCAGTGGTCGATGTGGTCGTGGATTAGAGTCTTCTTCGCAGCCGCGACCGCCTTTTCAATGGCGTGAAGCTGTTGGGCGAGATCAACGCAGGCCCGCTTGTCCTCCATCATCTGAACGACTGTGCGCAGATGCCCCTCGGCGCGCTTGAGGCGTTTGATAATTTCCGGGTGCGACGCATGAGAGATGTGTGCCATGCGTTTAACCTTTCCCCCTGGTAGGGATAAGTCAAACGCCTAAACGCCGCGCTGAAAGCCACTTGATGTTCTCCCCGCTCCGGAACGCCGCTTATCGCCACCTTTTTATCGCCCAGGTCGCGGCCCTGCTGGGCACCGGCATGGCGACCGTGGCGTTGGGCCTGCTCGCCCATGAGCTGGCGGGGGCTGGAGCCGGTGAAGTCCTTGGGGTCGCCCTGGCGATCAAGATGATCGCCTATGTCAGCGTGGCGCCCTTCGCCAGCGCCCTGGCCGCCCAATTGCCGCGCAAGACCTTACTTGTTTCGTTGGACGCGGTGCGCGCAGCCGTCGCCGCGTTTCTGCCATTCGTGAATGAAGCCTGGCAGGTCTATGGCTTGATGACGGTGCTCTTTGTCGCCTCCGCGGCCTTCACACCGGCGTTCCAGGCCATGATTCCCGACCTGCTTGACGATGAGGGTGAGTACACCAAAGCCCTATCGCTTTCCCGCCTGGCTTCCGATCTGGAAAGCGTCGCCAGTCCCGTCCTGGCGGCCGTGCTGCTTTCGGTTATCAGCTATCACAGCCTGTTCGTCGGCACGGCGTTCGGCTTCATCCTATCCGCCGGCTTCGTCGTGACCGCGATTCTGCCTCGATTCTCTGTCGCTCAGACCTTGCCGTTCCTCCGCCGCCTGACCGGGGGCGTGAGGTTGTTCGTGCTGACACCGCGTCTGCGTGGATTGCTCGCGGTCAGCCTGGCGACTGCGGCAGGCGGCGCCATGGTCTTCGTCAATACGGTCGTCCTGGTGCAGTCGAACTTCGGATTGTCGCAACAGGCCACCGCCTGGGCCTTGGCGGCTTTCGGGGGCGGATCGATGACGGCCGCCGTGCTTCTGCCCAAGACCCTGGAGCGAGCTACGGACCGCAGCACCATGGTCGCGGGTGCGTTGCTCATGACGACGGTGCTGATCGCGGGCGCTCTGTTCGCGCGCAGCTACCCGATGCTGATCGTGCTCTGGATCATCATGGGCTTCGGCTATTCCCTGACCATTACCCCTGCTGGGCGCGCACTGCGGCGGTCATCGACGGCTGAAGAGCGTCCCGCTTTGTTTGCGGCCCAATTCGCCCTGTCGCACGCCTGCTGGCTGATCGCCTATCCGGTGGCCGGATTGGTGTCAGCGGAGGCCGATCCACAGGCTGCCTTCGTGGTGCTCGCGGCGCTGTGCGGCTTCGGCACGCTCCTGGCTCTGGCCGTTTGGCCCGCCCATGATCCCCAGAATCTATTGCATCATCACGATGAGCTGGACCCGGATCATGAGCACCTCAATGAAGGAACGCGTCCTGACCCCGCTGGAGTTGCGCACGTCCACCCGGTCGTGATTGACGACAATCACCGCCGGTGGCCAAAGCAGCGTCGCTGCGCCCCGTGAAGAAAGAGGGCGTGCCTCAGCGGCGGGCCCTCGTCTCATAGGCTGTGATTGCCGTCAGGCGACGTTTGACCTGAGTGTAGACACCCTCTGACCTGAGGGTGATGGGAACCGGTTCGCAGGTGCGATTGCCCCAGAACCAGCCGTGGCTGCCGGCGAAGGCGGCCGTCAGGACGCCTTCCCTTCACGTTGGGACGAGCGCTTGCCGTTGCCGTGGCAGGACACGCCCGGCCGATCGGCGTCGGTGTCAAAGTTGATCTTGCCGCCGCAGCTGTTCCGGTCAACAACGCCTTAGCGTCTTCTTCCATGACCAATTTGATCTCGGCGCCCTGGTCGGGCTGGAGCGTGAGGACGTTTCGACGATGCGCGCCGCACCCGGCGCCGCAAGCGCGGACGCGGGCGTCGTGGGCGTGGAAGCGGCGGTAGTGACGGCCGGGCCGTCATCGGCGTTGCCTTACTCGCCGCCGCGTCGGCTGCGGCGTCCGCCGCCGCTTCCTCGGCAGCGGTAAGATGTACAACCAACCACACTCCACACCAACGCACCTGCCATGACAGGCAACCGGACAAAGTCTTGGCCCAAGCGCAACTGCCACAAACTAACGGCTAATCGGCAAGGAAAGCAGCCCTTGTTCGTGGAGAGCATTGATTGCTCGCACGATCTGAGCCTGTCCGCCGTCGCGCAAATCGGCCAGCGTGCTTTCGCTTTCTACATCAGGTCGCATGCCAACAGCCTGGGTCGCAAACGGGCGCTCACGACTGGGCGCGAAACGATCAGCGGCGACTAGTTCAATCAGCGCCATTTCGTCTGTTTCTCCCGTCTTCAGTTCGCTGTCCGGGTCGAAAAATGCGAAGCTTTCGCTCGCGCTGATGCTGAAATCTGAGTTCGGCAAAGCATATCCTTTAGAGCCGGCTTCAAGGCCGCCACCTGCGCCAATCGTGCGTTCGCCAACAAGCATCGCCTTGCCTGCCCACAACCACGCCGCCATGTGCTCCCCTGCAGATCGCGTCCCCGCATCCGTCATGACCACGATGGGTTTCCGGCTCACGACGTGCCCGCATGCAGGATCGTCCGGTTGCGCCACAAGCTTCAGGACCCCCGGTTTGCCGGAAGGAAATACGTCAAACGTCGGGATCGAAGCTGACGTCATCGCGGTGGCGAGCAGCTTCGCTATACGGCCGAAACCGCCCATGTTTCCGCGCAAATCCACGACCATCAGATCCGCCTCGGCGGCGACAGCGTCAAACTCTGCAATGAAGTTTCGAACTACAGCGCAAAAACCGGCGATCATCGCCTGTTCTTCACTGACGCCCGGCGCCGACTCCGCCAGCGCATTGGCTTCGTTGAACGCGGCGTCGAACTGCGGAGCAAAAAGCCCCAGCCGGACAGTGCCAATGCGCATGTCGGCGGCGGAAAAAATGCGTGGCAAGTCGCGCTGCTCGACCGCTTCCACCATCGCCGCGGCGCGCTCCTCCGTCATGGGCTGATAGTGGAGCGTGACTTTACGCGGCGCGCTTTCTCCGGTCTGCACCGTCAAAGACACCGTTTCACCGATGCCCTGGATCTCATGGGTCGCGCGTGTGCCCATGCCTAGATTGAATGCGGCCTGGGCCGCTCTCGACCGGCGGTTCCCGCCGAAAGTAACCGCCTGAACGCGATCAAGCCAAGCCGCCGCCGGCATATCGTTAACAGACAACACGACGTCGCCTGACTGGACGGAAGCGGCGCTCATGTCGAACAGGCGCCAGACAATCATCTGATTGTCGCTGGACGTACGAAACAATACGCCCAAGGTTTCAGTTCTTCCCGCTCCGGGACCTTTTAACGAAACGTGATAGTCTTGAAGACCTGATAGCGCAAATACGAGATCTTCTGCGGTAGATGCGGGTGGAGGCGCCTCGTCTGACCAAAGAGCATTCGAGCCCTGAACTTCTTCCGGATAGGCGCTACGGTATCGCTCTACATAAGCAAAAGAGGGGTAGGTGTCTCGCAGGTACGCGCGTAAGGCGGCGCCAGCGACGGGCGGGGTCGTCGTCAGCGACGCGCTCTGCGGGGCTTCCTGAACGACCTTATCCAGAGAGCCTCTTGGGGCCTCAGCCTTGACGAGGTCCGCGGATGTTAAGGAGCACAGGACAGTAGCTGCCGCCAAGACGGCAAGCTGCGGCGCAAGCATATTTTTATTCACAGTTGAACCCTCGCGGTTTGGTTGGCCGCTGCTTCGTTGTGGGGCGGTCATCCTTGTCTATCCGATCGCGCCCTGTCCAAAGGAGAGACCCGGCGCCCTATTAGGGACCGGGTCATCGCCCACTCGAGATTGACCTGAGTTGGCTCGTCTCAGCAGGGATAGCGTTCAGCCATCCACTCGCGCACGGCCTGGGTGACAGACATCCCCCGGCGGCTTTCGGGGATTGCTTCGAAACGTTCCGTGATCGAGCGGTCTGTCACGGGGACCTTCTCGGGCAAGCAGATCGTCCGGGGCTGCCCACGAGCGACCAGGCCCGCCTGTTCTGCGCGAATTTCGGCCATTGATCCCCGCAATTGTTTGAGGAGATGTCGCATCCCCGGATGCAGGAGCGCGGTTGGATTTCTGGGAATGCTGTCGGCAGTCGCCAGGAACTCCCGTACGGTTTCTGCAGCGGCAGCTGGCGTTGAGAACAACAAAGCCACGGATGCGGCACAAGCCAAACCAATTCTATTCATGATTTAGTCCCTATATTGAGCTGTTGAATCCTCATTACAAAAACTGATGGCGCTGCTACGTGGCGCTGCTTCCTAATATCGATCCGTCTTGCGCGACCAGGTGCTTCGCTGTTGAGGGTTCGGTCGAAGGTCGCCGGACGAACCAGAGGACGTACAGCGCCGGCAGGAAGAAGAGCGTCAGCAAGGTTCCGACCAGGGTGCCGCCGATGAGAACCACGGCAAGCGCCCCCCAGAAGGTCGACAGCGTCAGGGGCAGGAAGGCGAGCACAGCAGCCAGCGCGGTGAGCAGAACCGGTCGAGCACGGCGGACGGTCGCCTCGACCACGGCCTCGACCTCATCCAGCCCCCGCGCACGTTCGGCCTCGATCTGATCGACCAGGATCAGAGTGTTGCGCATCAGGATCCCGGCCAGACCGATAAGGCCCAAAATAGCGTTGAAGCCGAAAGGCGTGCCGGTGATCATCAAAGCCGGAACGGCGCCGATCAGGCCCAGGGGGCGGTGGCGAACACCAGGCCGGTCATCCTGAATGACCGTGTCTGGAGCATGATGACGGTCAGCATCAGGATGATCATCGGCGGGAAGAGCGGCGCCAGGGCGGCGCTGGCCTTGGCCGATTCCTCGACTGAGCCCGCTGTTGTGATCTCATAGCCTTCCGGCAGGCTGGCCTTCAGATCCTTGAGTCTGGAGAGAATGGCAGCCGTTACGACCGGCGGCTGGACATGGCCCACGATGTCGGTCCGCACTGTAATCGTCGGCCGTCGATCGCGCCGCATCAGGATCGGATCCTCGAAGCTCGGCGTCAGCCGGGCGACGCCGCTGAGCGGGACCGGCCGCCCATCCGCCGTGGTGATGACCAAGCTATCGAGCCCGTCGAGATTCCTGCGGTCCTCCTGATCGGCGCGAACGACGACATTGACCGTGCGATTATCGGTTCGCATCTGAGAAACGGTGACGCCGGACATAAGGGCGCCAACCTGCTGCGACACGCTGGCGGGGTCGAGGCCAAGAAGCCTCAGGCGCACCTCGTCGAACTCGAGCCGTACGCTGGGAGCGCGTTCGCCCCAGTCTGCATGCACCCCGACAGTGCGAGGGTCGGCCCTGACGATGTCGGCGGTCCGGGCCGCGATCTGACGCAGCTTGTCGGGATCGGGACCGGAAACGCGGAAGGCGACGGGATAGGGCACCGGCGGCCCGAACAGCAGGGTGGAAAGACGAACCCGAGCCTCCGGATAGGCGCCGGCTTCAATGCGCTCGGCTATGAGCCGGCGCAGTTCGTCGCGGTCCTCGCGACCCTCGGTCAGGATGACCATCTTGGCGAATGACGGGTCCGGCGATTCAGGATTGGCTGACAGGAAGAAGCGGGGGGCGCCGGCCCCGACATAGGAGTCGACGTACAACGCCTCGTCGTGGCGGCGGATATCGGTTTCAATGCGGGCGACCAGAGCCTCGGTTGCACGAATGCTCGTGCCCTTCGGCATCGCCACCTCGACCAGGAGTTCGGGCCGGTCGGAGTTTGGGAAGAACTGCTTGGGCACGACGACCGCCATCAGTCCGCCCGCGATGACCAGGGCCGCCACGACGGCCAGAGACACCTTGCCCCGGCTGGCGACGGCCCGGCGGACCCACCCCCTGAACCGGTCATAGCGCCTGGTGGCGTAGAGGGCGTCGTGACCGCCCTCCTCCACCTTGATCTTCGGAAGCAATTTCACGCCGAGATAGGGGGTGAAGTAGACCGCCACGACCCAGGATACGAGCAGGGCGAAGGCGACGATCCAGAAGATGTCGCCGGCGTATTCTCCGGCCGTTGATTGGGCGAAGCCGACGGGCAGGAAGCCGATCACGGTCACGAGAGTGCCGGTGAGCATGGGCGCGGCGGTCGCCCCCCAGGCAAAGGTTGCAGCAGCGGTTCTGTGCATCCCTTCCTGCATCTTCACCACCATCATCTCGATGGCGATGATGGCGTCGTCGACCAACAGGCCGAGCGACAGGATCAATGCGCCCAGGGTGATGCGATCGAAGTCCCGGCCCGTCATCAGCATGATGACAAAGACGGCCGACAGGGTGAGCGGCACAGCGGCGGCGACCACCAGACCGACCCGGAATCCGAGAGCGAGCAGGCTGACGATCATGACCACGCCCAACGCCATGGCGAATTTCAGCATGAACTCGTTGTAGGCGTGGGCGATATTCTTCGACTGATCAGCCGTCTGCGTTATCGTCATGCCCACAGGCAGTTCCGCGCGGATGGCGGCGACCTCGCGGGCCAGCGCCCCGCCGAGCACGGTGCCGTTCCAGCGTTCGCGCATCACCACGCCCAGCATGATGGCCGGCGCACCGTCGTGCCGGACCAGATAGGCCGCCGGATCGGCATGGCCGCGCCTGACCTCAGCGATATCGCCCAGCCTAAAGCTGCGCCCATCGATGGCGACAGGCGTATTGCGCACCGCCTCGACGCCGTCGAAGGCGCCGCCAAACCGGATGTTGACCGACTGGGAGCCCGTCTGGACCGTAGCGTCGCCGGTCAGCAGGTTCTGGCGGGCCAGGGCCCCGATGATGCGGTCGGGTGTGACGCCGAGCGTGGCGAGCCTGCGGTTCGACAGTTCGACGAAGATGCGCTGAGGCTGTTCGCCGATGACGGCGACCTTCTTGACGCCCTCGACCTGAAGCAGTCGCTCGCGCAGAATCTCCGCCTCCTGGACCAGTTCACGGTGCGGCATCCCCTCGGCCTGCAGAGCGAACAGGGCGTAATAGACGTCGGAGTATTCGTCATTGATGATGGGGCCGATCACGCCGCGCGGCAGGTTGACGGCCTCGTCCTGAAGCTTTTTGCGAGCCTGATAGAACTCATCCTGAACGGAGCCGGGCGGCGTGGAATTCAGCAGCGCCAGTGTCATGGTCACGACGCCGGGCCGCGCGAGCGTCTCCACGCGGTCATAGTAGCGAAGTTCCTGCAGCCGCTTTTCAAGACGGTCGGCGACCTGGTTCTGCATCTCTTCCGCTGTCGCGCCCGGCCAGACGGCGGTGACGGTCATCGCCTTGATGGTGAAACCCGGATCCTCTGCACGTCCCAGTTTCAAGAAGGCGAAGGCCCCCGCCGCGAGCACGGCCAGAATCAGGAACAGGGTGACCGAAGGGTGACGGACGCCCGCCGCCGAAAGATTGGGAATCTTCACGGACGCACCGCCCTGCTTGGAGCCGCCAGGCGGACAGCTTGGCCTTCGCGGAGCCGATTGGCCCCCAAGATCACGATCCGCTCCCCGGCCAGGAGCGAGCTGCTGGCGATCGACGCAGTTTCTTCGCCCAGTCGGGCGACCCGGACCGGCCGGAAGCGGACCTTGTTGTTCTGCACCACCCAGACACCGGGACCCGAGCCCGGATCGTGGAGCGCCGTCAGCGGCGCCTGGATCTCAGCCGACGTCGCGCGGGGCAGCTCGACCGTCACGGTCGATCCCAGCGGCAGTTCGGACTGGCTGAGGACGAAGCGGACGTCGAACGTCCGCGTCAGGGGGTCAGCGACACCCGCGACCTCGCGAAGCTGGGCGAGGATCGGCGTGGTTGAGCCGTACAGATAGGCGCGACCGTTTCGCGGCAGGGTGGCGAGCTGTGTTTCCGGCACCGCGATCGCAGCCTCACGATTGCCGGCACGCGCCAGTCGGAGGACCACCTCGCCGGGCGCGATCACCTGCCCCGGCTGCGCCAGGACGTCGGTGACGATGCCGTCGGCATCCGCTAGCAGAGAGCCGTAGCCGGCTTGATTGCCCGCCCGACGCGCGCTTGCACGGGTTGCCGCGACGGCCGCCTGGGCCGATTCCGAGGCAGCCAGAGCGGCGTCATAGGCGGACCGAGACACAGCGCCCGCGTCGAGCAGCCGGCGCTGACGCGTTTCCTCCGCGACAGCTTGAGCCGCCCGAGCTTCGGCGGATCGCAACTGATCGCGCGACGCGCTGGCCTCCAGCTGCAGGTCGGTCGCGTCGATGCGCATCAGAACCTGTCCGCGCCGAACGCGCTGACCAGGATCAACGAGGCGCTGAACGACCTTGCCGCCGACGCGGAAACCCAGGTCGCTTTCCGTCCGGGGGCGAACGACGCCGGTGTAGCGAAGGACCGCGGCGTCGGCCTCGCCGACCAGAGCTGTTCGAACGAGCGGTCGCGCGTCGGCCGCCGGCACTTCGGACCTGCAGGCCACGAGCGCAAGCGCCCCGAGAACTGCTGGTGCGGCGAGACGAATTCTTGACATGGCGAGCCTGAGAGAGCGTTGCTTTCTCGCTCCCCTATCGCCATCTTCGCCGCATTAAAAGATGAAAAATGACAATTTATATCACTTTTTCAGGCCGGACAGGATCAGCTCGCAAAGCCGATCGCTTGTGTCCGCCAGGCCCTCGTGCACGAAAGCTTCGACCATCTGCGGATGCCACACCCTCGTGAGGGCGGCGCATACTGTGTCGGCCAGCCGCTCCGGGTCAGCCTGGATCAGTTCACCCGACCGCTGCCCCTCCATGATGACGTGGCGCACCGCGCCTCTCAGCCCCTGCATATAGGTCTTGACGACGGGCCACTGCTCGCGCGCGGCGACCGCGCATAGATGATGCATTCGTTGCTGGCTGAACAGGCGCAACATCATTTCTTCCAGCACAGCGCGACTTAAGGCCGGAAGGGCCTCGCTCGCCGGCCGCACCGCACGCGCCTCGATCCAGGCCCTGTCCTCAATGCTCGAGAGGCTCCGGCCGGCGATCGCTTCGTCGATCGCCTGCCGGTTCGGAAAGCTTCGATACAGATTGGCAGGCGACATGCCCAGCTCGCGAGCCACGTCGCCCATCGTGGTCTTCTCGAACCCGATCTGTTCGTAAAGGCGCTGCGCCGCGTCAAGAATCTCTTCTCGCCGATCTACAGCCGGGCGCCCGGGACGTTTCACGCCGAGCTCTGGGCGGTGCGTCTTGCTATCCATGAAAAATAATATATTCCATCATTTTATTATGAGCAAGGAATTTCGCCATGAGGGCGCCTCTACCTGCCATCCTGCTGGCCACGATATCGCTGCCAGCCTGCGCGAGCCAGTCGTCCCCCACGCCGCTTGTGGATCTGCCCAGGACGTTCGCCGCTGCGACAGTTGAAGCTGGCGGTTTACGGCCAGCCCGCCTCGAACCGGACTGGTGGCGCGCTTTCGGCGACCCCGTTCTCGATCGTGTCGTCGAGGGAGCCCTGCTCGGCAATCTCGATATAGAGGCGGCCGCGGCCCGGCTGCAGCAGGCCGCCGGGGCGTCGCGGATCGCGACCTCCAACCACCTGCCATCCGCCACGTTCAGCGCATCCGGATCGGCTGGGCGACAGTCCCTGGAAGATCCCTTGGCGCGGATCGCGTCGGCGTCTCCTGACTACGACAGAAACCGCGACCTCTATGGACTGGATGCTGCGGCGTCCTGGGAATTGGATCTCTTTGGCAGATTGTCAGTTGCGCGGCGCGCGGCTGTATCGGACCAGAGGGCTGCGGCGATCGACGTTGAAGGCGCACGTCTCAGCGTCGCCGCAGAGATCGCGAGCGCCTACATCACCGCCCGCGAACTTCAGACGCGCGTAGCAATCGCGCAAGCGCGGGCGCGCACCTCCGACGAAGTGCTCGAATTGATCGCCCTGCGCCATGAGGAAGGCGCCGCCTCCCGCCTGGAACTGGAGAAGGCCCGTGCCGACGCCTCGGCGTCGAGGGCGCTGCTTCCGCTGATCGAAGCCGGACGCGACGAAGCGTTCAATCGCATCGACCTGCTGTCCGGACGCGCGCCGGGCCATGCTGCGACCATTCTCGGCGGGGGCGTCATTCCGCCTGCGCTTGCGGTCACAACCGACGACGAGCCCGCCGCCCTACTGATTCGCAGGCCCGACATCGTCGCGGCCGAGAACCGACTGGCGGCGGCGGACGCCCGCCTCACCGAAGCCGTCACGGCCTATTACCCCCGCCTCACGATCCAGGGCCTGGCGGGGTTCCTTTCTTCGGGACTGTCCGGACTCATATCCGAGGACACGCTGCAGATCGCGGGTTCGGCCGGGCTGTCGGGACGTCTGCTCGACTTCGGCGCGGCGCGCGGCGGGGTGGATATTGCGCAAGGCCGAACGCGCGAGGCCGCCGCCGCCTACCGCTGGACGGTCCTGCGCGCCGCATCAGAAGCCGAGGACGGCTTCTCCCGTCTCGCGCGGGGCAACAGGCACGCTCTGGAGGCGACTGAAAGCCAAGCCGCGCTGGCGCGAGCCAGCGCGACCGCGCGGACTGCCTATGATCTGGGCGGCCTGAGCCTCAGGGACGCTCTGGATGCTAAACGCCGCCTTCTCGAAGTAGAGGACGCCGCCGCGGCAGCACGCGCCGACGCCTCACGCGCGACAGTCCGCTTGTTTCGCGTGCTGGGGGGCGGATGGTCGGCCGCCCCGTCAAGACGGGCTTCACCCGAAACCTGCCCACGATCGGTCAACCTGGAGACGGCCTCATGCATCGCGTAGTCATCACTGGGCTCGGCGTCGTTTCGCCGCTGGGCTGCGGAACGGAGCTGGCCTGGTCCCGCCTTATTGCCGGACGCTCCGGCCTGCGTCGCCTTCCCGAGGCGATCGTCGCCGATCTTGCCTGCAAGGTCGGGGCTATGGTCCCAAGCATCAACGAGGATCCCGAGGGCGGCTTCGATCCCGACCGCTATATGCCTCATCGCGAACAGCGCCGTGTGGATCGCTTCATCCAGTTGGCTATCGCAGCCGCCGATGAGGCGATCGCCCAGTCAGGGTGGTCGCCACAGACCGAAAGCGAGAGGCAGCGCACGGGGACCATCATCGCCTCAGGCGTGGGCGGTTTCCCGGTGATCGTGGACGCGACGCGCGTCACCGACAACCAGGGCGTCAAGCGACTCTCCCCTTTCACCATCCCCTCCCTGCTGGTGAATCTCGCCGCCGGGCAGGTTTCAATCCGTCATGGTCTGAAAGGGCCGCTCGGAGCGCCGGTGACGGCCTGCGCCGCAAGCGTTCAGGCGATTGGCGATGCAGCGCGCCTGATCCGCACCGGCGAGGCGGACGTCATCGTGGCTGGTGGTGCAGAAGCTTGCATTCACACGGTCAGTTTCGGGGGCTTCGCGGCGGCGCGCGCGCTCAGCACCCAGTACAACGATACGCCCATGGCGGCCTCGCGACCGTTCGACGAGGGCCGCGACGGCTTTGTCATGGGCGAAGGCGCTGCCTGCCTTGTTCTCGAATCCTGGGAGCACGCAACGGCGCGCGGCGCGACGATCCTGGCCGAGGTCCTGGGCTATGGAACAAGCGCGGACGCCCACCATGTGACCGCAGCGCCTGAGAACGGAGAGGGCGCCCAGCGCGCCATGCGGATGGCGCTCGCGCAGTCCGGTCTCGCCCCGGAGCAGATCGGTTACCTGAACGCTCATTCCACCTCCACTCCGGTAGGGGACCGGGGCGAGCTGAATGCGATCCGCGCGGTCTTCGGATCAGGCGCCGGCCCCGCAATATCCTCGACCAAATCGGCGACTGGCCATCTTCTCGGCGCCGCAGGGGCGCTCGAGGCGGTCTTCACGATTCTCGCCCTTCGGGATGGGATACTGCCGCCTACGCTGAACCTGCAGAGACCCGACGCGGCGGCCGAGGGGCTTGATCTCATCGGAGCCCACGCTCGCCGCACCCAGGCCGTTTACGGGCTTTCAAACGGATTCGGGTTCGGGGGCGTGAACGCTTCCGTGATCTTCGCCGTGGCGAAGCCTGCCGCCAGTGAACAGACTTAGGCGGGGGGCGTGATGAAACTGGTTCTGAAGATTTTTTGCGGGCCTCGCCGGGCTAGCGATGTTGGCCGTGATCGCGCTCGGCGGTCTTGTTGTGGCAACAGCCCCGCGCCCGGCGCGCCCGGTCGGGGTCGCCGAGGCGCTGGCGCCAGGCCCCGGGCACAAGCCGATACACGTGACCTATTCTATCCCCCCCGGTGCGAAGCCGCGACCCGTCGGGCTGAGCACGCAGTTCGCCCAACTCGCGCCGAAGGCGGCGATCGCAGGCGGACCCCATCCGCTCATCGTCATCTCGGATCGGGCTTGGCGGCGGCTCTGGATGACCAGGCGATGACGCTGCTGCGCCAGCGGGGCAACGCTGGCGCGCGCCTCAGCGTCGCCGAAAAGAACATTCCCGCGATGCGGTTTTACGCCAAACGCGGATGGCGCCGGTGGGGCCGCGACCAGATCAGCCGGGCGTGATCTATTTGGGGAAAGCGACCACGGCGGACACCCCGATGCCAAAGGCATCCCCTCCAATGGCTTCCGCTTTGACGGGTCAACGCGCCCCCGCCTCCTTCCTTCAACCTTCACCTCCCGGCGCCCTGCGGCCCCGGACAAAGGACGCTCGCCATGCCGGACCTCGATCCCGTCGTCATCGCCGCCGCGGTGCGCACCCCGCTAGGCCGGCAGATGGGAGCGCTAGCCCCCCTTTCCGCCCCTGAACTCGGGAGCCACGCGCTCTCCGCCGCCCTGGCCCGATCGGGCGTGGAATTCAGCGACGTCGATGAAGTTCTGCTGGGCTGCGTGCTGCCGGCCGGCCACGGCCAGGCCCCGGCCCGGCAAGCGGCGCGCGCGGCCGGTCTGCCCGACGGGGTCGGCGCGACGACCATCAACAAGGTCTGCGGCTCGGGCATGAAGGCGACCATGCTCGCCCATGACCAGATCCTGGCTGGCTCGGCCGGGGTTATGGTGGCCGGTGGTATGGAGTCGATGTCGAACGCCCCCTACCTGCTGAAGCGTGCGCGCGGCGGTTACCGGGCCGGCCACGACCGGGTTTTCGATCATATGATGCTGGACGGGCTAGAGGATGCCTACGAGCCGGGCCGGCCAATGGGCGACTTCGGCGAGGCCGCAGCAGAGCGGTTTGGGTTCGACCGGGCAGCCCAGGACGCCTACGCGACCGAGACTCTGGAGCGGGCCCGCGCCGCCGTGACCGAAGGCGCCTTCCGGGCCGAGATCGCCCCGATTTCGGTCGGCGGCATCGTGGTCGAGCACGACGAACATCCGCTGAAGGTGTCGCCGCAGAAAATCCCTCTGCTGAAGCCTGCGTTCCGGGCCGATGGGACCATCACCGCCGCCAGCGCCTCCGCCAACGCGGACGGCGCCGCCGCCGTCGTGCTGACCCGACGCTCGCGAGCCGAGGCCATGGGCCTGCCGGTCCTGGCGGCAATTCGCGGCCACGCCGCCCACGCCCAGGCTCCAGCCTGGTACACGACCGCGCCGATCCCGGCGATCCGTAAGCTGTTGGAACGCGTGAACTGGAGCGTCGAGGACGTCGATCTGTTCGAGATCAACGAGGCGTTCGCGGTGGTGGCCATGGCCGCCCAATCCGAGTTGGGCGTCCCGCGCGAGCGGCTGAACGTGCACGGCGGCGCCTGCGCCCTGGGCCATCCCATCGGCGCGACGGGCGCGCGTCTGATAGTCACGCTCCTTCATGCCCTCGAGCGGCGCGGCGAGACCCGCGGCGTCGCCGCCCTGTGCATTGGCGGCGGCGAAGCCACGGCCGTGGCGATCGAACGGATCTGATCGGCGACGGCGCAGACACGCGCCTTCAAGCCGGCTCTCCCACATTTCGGCGAACTGCTCCTTACTGAGCCGTCGCTCTACGCAACAGCGATGCCGAAGCTTCTATCGGGAGCGCTCGCATCGCGCGACCGCCGCCGCGACGAAGCGGCGGCCCGGTCTGGCGGAAAGCGGAGGGGGACGCGGCTCTGGGGAAGCGGACCGTCACACATTGCCGGCGCAAGAACTATCCTAGACCGAGACCCGCCTCGCCCGCCGGGCCTAGAGAGCCGCTCCTCCGTCTAAACTTGCGACCGGTCGAAGTTAGCGAAGTCAATCCGCGCCCCGCCGAGAGGAAGCTCACTTCGCCGGTGCTCCCGACCATGAGCCGTATGAGCCCAGAATTCGTCCAGCACATAGGGCAGCCCCTCGCTCGTGAGAATTTCGGGCCCGTTGCTCACATGAAAATGCAGATGGGGCTCGCGGCTGTCGCCAGAATTGCCGATGTGGCCCAAAATCTGTCCGCGACGCACTCGGTCTCCGGATCGCACGCGGATGCTTCCGGGCTTGAGGTGGGCATAGTGTGCGTACTGACCGCCGCCCAAATCCAATACGACCATATTCCCCGCGCTTGTGTCGAGGGAGACCGGAATCGCTGGTGAAAACCCTGCCGACGTCCGCGGAACATTGTCGGGGAAGCCGTCCGCCGCAAGCGCCACCACGGCGTCGGCCACCGCCATCACGGGCTGGTCATAACAGTGATAGGATCGCGGATCGGCGGGGTCTCCACTGAAAGTTGCGCCTTCCAAATAGCGCTTCCAGTCGATCGCATACCGCCGCGCCAGACACGTCGCACCGTTGAACACAATCAGGCCGAAGCGGTGATGTGATGGTTTCGCCGGCCCTCCGTCGGCTACCCAGCCTGTCCCGCCCACCGGCGGGAGCAGCCTTTTCAACTCGGTGCTTGTGGCGCGGACCGTCGGACCCGCGACGGTCCCTGCCTCCAGCAAGATACGATGGCTCACCCGCTCCGGCGCCGGCTGTCCCGCCTCCACACTGTAACTCAGGAAGGCGACAGCGCTCCCGCCTCCAGGCAAAACTCTGCTTTCGCTCCCGCCAATCGCAAGAGCCCGCCGGCCCAAAGGCACAAGAAGGCCAGCCAGGTCACGCCCGCTCACCAGGGCCAGAGAACCAAGCTCCAGCCGGTCCGGATCGTGCACTTCGATTGCACGGATCGGCAGGCCGGAGCGGCCGTGGTTGCGCAGGTGGACCTCATAGACAAGATGCAGTCGCCGTTCAGCTGGAAAAGCGGTAGGCTGGTGCAGCACGGCGACTTCAAGTTGCGGCGGGAGCCAGTCGGGAGCTTCTCCCTCGCCGTCCTCAGAATTGGCGACCAAAGTCATGCCGCAAGCGGGGCATTCTCCGGGTGCGTCGAACACCAAACCGGTCATAGCGCATCCGCACGGCACGCAGATCCAGCCCCGCGCCTGGTGCGGCAGTCTTTCGTCAGCGAGAACCGGGGCAGCCACCCCTGCGGCGGCAGCTCCCAATCCGGCCTGGATCACCAGCCCGCGTCTCGTCCAGATGCTCATTGAACCCTATCCCTTCAGGACTTTGCCGACATTCGGCGGACATAATTTGAATCTTTGCCGGTAGGCCTCAGGTCGAACGCCGAGGCGCCGCTCAAATGCACGCGCGAAGGCGTCATCGCTCGCAAAGCCGACGTCGGTTGCAATGGTCGCAATCATGTCGTCACTGCTTTCCAGTCGCTCTCGCGCGGCGGCGATCCTGAGACTCTCCACGTGCCTAGCCGGCGTTTCCCCGATTTTCCGAGTGAACACTCGAGAAAAGTGGCGCGGGCTCATACCCGCCTTGGCGGCGAGCACCTCTGCCCTCAGGTCGCTTTTCAGGGCTGACCGCATTTCCACGACCAGATCGGCGAGCCGATCTCCCGCCCGCATCTGCATCGCCAGCGGTTCGGAGAACTGCGTCTGCCCCCCCGGCCGTTTGAGAAACATCACGAGTTCCCGAGCCACAGCAAGGGCGGTGCGTGAGGTGCAGTCCTCTTCGATCAAGGCGAGCGCCAGATCCATGCCAGCGGTGATGCCCCCGGACGTATAGATCGGCCCGTCCTTGACAAACAGCGCGCCAGGCTCAGGGCGGATGGCGGGATGGAGACGGACCAGATCTGTCATAAATCGCCAGTGCGTGGTCACTCGCCGTCCGTCCAGCAAACCCGCGGCAGCCAGAGCGTAAGCGCCGGTACAAACAGACACGACCCGCCGGGCGGTTTGGGAGTGTTTGCGGCACCAGGCGGCGGCGGCGTCCAGGTTCCTCGGTTCGCGCAGGCCGGCGCCACCGGGAACGATGATGGTGTCATAGTAGGCGTTCAATGACGCCTTTCCCCCGGCGCGAAAGATGACGCCGGACTCCGAGCGAAACTCCAGGCCGCTCAACGCCACGATATCAATTCGGTAATCGGGACCACCATGAGCGCGGGCTTCTGACAATGTTTCGAGCGGGCCGACAAGGTCGAGTGCATTCACGCCGTCGAAGCCCAGCACGGCCACGGTGATCGGCCGATCTGCATGAGAGGGGGTCTGGCTGCGGGCGGGCGGCATAGCGCTTTTGTAGACCGCAAGGCCTGAGGTCTGAAAGGACCCATATCCGACCTTTTCGGCCATTCGAACCGCCGGCGGCGCCGCCTCAAAGCATCCATAAAAACTGGTGTTGACCTTCCTATGGTTGGAAGCCTCAACCTCCGTTCGAACTTGAAATTAGGAACGAGAAAAGGAGGCGGCTATGAATGCTCCCGTTCGAGCAACAGACTTCTTCGGAGCGATATCGCTCCCCATCGAGGGCATGACCTGCGCGTCCTGCGTCGGTCGCATTGAAAGGGCGCTGAAGGCCGTTCCCGGAGTTGAAACCGTTTCGGTCAACCTGGCGACGGAACGGGCGAGCATCACGACGAATTCGGGCGTCGCCCGCGCCAGGCTTGTCAAAGCCGTCGAAGATTCAGGCTATTCGGTGCCGGAAGAGACCTCAGGCTCAGCCGGCGCCACTGAACTTTCGATCGAAGGCATGACCTGCGCCTCCTGCGTCGGTCGCATCGAGCGCGCCCTGAAAGCGATCCCCGGCGTGACGGAGGCGGTCGTCAACCTGGCGACAGAGCGCGCCACGGTCCAGGGACGCGTCGACGCCAAGATCCTGATCTCCGCCGTCAAGGACGCGGGGTACGAGGCCAAACTGGTCGGTCTGTCCGCCAGCAGTGGCGATGAGAACGCCGCGCGCGCGGCCAAGAAGGACGCGGAACGCCGCGAACTGACCCGCGACTTCACCGTCGCGGCGGCGCTCACCTTGCCGGTCTTCCTTCTGGAGATGGGATCGCACCTCATTCCGGGCGTGCATGGCCTCATCGAGTCGACGATCGGCATGCAGAACAACTGGTACATCCAGTTCGTCCTGACGACCCTGGTCCTCTTCATTCCGGGCATCCGCTTCTACAGCAAGGGGCTGCCGGCGCTGTGGCGTCTGGCTCCGGACATGAACTCGCTGGTGGCGGTCGGTTCACTGGCCGCCTACGGCTATTCGCTGATCGCGACCTTCACGCCGGGCGTACTTCCGCCCGGCACGATCAACGTCTATTTTGAAGCCGCCGCGGTCATCGTGACGCTGATCCTTCTGGGTCGCCTGCTCGAGGCTCGCGCCAAGGGGCGGACCTCCGAGGCGATCAAGCGACTGGCAGGACTTCAGGCCAAGACGGCGCGCGTCCGCAAAGACGGCCAGACAATCGATCTCCCGATTGACTCGGTCGTCTCGGGCGACATCGTCGAGGTGCGCCCAGGTGAACGTCTGCCTGTCGACGGCGAGGTCATCGAAGGCGCCAGCTATGTCGACGAGTCGATGATCACCGGCGAGCCGATCCCGGTTTCCAAATCGGCCGGCAGCGTCGTTGTCGGCGGCACCGTCAACCAGAAGGGCGCGATCGCCTACCGCGCCACGGCCGTTGGCGGCGACACCGTGCTCTCGCAGATCATCCGCATGGTCGAGGAAGCCCAGGGCTCCAAGCTGCCGATCCAGGCTCTGGTGGACAAGGTCACCATGTGGTTCGTGCCGGCGGTCTTCCTCGTCGCGGCGCTGACCTTCGCGGCCTGGCTCTTCTTCGGCCCTTCGCCTGCTCTGACCTTCGCCCTGGTCAACGCCGTCGCCGTCCTGATCATCGCCTGCCCCTGCGCCATGGGTCTGGCGACTCCGACCTCCATCATGGTGGGCACCGGACGCGGCGCAGAACTCGGCGTGCTTTTCCGCAAGGGCGAAGCCCTTCAGCTGCTGAAAGACGCCAGGGTCGTGGCGCTCGACAAAACCGGCACCCTGACGGAGGGCAAGCCTTCCCTGACCGATCTGGAGTTGGCCGCCGGCTTCGAGCGCTTGAACGTTCTGCGCCTCGTCGCCGCAGTCGAGGCCAGGTCGGAACACCCGATCGCCAGCGCCATCGTTGAGGCGTCCACAGCGGAAGGCCTCACCCTGCCGGCCATTTCGGATTTTGAATCCGTCACCGGCTTCGGTGTCAGAGCCATGGTCGATGGACAACGCATCGAGATCGGCGCCGACCGCTACATGGTCGAACTCGGCCTTGACGTGTCGGCGTTCTCCTCGGTCGCCGAGCGTCTGGGAGACGAAGGCAAGTCGCCCCTCTACGCCGCGATCGACGGCAGGCTTGCGGCCATCATCGCCGTCGCTGACCCGATCAAGGCGGCCACGCCCGCGGCCATCAAGTCCCTGCACGCCCTTGGTCTCAAGGTCGCGATGATCACCGGCGACAACGCCCGCACGGCAGGGGCCATTGCTGCCCGACTGGGCATCGACGAGGTGGTGGCCGAAGTCCTGCCTGACGGCAAGGTAGAGGCGGTTCGCCGCCTCAGGGCCGCATACGGCAAGGTCGCCTTCGTCGGCGACGGCATCAACGACGCTCCGGCCCTGGCCGAAGCTGACGTGGGCCTCGCTATCGGCTCGGGCACCGACATCGCCATCGAGGCAGCGGACGTGGTCCTGATGTCGGGCAGCCTGCAGGGCGTGCCCAATGCGATCGCCCTGTCCAAGGCGACGATAGGCAATATTCGCCAGAACCTGTTCTGGGCCTTCGCCTACAACACAGCCCTGGTCCCGGTCGCGGCAGGCCTTCTCTACCCTGCCTACGGCGTCCTGCTGTCGCCCGTCTTCGCGGCCGGCGCCATGGCCCTGTCGAGCGTCTTCGTCCTCGGCAATGCGCTGCGGCTGCGCTCGTTCAGGGCGCCCCATTGACAATCCGTTCGGCGGTTGGTCCGGCTTTTGGATCGACCGCCGCACGCGTTCAGGGAGAATACCGATGAACATTGGACAGGCTTCCAAGGCCTCCGGCGTTTCCGCCAAGATGATCCGCTACTACGAGCAGACCGGCCTCATTCCGGCTGCCGACCGCAAGCCTTCCGGCTACCGAGACTATTCGGACACCGATGCCTATATGCTGCGCTTCATCCGGCGGGCGCGCGACCTCGGGTTTTCGATCGCAGAGATCAGCGACCTTCTCGGCCTGTGGCGCGACGAGACCAGACAGAGCGCCGAGGTCAAGCGAATGGCGCAGGTCCACATCGAGGGACTGGAAAAGAAGATCAAGGGCCTCCAAGACATGGCCCGTACGCTGACCGTGCTCGTCAACGCCTGCCATGGAGACGACCGCCCGCACTGCCCGATCCTGCAAAGCCTGGAGACCGACGCCAAGGACGAGGATCGAACCATCAAGCCTCGCCGCGGCGCCGTGGCTCGTCTCGTGCAATGAACGAAGACCACAGCGGCGTCTCAGCACGCCGCTGCAGGCCGCTCCGCCTCCGCAATCCATGCCGCGTAGTGTCGCCCTCGAGAAGGCACGGACTCCGGGGTGAGGGCCCGTGCCCGAACGTCATCACCGCTCAGCAAGGCCAGATCGCGATGATGAAGGCCGGGTTGGCCCCAAGAATCAGGCCGGACGGCAGGACGTCCTCGCCTGCCGAACTTCAAGCGCGCGGCACGCCGGCGCGCTTTCTTGTATGAGGCATGGGCACTGAGGCTGGGATGGGCAGGCGGAGCTCTTGGTTCCCGGCGCTGTCTTCCTGAATGCCGCTGGCCCATGTCGCTCCGGACATAGGCCCGCTTGGCTGGCGGCCGCTTTCGCAGAATATCTCCCGCCGCCGCTTCTCACGCCTCAGGCGCCCGAGCCGCCAGCCTCGAAGGCCGACCTGGGCCTGCGACAGACCCAGGTTCCCCACGCCGTCGCCCACTCGCCTCGCCTGGTTCAGCTGCACATGAGGATGCCAGATGCGTCGGATCGCCTGGAAACCTGAAGGCTTCCGCTGGCGGAACGCGCTTCCCACGGAATGCCGGATGGCGACACCGTGGGACATGAGCCGGGCGCTCTTTGAGCACCAGCGCATCCTCATCAGCGCGCCGTTGTGATGTGAGGAGCGCGGCAGCCTTGTCGCACGGAAACAGACGCAAGTCTTGAGGACGGCGAGCGACCGATCCTGAAGTTTCAGGCTTCAGGTTCGACAGGACGGGCTGCCGTCACGGAGTGCTCCGCCCATCCGCCGCCGAGAGCCTTGTAAAGGTCGACGTGATTGCTCAGGCGCATCAGGCGGGCACGGATCAGCGCCTGCTGCGAACCGTAGAGTGTTCGCTGCGCGTCAAGGACGGCGAGATAGCTGTCCTCGCCCTCGCGGAACCGTTGCTCGGCCAAGTCGTAGGTCGTCTGGCTCGCATCGACACGCTGCATTTCCGAGAAGATCTGGTCGCTGAACGTCCCCTGCCCGGCCAATCCGTCCGCCACTTCGCGGAAGGCGACCTGAACCGCCCGTTCATAGCGGGCGACTTCGATCTGCTTGAGGAGATGCGCGCGATCGAGGCTCGCGCGCAGAGCCCCGCCCCTGAAGAGCGGCGTGGTGATCTGAGGCCCGAAGCCCCATGCCCGGGTCCCGGACGAAAACAGGCTGTCGAGATCGCTGCTGGCCGACCCGATCGACCCCGTCAGGCTGACGGCCGGGAAGAAGGCCGCCCTTGCGGCGCCGATATTGGCGTTGGCCGCAATCAAGGCTTGTTCCGCCGCGCGAATATCCGGACGACGAATGAGCAGCTCGGACGGCAGGCCGGGCGGCAGATCGGCCATGGCCAGATCGTCGGGCAAGGTGTCGGCCCCATCCAGACTGGCGCTCAGTTCCGGCGTGATCGGGCGCCCCAGAAGAAGAACCAGAGCATTCCGGTCCCGCGCCGCCTGCCGCTGGTAGGCAGAGCGATCCGCCTCGGCGCCGCGCAGGGCGGCCTCGGCCTGGTGCATGTCGATCCGCCCCGCTTCACCGGCCTCGGCGCGCTGCCGGGTTAGAGCGAAGGCGCGTGTTTGCGTTGCGACCGTTTCCTCGGCGAGACGCAGCATGGCCTGGTCGGCGCGCAGCGTCAGATAGGCGTTGGCGACCTCCGCCATGAGAGAGAGCTGAACCGACAACCGTGTCTCCTCCCGGGCAAGATAGGCGGCCAACGCCTGATCGTTCAGGCTGCGGACTCGTCCCCAGAGATCGAGTTCCCAGGCCGAGACGGCGCCGGACGCCTGGTAGGCCCGGGTGATCTCGGGCGTTCTGGGCGCGGCGAGGTCGCTTGGCGTGCGCTGCGACGTCGAAGTCGCGACGCCGTCCACCCGCGGCAGCAGTTCGGCGCGCCGCTCGCGATAGGCCGCCCGCGCCGTCTCGACGTTGAGCGCCGCGATCTGGATGTCGCGGTTGTTGTCGAGGGCGCTCTCGATCAGGACCTGCAGGATCGGATCCTGAAAGAAGTCGCGCCAGCCGATATCGGCCGCCAGGCTGCGCATCGCAACGGCGGCCGCCGGATCGTAGGCGTCCCCGGTTGGATAGGCATTTGCGACGGGCGCCTCAGGGCGTTGATAGACCGGCGACAAGGCGCAGCCGCCCAACAGGGCGAAGGCCGTCAGCGTCGCGGCATGACGCAACGCCCTCAAGGAATGGGCGCCGATGCGGGGACGTGAGGGCCCGGAGGGCACGAAGTCGCTTCGCGGCGAGGCTGCAAGAGGAACAGCAAACATGGCGGTCCTTAGAAATAGGAGTGAAAGCCCGACCATCCGCCGCCGACCAGGCGGCGACGGATGGAGGCCCTTGGAGACCCTGGGATCAGTCCGGCGCGACCGCTGGCGCCGACACGGCGCGGGGTGTTGCCCGCATCGCGAAGCGGCGAACGGCGACGTAGAAGACCGGCGTCAGGATCAGTCCGAAGAGGGTCACGCCGATCATGCCCGCGAAGACGGCCACCCCCATGGCCTGGCGCATCTCCGCACCCGCGCCTGAAGCCAGGACGAGGGGCACGACACCGGCGATGAAGGCGAGCGACGTCATGAGGATCGGTCGCAGGCGAAGCCGCGCCGCCTCAAGCACGGCGTTGAGCGGATCGACGCCCTCGTCTTCCCTGGCCCGCGCAAACTCCACGATCAGGATCGCGTTCTTGGCGGCCAGACCGACGAGAACGACAAAGCCGATCTGGGTGAAGATGTTGTTGTCTCCCCCCGAGAGCCAGACGCCCACGATGGCGGACAGAAGGGCCATCGGCGCAATCAAGAGGACGGCCAGCGGCAGCGACCAGCTGTTGTACTGAGCTGCCAGAATGAGGAAAGCCAGCAGCACCGCCAGAGGGAAGACGAACATGGCGGTATTGCCGCCCTGCTTCTCCTGGAACGTCAGATCGGTCCACTCATAGGTCATGCCAGGGGGGAGGGTTTCGTCAAGAATCCGCTCGATAGCCGCCGTGGCCTGGCCCGAAGAATAGCCCGGCGCCGGACTGCCGCTGATGTCAGCCGAGGGATAGCCGTTGTAGTGCATGACCCGATCAGGCCCTGAACTGCGAGTGATGGTGACCAAGGCCGAGAGCGGAATCATCTCTCCAGCGCCGTTACGCACCTTCAACTGACCGATGTCCTCGGCCTGCTCGCGGAAGGGGGCGTCGGCCTGCACCATGACGCGGTAGGTTCGACCGAAGCGATTGAAGTCGTTGACGTAGACAGACCCAAGATTGATCTGCATCGTCTCGAAGACGTCCGATAGAGTCACGCCCTGTGCCTTGGCCTTGACGCGATCGACGCTGACCTGCAGCTGCGGAGCGTTGGTCTGGAAGCTGGCCAGCATGCCGACCAGTTCCGGCGTTTGCATGGCTTTGGCCATAACCGCCGCCTGCGCCTGGGCCAGCGCCTCGTAACCCAGGCCTGCGCGATCCTCGATCTGAAGCTTGAATCCGCCGAGAGCGCCAAGGCCGGGGACCGGAGGCGGCGGAAACACGCCGACGAACCCGTCAGGGATCTGGCTGAACTTGCCCATCAGCTTGCCGGCGATGGCGTTGGCCGTCAGCTCGGGGGTTGTCCGTTCGTCAAAGTCATCAAGCATGATGAACATCAGTGCGGAGTTGGGCAGATTGGCCCCGCCGTTGGACGACAGGCCCGGGAAGGCGACCACGCTCTGGACCCCGGGTTCAGCCATGGCCGTGTCCGACATTCGCTGGACGACGGCCTCTGTCCGGTCCAGCGACGCGCCGGTAGGAAGTTGGGCGACACCCACCAGGAAGTATTTGTCCTGCATCGGCAGGAAACCCGCGGGCACCTGATGGAAGCCCAGCCAGGTCAGGCCCAGGAAGCCCAGATACAGGATGCCGACCGCGCCGCTGGCGCGAACGACCCGACGTACCGACCAGACGTAGCGCTCGGACGACCTGTCGAAGAAACGGTTGAAGCGCGAGAAGAAGCCGCCGAACAAGCGATCAATCAGGCGGGTCAGTCGGTCCCGCTCGGTGACGCCAAGGTGAGGACGAAGCAGGACGGCGGCCAGGGCCGGCGAAAGCGTCAGCGAATTGATCGCCGAGAGGATCGTCGAAATGGCGATGGTCAGGGCGAACTGCCGATAGAACTCGCCCTGCAGGCCCGAGAGGAAGGCAGACGGGATGAAGACCGCCGCCAACACTGCGGTGATGGCCAGGATCGGTCCCGTCACTTCGTCCATGGCCGCACGCGCCGCCTCCTTGGGCGACTTGCCCAAGGCGATGTGCCGCTCGACATTCTCGACGACGACGATGGCGTCATCGACGACGATGCCGATCGAGAGCACCAGACCGAACAGCGACAGGGTGTTCAGCGAGAAGCCGAACAGATGCATCATAGCAAGCGTGCCCACCAGGGAGATGGGCACGGCGACGAGCGGAATAATGGACGCCCGCCAGCTTTGCAGGAAGAGCACCACCACCAGAACCACCAGCAGCGTCGCCTCGAGCAAGGTCACGGCTACGGACTTCAGGGAGGCGCGCACGAAGATCGTCGGATCATAGGCGATCTCATACGTCAGGCCCTCGGGAAAGTCGGTCTTCAGGCGCTCCATGGTCGCGCGCACGGCCTTCGAGCCATCGAGCGCGTTGGCGCCTGGGCTTTGCAGGATCTGCATGGCCACGGCGGGTTGGCCGTTCAGCAGGCTGCGCATGGTGTAGGCGTCCGAACCCATCTCGATGCGCGCCACGTCGCTCAGCTTGACGGTCTGACCTTCTTCACCGGCCTTCACGACGATGTCGCCGAACTGTTCAACGGTGGTCAGCCGCCCCAGGGCGTTAACGGAAATCTGATAGGCCGAGCGCGCGTCCGGCTGCTGACCGACCGAACCGGCGGCGACCTGGACGTTCTGTTCGCGGATGGCGGCGACGACATCGCTGGCCGTGAGCCCCATGGCCGCGACCTTGGCCGGGTCCAGCCAGACGCGCATGGCGTACTCTCCCACCCCGCTGATCAGGACATTGGCCACGCCGGGCAGACGCGCCAGTTCATCCCGGACGTTCAGGGCCGCATAGTTGGAGACGTGCAGGGGGTCGTAGCGCTTGTCCGTGGCCCGCATGTGCACCACCATCAGGACATCGGGAGAGGTCTTGTCGGTGACCACCCCGATCTGCTGCACTTCCGGCGGAAGGCGTGGCAGGGCCCGCGCCACCCGGTTCTGCACCTGGATTTGCGCAAGATCCGGATCCGTCCCCTGTTTGAAGGAGATATTTATCGACATCCGGCCATCACTGGACGCCTGGGAGCTCATGTAGAGCATGTTCTCGACGCCGTTGATGGCCTGCTCGAGCGGCGCGGCCACGGTTGCCGCGACGATGTCGGGGCTCGCCCCCGGATAGGCAGCCGTGACCTGAATCATGGGCGGCGTCACGGCCGGGTATTCGCTCAGCGGCAGGCGCAGCAGAGCGAGCCCGCCTGCAATCAGCATCAGCACCGAAAGCACGACCGCGAAGATAGGGCGGTCGATGAAAAAGCGGGGAAACCTCATCGCACCGCCTCCGCTGCAGGCGTCGCTGCGCGCGCGGCCGGCGCGGTTGCTGCGGCAGGAGACTGCATGGACGTGCGCCGCGGCGTAATCTGCATGCCGGGGCGCACCAGCCCCTTGATGACGATCGTTTCACCGGGCTCCAGCCCGCTCTCGACGACGCGCAGACCGTCCACCACACGGCCAAGGCTGACGGCGCGGTACTCGACCTTGTTCCCTGTCCCCAGGACCAGAACATAGGTCTGGCCCTGATCCGAGCCGACGGCTTGGTCGTCTATGAGCACCGCCTGTTGCGGGGCGGCGGTATCCAGTCGGATCCGCGCGAACAGCCCCGGCGCGAGTCGGCCTTCGGGATTGGCGATCACCGCGCGGGCCCG
Source organism: Brevundimonas naejangsanensis (assembly GCF_003627995.1). Classification (NCBI taxonomy): domain Bacteria; kingdom Pseudomonadati; phylum Pseudomonadota; class Alphaproteobacteria; order Caulobacterales; family Caulobacteraceae; genus Brevundimonas; species Brevundimonas naejangsanensis. Next base: position 2,492,561 of record NZ_CP032707.1, on the reverse strand, counting down.
CACCGTACCCGTGCCGCGATGGACCTGCGCGCCGATGAAGTCGAGCACGCCTGTATGAGGA